>JAPPHD010000161.1 GCA_028821125.1 Gammaproteobacteria bacterium
CGATGCACACGTTCTTGGTTTCCATGTAGAAGTCGAAGCTGTAGTCGCCGCCGTCGCGGCCGATGCCGCTCGCCTTCATGCCGCCGAACGGCGCCGGCAGGTGACGGTTGTTTTCCGAATTCACCCAGATCATGCCGGCTTCCAGGTCGCGCCCCAACCGGTGGGCGCGGCCCAGGTCGCCGGTCCAGGCGTAGGCGGCGAGTCCGTAGGCCACGTCGTTGGCGATGTCGACGGCCTCGGCCTCGTCGCGGAACGGAATGGCCGTCAGTACCGGCCCGAAGATCTCTTCCCGGGCGATGCGCATGCCGCCGTTGGCGCCGGTGAAGAGCGTCGGCAGCACGTAGTTGCCGCCGTTGGGATCGTTTGCGCGGCTGCCGCCAGTGGCCACCACAGCGCCCTCCTCCCTGGCGATCGCGAAATAGCCCAGCACCTTTTCCAGGTGCCGGGGATGAATCAGCGGCCCGACCTCCGTGGCGGGGTCGAGGGGATGACCCACCTTGATGCGGGCCGCGCGCTCCGACACCCGTGCGGTAAACTCATCGTAGATCGATTCCTGCACCAGCAGGCGGCTCGAAGACGTGCACCGTTCGCCGTTCAGGCTGTAGATCATGAACGTTACCGCGTCGAGCGCCCGGCCGAGGTCGGCATCGTCGAAGACCATCACCGGGTTCTTGCCGCCCAGTTCGAAATGCACCCGTTTCAGCGTCATGGAGCCCTGCTGCATGATCAGGCTGCCGGTATGGGATTCGCCGACGAAGGCGACGGCCTTGATGTCCGGATGCTCGGTCAATGCCTTGCCGGCGGTCTCGCCGATACCCTGCACGCAGTTGAAAACCCCGGGGGGCAAGCCCGCCTCATGACAGATCTCCACCAGCAGGCGCGCCGACAACGGGCTCCACTCCGCCGGCTTGTGCACCACCGTGCAGCCGGCGGCGAGCGCGGGGGCAATCTTCCAGGTTGACAGCATGAACGGGGTGTTCCAGGGCGTAATGACCCCCACCGGACCGATCGGTTGGCGCAACGTGTAGTTCAGGTGATCCGCCGCGGGCAGCGATTGTCCGTTGGCGGCTTCGGGGGCCTTGTCGGCGAAGAAACGGAAGTTCTCCGCGCCGCGAACGGCCGCCTTGCTCATGAAGCGCAAAGGCTGTCCGGTATCGAAGGATTCGACCAGGGCGATCTCGTCGGCCCGCGCCTCGATGGCGTCGGCTACGCCGTGCAGCAGCGCGCGCCTTTGCGATCCCGACACGGCGCGCCAGCCGGGAAAGGCATCACGTGCCGCGCGCGCCGCGCGATCGATATCCTCGGCGCTTCCGGCAGCCACAAGGTTGACCGGGGCGTTGTCGATCGGCGTCGTGTTCTCGAACGCCGCACCAGAGGTTCCCGGCACGTCCGCGCCGTCGATGAAGTGGCCCAGGGTACCGCCGTCAAATCGCCCCAGGTATTCCCTGGCCCTGGCTTTGTTGGATTCCCATGTGCCGCTCATACAACTTCGTCCATCCGTGATACCCGGTCCACGGGCCGCTTATTCTGCCACCTGAAACTCAATGATAGCTCTCCGGCCAACCGACCGCGCCGACCACCGTCGAGATGCACACAGTTCGACTCCCGAATCCTGTTGCGGTTCCTGCACGGTTGCGTGACAGCCCGGCAGGGGACATCATTTCGCCGCGATGTCCGACCACCCTCCCACCCTACCCGATGTGCGAATGAACCTGATCCGCCCAAAGGCGCCGGCAACTTCCCGGGTGGTCTCCAACGAACTGTGCATGAACGGCAAGTCTGCCAGTTTCGTCAAGCACCTGGTTCTCGATGTCTCAGGCACGCCGCTGGCGGGCAATTTCCGCGCCGGGCAATCGTTCGGCGTCATCGCGCCCGGCACCGACGAGCGGGGCCGGCCGCACAAGGTCCGGCTGTATTCGGTGGCCTGCCCAAGCTGGGGAGAGGACGGCGACGGCAACCTGGTTTCCACAACGCCCAAAAGGCTGATCGACGAATACCAGCCTCAGAGGCCCGCGGACGATCCCTCCGATCATCGCCTCTTCCTGGGAGTCTGCAGCAATTACCTGTGCGACATCGGCGAGGGCGACGAGGTTCTGGTAACCGGACCGAACGGCAAGCGTTTCCTCCTGCCCGAGGACATCGAGGCACACAACTACCTGTTCATCGCCACCGGCACCGGGATCGCCCCGTTTCGCGGCATGCTGATGGAACTGTTCGAAGGCGCCGGCGGGCCCACCGGCGCCAGGGCGGTACTGGTCATGGGCACCCCGTATACCACGGACCTGCTCTACGAAGACCTGTTTCAGCGCCTGCACCGGGAACACGCCAACTTCGACTACCTCACGGCCATCAGCCGGGAATCCGAGCGGCTTTATGTCGGCGCCCTCATCGAGCGCGAAATCGACAGCCTCGGACACCTCCTCCAAGATCCCCGCACACTGGTCTACATCTGCGGGCTGGAGGGCATGCAGTTCGGCATCTTCCAGGCCCTCGCGCGCCATGGCCTGGCCGATGGCTACGTCACCCTCCACGAAGATCTCGCCGCCAAGCCCCCCGATGACTGGCGCTTCGGAGACATGAAGCGGCGCATCAAACCCACCGCGCGTTGCATGCTGGAGGTCTACTGACCTGGCGCCCCGGGTAGGACTCGAACCTACAACCCGCGCCTTAGGAGGGCGCCGCGCTATCCAGTTGTGCCACCGGGGCGAGGGGATCGGCCCGCGAACCGGGCCGGGGTGGGCTTGGCCGGCGGATTGTATCAGGACCCCAGTCGATAGCGCAGCTTGACGGTGAGTTGATCGCCGTTCGGGTTGTTCCACGCCTCGCGGAAGAGGTCCCGGAACCCGCCCCGCATCGGCGACTCGCTGGCGTTGCGGGTATAGACCACGAACAGGTCCGACAGCGGCGCGATCTGCCACCGGTAACGCGCCTGGAAGTTGAGTACGGAGACCCTGAAGTCATCCGGGGGTCCGGGCGGCTTGGCCGTCGGCAACAGGTCGCCCGGCTCCAGCGGCACGAGGTAGAACTCGTTTTCCTCGGCCTTTACCCCCGCCCATTGCAGGGCAAGGCGAAACTGGTGCCTGGCGGCGGGGAAGTAGTCGAGCGACACTGTCGTGCCCATTTCGGCGGAATGGAACGTCGTGAAGTTGCGGTCTTCCTGGTGGAGGAGCCAGCGGTCGCCGGTGTAATAATAGACATCGGCCTCCAGGTTGATCCGGCCGGCAGGACGCCAGACCAGGCTGAACCAGCCGCCGTAGTAATATCCCCCGAGATCCTCGCCGCTGGCTTCGAGCCCCGCCCCAAGCGAAATTACCTTCGATGCGTCCGTCACGTAGTCGATGCTGAAGTTTTCCCGCTCCTCGATCCGGTAGGTTCCGTTGCCGAAGCTGTTCCGGTCCTCGTAGCGTTCCGGAAACCAGGCCAGCCCCAGGCTCACCTCGTCGAGGTTGTGCAGCGTGAAATTCTGGAAGGCGCCGATGCCCGACTGGGTCAGCCGGCCGTCTCCGTTCAGTTCCTGGCGCATGAACGAGCGGAAACCGAAATCCCGCACCCAGGGTATGCCGGTTCCCTGCCAGTTCATGCGCAGTTCCATCCGGGTGGCGTCATTGCGTTCCATGAATCCCATGTCGTTGATGTCGAGCGCGTCGTCGTAGCTGTGCAGGCCCAGCGTGTAGCTGATGCCGCGGCGCGGCGTGTACACCGTGTCGATGAAGGCGCCGTACCCCTTGCCCTGCGACACGTCGGGGTCGTCGTCGGCAATGTCGGAGTGCAGCAACTGCCCATCCACCGCCCAGTGGCCGCCGGCGGACTGATAGTGGAAGTCGAGGCCGTGCACGTAAGCCTCCCGGGCCGGGTGCACCACCGCCGTCGAGATCATGCCGAGGCCCCGGTAGGTGCCGTTTTCCGCGGTGCGGTCGTAGAGTACGCGCACGGCGCCGTAGTCGCTGCCGTCCTGGCGCAGGTTGAGGCTGCCCGCGTCGAATTTCACGCTGTCTTCCACGGCGCCCAGCACACCATAACGGAAAGACCCGATTTCCCCGGTGGCCTTCAGCGCCCCCAGCAAATCCGTCGGCTGACCCAGTTCCCGGTCTGGCACCTCGATATCGTTCGGCACCTCGGGAGCCCGGGGCTGGCCGCCGATGCGCCGGGTATTGACCAGCATGGTCGGCGTCTGGCCGCCCCTGAACCCGAACGGCGCGTCCGCCCGCGGAGTGGTAGTGAAGATTTCCTGGCCTTCCTGGAAGAACAGCCGCTTCTCCGGGAAAAAAGTCTCGAAGGCAGTGAGATTGACGATGACCTGGTCGGATTCAACATTGCCGAAGTCCGGGTTCACCGTCGCCGTCACCTGAAAATTGGTCGACGGACGCCAGAACAGGTCCATGCCGCCCTTGAACGATGTATCGTCTTCGATCCCGTCCACGGTCATCGACGCGTACGGGAAAACGCTCCACTGCTGCCGGGGATTCACTTCCTCGAGCGCAAGCGGTTGCACGATACTCAGAAACCTGGCCTCCGTGAGCGGGATGGCCGGCCAGGACCAGCGTTCCCCGGCGCTCCCTACCTGGCGCGAAACGAAGAGTCCGATGCGCCGTTCGTCTCCCGCGTGCGGCATCGCCATCTGCGACCAGGGGAAGAACAGCTCCGCCGACCAGCCATCGGCGGTGACCGCCGTGGCCCCGAGCCAGGCCCCGTCCCAATCCGTGCGGAAAAGACTCTCCCGCAGGACCGTCCCGTCCGTCTGGCTGCCCCCCAGTGCCAGATCGCCCCAGTATCCGTATTCGCCCTCCCCCGAGGCATCGATGGTGAAGCCCACCGAATCCCGCCTCATCAGCAGGTAGTCCCGGGAGGAAAACCGCCGCATCATGGTATCGGCGGGCTGTTCCATGTCCCATCCCAGGTAGAGCCCGTGTTCCGTATAGAACATCTTGAACAGCGTCCGGTAACGAGGCCGGACCAGGCTGTCGGGAATGACGACACGGAAATCGTCGTTTCCCGGAACCTGCCCCCAGACAGCCTCCGACAGCCGGCCATCGATCTGCACGTTCGCCTGTCCGTTCGCGAATCGCGGCAGCTTCAGCGGCGCTTTCTCCGTATCCGCGACTGCCGTCGTCGCGAACATGAGCGCCGCCCACGGAATACACCGCCGCACAACTCCCAAGCGCACGATTCAGCAGCCGTCGATCGCCGATCGCGAAAGACTCAACCCGGCTCCAGAACTGTGCGAGGTATCCGACATGGCGGCTAGCGAACAACAAACCGGCGGTGCAACGCAACACCGGGCCAAGTGCTGATACTCGCCGACAATCGGGAGCTCAGCCGACACTGGCTGTACACTGCCCCGTTTGGACTGACCCGGAAACTCCAAAGCCGTTGCAGCCGTACCCTCTCAAAGAAAGCACCGAGTCCGCACGATGACCGCTGCGAAACCGGCGCACCCGCCCCGGTACTTCCTGTTCTTCGTCGCTACCATCGTCGCGCTGGCGCCCTTCGCGATCGACACCTACCTGCCGGCACTGCCGACCATGGCCGCCGCGCTCGGCGTCGACATCGTGCAGATGAACCTGACCATGAGCACCTACATGGCGGGATTCGCCATCGGCCAGCTCATCGGCGGCCCGGTGTCCGACCAGATCGGACGGCGCAGGATCGGCGTGGCGGGGCTGCTTCTGTTCATCGCCACTTCGCTGTTGATCGCGAACGCGGAATCAGCGCTGGAGATACAGGTGCTGCGCGCCGTTCAGGCCTTCGGCGGCGGTTTCGCCTCGGTGATCTGCATGGCCATGGTCAGGGACTCCTATTCCGCCGCGGAGGCGGCCAAGCGATTTCCCACCGTCATGCTGGTCATGCTCTCCGCACCGCTGCTCGCCCCGGTGATCGGCGCGTTTCTGCTCGACCGCCGCCCGAACCCATGCGGCTCGGCGGCATCCTGCCGCAATACTTCGAAGTTCTCACCCGGCGCGTTGACGGCAGGCTGATACCCCTGCGCTACATCTTCACCCAGGGCCTGGCCGCATCGGTGCTGATGACCTTCCTGACGAATTCCGCGTTCGTCCCTCCTGGACCTGCTGTTAGACTGGGCGCCGGACCCCGCCGACCGGCAACGCATCCTGGTGGACAACCCCCCCGAACTGTTCGGCTTTCCTCTCGAATGACGATCTCGGAGATATTGCAATCATGAAACTCGCCACTTTTTCGACCGCTGAGAATCCCACCCCCCGTCTTGGCGTCGTTCGCGGCGACGGCATGGTCGATGTCAGTACGATTGCCGGTGCACCGGACTCGATGGCGGCTTATCTGTCAGGCGGGCAGGCAGCGGACGAGCAGGTCAGATCGGCCGCCGCCACGGTCAGCCAGGCCATCGCCCTGGACGCCATCGACTGGCACCCGCCCGTGCCGGGTCCCGGCAAGATGCTGGGCATCGGCCTCAACTACGCTGACCATATCGCCGAGACCGGCATGAAGAAGCCGGAGGTCCAGATGTGGTTCAACAAGCAGCATAACTGCGTGAACGGCCCCTACGCCGACATCAACCTGCCCGCGGTATCCGACAAGCTGGATTACGAAGCCGAGTTGTGCGTGGTCATCGGCAGGCGCTGCAAGCACGTACCCCGGGAGCGGGCGCACGAAGTGATCGCCGGCTACTGCTGCGGCAACGACGTGAGCGTGCGCGACTGGCAGCGCAGCGCCATTACCATGCAGATCGGCAAGTCATTCGATACCCACGGTCCCATCGGCCCGTACCTGGTCACGCCAGATGAAGTGGGCGACCCGCACAACCTGGACATCCGCGCGCTGGTGAACGGCGAGGTCAGGCAGAGTTCCAACACCCGGCACCTCATTTTCGACTGCTACGATGCCGTCGCCCACCTGACCAGGGCTTTCGTGCTCGATCCCGGCGACGTGCTGTTCACCGGCACGCCGGCCGGCGTGGGCAATGCCATGAAACCGCCCTGTTTTCTCAAGGCGGGCGATGTGGTTCGCATAGAAATCGAGAAGCTAGGTCACCTTGAAGCCCGGGTGGCCCGGGAACGGGCGGAGTGCGTGATTCAATAGGCGCGCCTGAATCCCCGCCTCTACCCTTCATTCATGAGATCGCTGCCGGACGGCGGGTGCGGGACAACATGACCGCCAGTTGCGCAAGCCCTCTAACTCAACGACGATTACCTGCGTGACCGATTACGCACTCCGAACCAGAACCGTATTGTTGGCCGTAGCGGCAGTTGCCGCCGTAGCTGGCGCCGTCGTCGTCGCCATCGCCTTCGTCCGGCCTGCAGAGCCCGCGGTCCGCGTGGCGTTCAGCCTGACCGACCATACGGGCGCCAGCGTTTCCGAGCACGACTTCGCCGGACGCCATCTGCTGGTGTTTTTCGGCTTTACCAACTGCGCGCAGATCTGCCCGGCGCAGATGGGCAAGCTGACCGCCGCCATGGCGAGGCTCGATGAGTCGGGTCACGCGGACAGGATCACGCCGCTGCTGATCTCGGTGGACCCGGAACGGGACACGCCGGAACGCCTTGCGCACTTCCTCTCCAGGTTCGACGGTCGTTTCGTGGGCATGACGGGCACTCGCCCGGCGCTCACAGAGGCGGCCGCGTCTTTCAAGGCCTATCTGCAAACGGCCCCGCCCCAGGGCAGCGGAGACTACCAGGTGGTGCATGCCACGACGGTTTACGTGGTGGCCCCGGGTAGCCGAATCGTCGGCTACATCGCCGGGTCCGGCGATGCCGAGGCCATCGCGGCGGAAGTACGGAAAATACTCGGATAAGGCCGTGCCGATGTCAGCGACAATCACCAATCGAGCCGGCGGCCCCTGGCAAAGTTCAAATGCCGGCCGAGTTGACGAATGAGTCTTTCATGAAAAAAATGTTCAACTCATTGTTTTTATTTAATGTTTTTAGATTCAATTGCATTTGGAACAGCCTTTTCGATCGGGCGCCGAGAGCAGGTATGCGGTACGGGTATCCGGGACGTCGAGTGGCGCGCCCAGGTGGAATTCTTTGTTTGGAAGTGCTGGATGTTCGACACCCGGCCCCGCAACCAGTTGCGGGGCGGTTTTTCGGATTAGCCCCGTTGACCCTGGCTGGTGCGCTTGCGCCTGCGAGCGCCAATGCCGCCTCGTCCACGCCCGAAGGCATGGCTGTCGGCGGCGCCCTGCTGTTTGCCTTTGTCGGTGGCCTGATACTGAACCTCATGCCCTGCGTCTTTCCCGTACTCAGCATCAAGGCGCTCTCACTCGTCGAGATGCCACGGGAAAATCGACGCCTGGCAAGGCAGAGCGGCGCTCTCTACACAGCCGGCATCCTGGTCGCGTTCGCCGCGGTGGGGGGTGCGCTGCTGGCATTGCGCGCTGCCGGGCAGGCGGCCGGTTGGGGCTTTCAATTGCAGAACCCCGCCTTCAACCTGGTTCTTGGCCTGCTCATGCTGGCCATCGGGCTGAACCTCCTGGGCGTGTTCGAGGTCGGCTCGCGGATCGCGGGGACCGGGGAGTCGCTGACCGCCGGCGGCGAGCGCAGGGCCGCGTTTTTCACCGGCCTCCTGGCCGTCGTGGTGGCGACACCCTGCACGGCGCCCTTCATGGCAGGGGCTCTGGGCTATGCGCTGATGCAACCCGGTGCGGTCGCCCTCGCCATATTCCTGTCACTGGGCCTCGGTCTCGCCGCTCCGTACCTGCTGATCAGCCTCGTTCCGGCCGTCGGGCGCGTTCTGCCCAGGCCCGGCCCCTGGATGTCCGGGTTTCGCAATGTGCTGGCGTTTCCGATGTTCGCCACGGGTGTCTGGCTGTTCTGGATCATCGGCAAGCAGGCCGGGGTGAACGCCATGGCCGTGGCGTTTGCCGCCGCGCTCTGCTTCGGGTTCGCGTTGTGGGCCTGGGGCCGCTCCGCGACGGCGCGCCCCTGGCGTTGGCGCACGGCCGCCGCGACAGCACTGGTTGCGGCCGTTGCGGTCGGGGCAACCGTGGAACGGCCGGACCCCGAAGCCGTCCCCGAGGCCGCGAGCACCGCCGATAGCGTCAGTCATGCCGGTACCCTGGGTCTGTTGCAACTGGAGCGGTTTTCACCCGAGCGGATGACCGGTTACATCGATGCGCAGCAACCGCTGTTCGTCTACTTTACCGCCGACTGGTGCGTGAATTGCAAGGTGAACGAGCGGGTCGCCCTGTCCACCGACGAGGTTGGGGACGCATTCGCCAAGAAGGGCATCAAGGTCCTGGTCGGCGACTGGACCAACGAGGACCCCGTGATCACGGAATGGCTGCAGCGCTATGGTAGGGCCGGCGTGCCGCTCTATCTCTATTTCCCCAAGGGAGCCTCCCTGGAAGACGCGGCGATCCTGCCCCAGGTGCTGCTTCCCGAAATCGTTATCCAGGCCATCGAGCGGGCGGACGTGCTGCAGCGGTTTGGTACCTCGGACACCCTAAGCTAATATCCCGCGGTTCGCGGCTACCGGGAAGGAGGCAATGCCGGTACTGGAATCGAAGCTCGACGTGCGCGGCGAGGCGTATCGCACCAACAGGGCCGACATGCTCGAGGCGCTCGAGGAGATCCAGGCACTGCTCGACCAGGCGGCGGAAGGCGGCGGGCCCGAAGCCAGGGCGCGGCTGGCCTCGCGCAACAAATTGCCGATTCGCGAGCGGATAGCGCACGTGCTCGACCGCGACTCGCCGTTCCTGGAGATCAGTCCCCTGGCGGCCTGGCGGTCGAACTACACGGTGGGTTCCGGGTTCGTGGTGGGCATCGGCGTCATCGAGGGCGTGGAATGCGTCATTCTCGGCCACGACCCGTCGGTGCGGGCCGGCGCGTTCAATCCGTTCAACGCCAAGAAGCTGATGCGCGGGCTGGAGATATCGCGTGTCAATCGCATGCCCTACGTGCAGTTCGTCGAGTCCGCCGGCGCCGACCTTCGGGGCCAGGGCGGCGGCGACCCGGAAGCGGCAATCCGCCGGGAAGTCGATCACTTCGCGGAATCCGGGCGGCTCTTCTACGAGATCACGGAGCTTTCCAAGCTGCGCATACCTACCATCTCTCTCGTATTCGGCGCTTCCACCGCCGGCGGCGCCTACCAGCCCGGCATGAGCGACTACAACATCTTCGTGAAGAACCAGTCCAGGGTTTTCCTGGGCGGGCCGCCGCTGGTGAAGATGGCCACGGGCGAGGACGCCGACGAGGAGAGCCTCGGGGGCGGGGACATGCATACCCGCGTCTCCGGGCTGGGGGACTACCTGGCCAGGGATGAACTGGACGGCATCCGAATGTGCCGGGAAGTGGTGGCGCACCTGAACTGGCGCAAGCTCGGTCCCGAACCCGACCCGGACTTCGACGAGCCCGTCCACGACCCAGAGGAACTGCTGGGTATCGTCACCAGGGACCTGCGCGCCCCCTTCGACATGCGCGAGGTCATTGCCCGCATCGTAGACGGCTCCCGGTTCGAGGAATTCAAGCCCCTCTATGGCCCCACCCTGGTCTGCGGCTGGGCGGGCATCCACGGCTACCGGATCGGCATCCTGGCCAACAACGGCCCGCTGCTCTCCGAGTCCTCGGAGAAGGCGGCCCAGTTCATCCAGCTCTGCAACCAGATCGACGTGCCGCTGCTGTTCCTGCACAACATCACCGGCTACATCGTCGGCACGGACTTCGAGCAGGCGGGCATCACCAAGAACGGCTCGAAGATGATCAACGCCGTCTCCAACTCCAGCGTGCCGCACATCACCATCATTGCCGGCGCCTCCTATGGGGCGGGCAACTACGGGATGAGCGGCCGTGCCTACGGGCCCCGGTTCACCTACATCTGGCCCTTCGCGAAGATCGCCGTGATGGGGCCCAAGCAGATGGCCGGCGTGATGAGCATCGTCGGGCGGGGAGCCGCGCAGCGGCGCGGCCTGGATTTCGACGAGGAAGCGGACGCCAAGCGCGCCGAGATGGTGGAGCACTGGGCGGAAGAGCGCTCCAAGGGGCTTTACGCCACCTCCCGGGTATCGGATGACGGCATGATCGATCCCCGGGACACCCGCATCGTCATCGCCATGTCCCTGTCGGCCTGCTGCAACAACCGCGTCGAAGGCACCAAGGAGTTCGGCACGTGGCGGATGTAGGTGCCGTCGTCCCGATATCCAGGCTGCTGGTCGCCAACCGGGGCGAGATCGCACGCCGCATCATCCGTACGGCGCGTGAACTGGGCATTTCCACCGTGGCGGTCTATGCCGAGAGCGATGTGGATGCGCCCTACGTCCACGAAGCCGACAGCGCCATCGCCCTCGGCGGCCGCACCTCGGCGGAGAGCTACCTGGATATCGACAAGGTACTCAATGCCTGCGCGCTGAGCGGCGCCCGGGCCGTACACCCCGGGTACGGGTTCCTGTCCGAAAACCAGGCGTTCGCCCAGGCGGTGCTCGACGCCGGCCTGCGCTGGGTCGGCCCGTCGCCCGAGGTCATCGGGCAGATGGGCGACAAGCTGTCGGCCAAGCGGCTGATGCGGGAAGCGGGCGTGCCGACACTCCAGGCCATCGAGGTGGATGTGCGCACCGACCTTGCCGCCGCCGCCGAACGCATCGGCTACCCGGTGCTGGTCAAGGCGGCAGCCGGCGGCGGCGGTCGCGGCATGCGCATCGTCGAGGCGCAGGACGATCTGGCCGATGCCGTGGCGAGCGCCCGCCGGGAGGCGGCCGCCTCTTTCGGCGACGACAGGGTCTTTCTGGAGAAGTGGCTGTCCAGCTCCCGCCACGTGGAAATCCAGATCATCGGCGATACCCACGGTAACCTGGTGCACTGCTTCGAGCGCGAGTGCTCCATTCAGCGCCGGCACCAGAAGATCATCGAGGAAGCGCCCTCCCCCGCCGTCAGCGAGGAAATGCGGCAGCGCATGGGGAACGCGGCCGTCGCCGCCGCCAGGCGGCTGGGATACACCTCGGCCGGCACCGTCGAGTTCCTGGTGAGCGGCAGGGATTTCTGGTTCCTGGAAGTCAATGCCCGGCTCCAGGTCGAGCATCCCGTTACCGAGGAAATCACCGGCCGGGACCTGGTGCGCGAGCAGATCCGCATCGCGGAAGGGGAGGAACTGTCCTTTACCCAGAACGACCTGACGATCGACGGCCACGCCATCGAGGCGCGCCTGTACGCCGAGGATCCGGTGAACGGCTTTCTGCCGTCGCCCGGAACCGTGGTCGCCTGGCAGCCCTCCGCCGCCGGCGGCGCCCGGTTCGACTCCGGTGTAGAGAGCGGCAGCGTCATCGGCAGTGAGTTCGATCCCATGATCGCCAAGGTCGTCGCCCACGGGGCGACACGCCGGGAATCCGCATCGCGCCTGGCGAGAGCGCTGGAAACCACGCGCATACAGGGCCTCACCACGAATCGGGACTTCCTGGTCGCCGTGCTGCGCACACCGGAATTCCTTGCAGGAGACACCACCACCGACTTCATCGAACGGGTAGACCCCCCGCGCAGCCGGGAAGTCAGCCGTGCCGAGCGCATCGACGCCGCCATGGCCGCGGCGCTCGAAAGCCAGGCGCGGCGCCGCGCCGGCGCCAGGATCAACCGCTCGATCCCCAGCGGCTGGCGCAATTCCACCATGCCCATGGAGCGGATCGACTTCCGGATTGCCGGGGAGGATCTGAGCATCGAATACCGGGCGCGCCGGGACGGCCGCTTCCGGGTCGCCGTTGACGGCGGCGAGCGGCTGGCGACCGCCTATGCCTGTGGTGAAGGCAGGGTCGACATGGACGTGGACGGCCGCCGCCTCGCATTCGCCGTCGACCGGAACGGCGATACCTGGCTCGTGCACGGCGAGAGGGGTGGCATCGAACTCGAGGAACAGCCCCGGTATCCTGTGCCCGGGCTCGAAGACGCCGGCGGCGGCCTGCTCGCACCAATGCCGGGCGCCGTGCTCGCCACGGAGGTGTGCGCCGGCGACGCCGTGACCAAGGGCCAGCTCGTCCTGATACTGGAAGCCATGAAGATGGAACACCGCATCAACGCACCCCGGGACGGCACCATCGGAGAACTCCACGTGGCCGTCGGCGACCAGGTGGAAAACGGGCAGTTGCTGGCGACCCTGCTTGACCCGTGACCGGGCTAATGGGACCGGCATACGGTGCAGTACGGTTCTCGCCGCACCAGGACCGGCGAGGCGCCGGCGGGGTCGGCGCGCGGTTCGCGAAGCGAAAACCCTGGCGGCTGGCTGAACCAATGAAGGAACGGGAAACGGAGTAGACGACATGGGGGGAACGGAAGCGACCAATTTCGAGGTCCGGAACGGAGCTGCCTGGATTACCCTGAATCGGCCGGAACGGCGCAACGCCCTCTCCAGCACCCTGGTGACGGAACTTTACGACCACCTCGCCGGCGCCAACGCGGACGATGCCGCACGGGCCATCGTCATCACAGGCAAACCTCCGGCGTTCTGTTCCGGCGCCGACCTGAAGAACCCGCCCGGCCAGGCCGCGCCCGGCGCCATGGCGGTGCCCTACCCCGATGTGCTGACTGCCATCCTGGAAAGCCCCAAGCCCGTGATCGCCGCCGTCAACGGCGCGGCTTTCGCCGGAGGATTGGGCCTGGTAGGGGCAGCGGATATCGCCGTGTGCGTCGAAGATGCGCCTTTCAGCTTCAGCGAGGTGCGCATCGGCGTCATTCCGGCAGTCATCGCCGTGGTGTGCCTGCGCAAGCTGGGCACCCACCACGGCATGAAGCTGTTCCTTACCGGCGAGCGGTTCAACGGCACGCAGGCCGTCGCCATGGGCCTTGCGCACCGCGCCGTATCCGGGGACCGCCTGGTCGAGGCTGTCCAGGAAGAGATCGACATGATCGCACTGGGCGGGCCCACGGCGGTGGTGGAATGCAAGAAACTGGTGCGGCGCGTACCGGATCTGTCCATTGCCGAGGGCTTCGCGGAAACGACGACCTGGAGCGCCCGCATGTTCAACGGAGAGGAAGCCGCCGAGGGCATGGCGGCATTCCGGGAAAAACGGCCGCCCGCCTGGGCCCGGCCAACGGAGGAAGGAAAGACATGAGCGACATCATCCGCATCGGCAACTGCAGCGGGTATTACGGCGACCGCCTGGCCGCGGCCCGGGAAATGGTGGAGGGCGGCCCCATCGATGTGCTGACCGGCGATTACCTCGCGGAACTGACCATGTCGATCCTCTACAACCAGGTGCAGACTCGCGGCGCGCACCTGGGCTACGTCGGTACCTTCCTGAAACAGGTGCGGGACGTGGCCGAGACCTGCTTCGAGCGGGGCATCAAGATCGTGTCCAACGCCGGCGGGCTGAATCCGAAGGGCATGGCCGCCGAAGTGGAAAAAATCCTGGCGGAACTCGGCGTACCCGCAAAGGTCGCCTACATCGACGGCGACGACCTGCTCGACGACCTGGACGAACTCCAGAGCCGGGGCGAAGCCTTTACCAATCTCGACACGGGCACGGCGCTCAAGGACGCGCGGCAGAAAGTGCTGACCGCCAACGCCTACTTCGGCGGCTGGGGCATCAAGGAAGCCCTGGACCGGGGCGCCGACATCGTCATCTGCCCGCGCGTCACCGACGCCGCCGTCGTCATCGGTCCGGCGGCCTGGAAGTTCAACTGGCGGCGCAACGACTACGACGCCCTGGCCGGTGCGCTGGCCGCTGGCCACATCATCGAGTGCGGCGCCCAGTGCTGCGGCGGCAACTATTCGTTCTTCGAGGAGGTGCCGAGCTTCCGGGGTGTCGGCTACCCGATCGCAGAGATAGAGGCCGACGGCAGCTTCACGATCACGAAGCACCCCGGCACGGGCGGCCTGGTGTCGGTCGGCACGGTAACCGCACAGCTTCTCTACGAGATTTCCACGCCGGCCTACTACAACCCGGACGTCATCGCCCACTTCGACACCATGAGTATCGAGCAGGCCGGGCCAGACCGGGTGCGGGTCATCGGTTGCCGGGGCAGCAGCCCGCCGCCGACGCACAAGGTGTGCTTCAACACCCTCGGCCCCTGCAAGCAGTCCTTCGAGGTATTGCTGACCGGGCTCGATATCGAGCGCAAGGCGGAGATCCACGTCGACCAGATGTTCCACAACATCGGCGGCATGGAACAGTTCGACGATGTCGACATACAGCTTGTCCGCACCGACAAGGAGGACCCCGGCCACAACGAGGAGGCACACGCGATCCTGCGCGTCATCGTCACCACCGACGACCCTGAGAAGCTCGGGCGCCTGCTGAGCGCCAAGGTCATCGAACTGGGGCTCGCCGCCGTTCCCGGCAACGCCGGCCTGGGCCGCACCGGATTCAACGGCAGCCCCGCCATCATCCACTGGCCCGCCCTGGTCGACAGCGGCAAGCTGACCGAACGGGTGCACATCGACGGCGACGCTGCGGACGTGCTGCCCACGCAGCGCCTGGACCTGGAGGAGATCTACTACCAGCAGACCCCGGTGAACATACCCCCACGCCCGGCGGGCGCAACGGCCCGCATTCCCTTCGGGCGCCTGTACGGTACCCGGTCGGGCGACAAGGGCGGCAATGCGAACTGCGGGGTCTGGGCGCGCAGCGACGATGCCTACGGATTCCTGTACGACTACCTCACCGTCGAGGAGTTCAAGCGCCTGCTGCCGGACATGGCCCCCTACGAGGTGGAACGCCACGACATGCCGAACCTCAAGGCGATGAACTTTTACGTCAAGGGCATACTCGGCACCGGCGCCGTGTCCAACAACCGCCTGGACAAGCAGGCCAAGTCACTCGGCGAGTATCTCAGGGCCAAGCACATCGAGGCGCCGCTGCAACTCGTGAACGAATCCACATAGATGCGAGCCGGGAACCCGGCCCGCCAGGACGCTGACGTTGGAGGTACAACGCCGAATCTCGGGAAAGAGTTCGTATGCGGCGCTTCCCTTTCGGCGCGTTAAGCTCGTCCGAAAGCCTTGCGTACGGCAGATTTCCTTGCGTACAGCAAAACAAGAGGCCCTGCGCCGAAAGGGAAGCGCCGTATGCGAACTCGCCGTTGCGACTGGCGCTAGTATGTCAAATCACTTTTTCTTTAAAATCAAATAATTAAGGTATTTTCCATGAAAGTGCCGCCGCTGGCAGGCCTGCCCTGTGGAACGGTGGCCTGGACTGCGGTTATTCGCCGACAGCGCGGCTTAGGCTTGCGAACGCGCGGTTGACGAGCAGCCCCGGGTCGCCGTACCGCTCATCGAATTCGGCGGTCGGTTTGGCTGCAACCACAGCATCCAGATCGGCATCGTCCTCGATCAGCATCGCGATGCGTTCCCGTACCGTCGACAGCATGGTGATGTAATCCGCAAGGCTCCGGTAGTCCGTCACCGGGCCATGGCCGGGAATCACCGTCGTTCCGGCTTCGATTTCCGCCAGCACGGCCGAACAGAATCGGATCATGCCGTCGAGGTCGCCGCCGTTACCGGCATCGATGAAGGGATAGCCGGCGTTATTGAAAACATCGCCCAGATGCACGGCATTGCTGCCCCGGAAGATGACCGCCGTGTCCCCGGTGGTGTGGGCCGGGCCGAAGTGAAGGAGGTCGATGCGCTCGCCGTTGAAGTGGAACTGCATGCGGTCGTCGTAGGTGATGACGGGTCGGGCATTCTCCGGGTAGGGTTGCTGTTCGTATTGCAGTGCAACCAGGTCGATCAGGTGTGCACCGGTCATCATCTCCCGCGACTTTGACTGGGAGACCAGCCACACGCCCTTGGGACCCAACGCGAGGTTGCCGTCGGCGTGGTCGAAGTGCCAGTGCGTGTTGATCGCGAAGTCGATGGCGCCGCCACCGAGTTCCGCGATCTTCGCCTCGATCTTCGGAATCACCTGGGGAAACTGGTCGTCGACGATCAGCACACCGTCGTCGCCGATGCTGGCGGCGACGTTGCCGCCCGGCCCGAAGAGCACGTACAGGCCAGCGCCGACTTCCTGCGCCTCGATGACCGCCGTGTCGAAGTCCCAGCCGAAGACTGCCACCATCTCATCCAGGCTCATCCGGTTGTCCGTATACGCCACCGAACAGGCAAGCAGGCCAAATGTCATTAGGAAAATTCTGTGCATCGTCCCGGTCCCGGTATCAGTTCGCGTCACAGGTTAACCGAAAACCGAAATCCCCACGACCGGCACCAGGAAGAACCGCATTGCCTCGCATTTGCATGGAACAAGTTTTCAACACATTGTTTTTAATGGATATTTTCCGATGATTTCGAATTTGGAACAGTCCCTTCGATTCGGCTCCGAGAGCAGGTTTGCGGTACGGGTATCCGGCACGCCAAGCGGACGCGTTGTCGTGGAATTCGAGGGCCCAGATTGTTCGACACCCGGCCCCGCAACCAGTTGCGGGGCGTCGCCACCTGCTCTCTCCCAGCGGTCGTCTATTCCTTGCGCGTCACAACTCCGGGCTACAGGAGCGATCCGGTGTCGTCGGGGCCCATCATGGCCTTGCGGAGTACGGGTAGCGGTGCGCTGCCGAGCGAGAGGAGGGTTTCGTGGAATTCCGTCCACGCCGCCCGGCCGCCGCGGTCGGCAGTCCAGTCCTCGCGCATCTTCCTGATGATGAGCTTGCCCACGGTATAGGCGAAATAGCCCGGGTCGTAGGTTCCGCGAATCGCCTGCTGTTCGGCATTGCCCGGGTCGAGATGGGCCAGTTCAGCGAACATCCGGCGCGAGGTCTCGACGCTCATTCCCTCCACGTGGAGACCAATGGAGGATAGGAACCGCACATCGCGCAGCAGCGCATCGAGGATCTGGCCCACGCGGACCAGGGGTCGGCCTTCACCCAGCCCGGCTTCCTGCATCAACTCTTCGGCATAGTGCGCCCAGCCTTCGTTCAGCATGCCGTTGCGCAGCACCTTGCCCACCCGGTTGGCCGAGCGCTTGTAGTAGAGCGAATGGAGGAAGTGCCCAGGCCAAACTTCGTGCACGGAGGTGTTCAACAGGTCCGCTTCACCCGGAATGTACTGGCGTTGCACCTCCGGCGGCCACTCGGGGTCCGGGCCGGCGATGTAGTAGATGGCCGGCAGCCCCTGCTCGTAGGGGCCGGGAATCTCGATATAGGCCGAATTGGTGCGGCGATAGGCCGGCGCCTCGGCCACGAAGGCCACCTCGTCGCTGGGGATGCCGACAAGGTCCGCCTGCACGAGAAACGCCTTGAGTTCCGGCAGTTGCTCATTGGCCCGCGCAACGGCGCCCTGTGGGGGCTTGTCCTCCCGCACGCGCGCGGCGCAGTCGGCGATGGCGATTTCCGGGTCGAAGGCATGGCAGGTGTCCCGCAACAGTTCGAGGTTGCGTTCCAGATCGGCCTGGGCCACCTCCTTGAGGGTTTTCCAGTCCAGTTCGATGCGGTAGCGCCGCCAGAGCAGCTCACGGTACCGCTCCTCGCCCAGGGCGAAATCGCCGGTGCTGTCCTCGAGCCGTTGCTCCAGCCAGCTTACGACTTCCCTCAGGGCGGCAACGGCTGGACCCTGGGCCTCGGCGAAAGCGGCCTGCAGCGCCTCGTCTTCCACCCCCGCGAACAAGGCGGGAACCTCGTCGCCGAGATGCGTCGCCAGGCCTTCGAACCGGACCAGCGCGGAACGCACGAACGGGCGGGGGAACGGCGGCTCGAGGGTGGTGCGCATCTGCCGCAGGTAGGCCGGCAGATTCGTTAGGTACCCGGTGAGCGCCGCGAGCCGCACGCCCGGGGATGCATAGTCGCGCGACACGTACACGCTGGGGCTGATCGTTCCCGCGTACCAGGCGGGGTTCTGCCGGTGATACTGCGCGACTTCCACCCCGAAGAGCATGCCGTCGATAGCCGCAATCAGGTTCTCCCGTTCCAGGTTTTCGCTGTGGGAGAGGGAGTCGGCGGGAAACTCCTCCCGTGCCCGTGCGGCATAGTCGCGCAGCAGCGCCCCACGGCGCTCGAATGCCTCGGCGGTGACCTCGGGCAACATTCCGTCGTACTCGTGGCGCCCCGCCCACACACCCGCCGTGGGCGCCGCTTCGAAATGCCGCTCGATGAACTCATCCGTGAAGCGCTCCCAGGCCGGCGCCGACGACGCTTCCACCGGGTCCTGCTCCTGCACTTCGCTTTCACATCCCGCCAGAATGCCGGCGGCGCCGATGACCGCCACAATCCAGCCAACCCGCGACAAGCCCGTCTTCATCGCAATCCTCCCCATGGGTATCGAATCGGCCGGAACAGAATCGCAGGACCGGGAGAACCAATCAACATGTGCAAGGGCTTACCTGCTACCATCCCGACTGGGAAGTTTCAGGCGACCTGCCCCGTTCGGTCGCACCGCCGGGCAGCCCGACCGGAAACAGACTGGAGCCTGAAGAGAATGCCGGCAGACATGATTCAGGAACGCGACCTGCCCGTTGCGATGGACGACGGCACGGTGCTGCGCGCCGATGTATTTCGTCCGCGAACCAACGAGCGCGTACCGATCATCATGACGATGGGCCCTTACGCAAAAGGCGCCCGTTATCAGGACCACTACAAGATGATGTGGGACTGGCTGGCTGCCAAACATCCCGACATCCTGCCCGGGTCCACGCGCAGCTACCTCACCTGGGAGACTGTCGACCCCGAAATCTGGGTGTCGTGGGATTACGCGGTCATCCGTGTCGACAGCCGCGGCGCGGGCCGCTCGCCCGGCTATCTCGACATCTTCTCACCGCGTGAAACCCGCGATTACGCAGCCTGCATCGAATGGGCGGGCCGGTTGCCGTGGTCGAACGGCAAAGTGGGCCTCAACGGCATCTCCTATTACGCCATCAACCAATGGCAGGTGGCCGCCGAGCAGCCGAAGCACCTGACGGCGATGATCCCCTGGGAGGGCGCGGCCGACAGCTACCGCGACTGGTCACGGCACGGCGGCATCCTCAACAACCATTTCTATGCGATCTGGTACGAACGGCAGGTTCTCAGCGTGCAGCACGGCAATCCCGGCGGCCCGCCGGACCCGTGGCTGGGTGAGCGCGCCACCGGTCCTGCCGAATTGACAACCGAAGCCCGGTTCGAGAATCGCGCGGACGGGGCGGAGAACATGCGCGTGCGCGAGATGGACGATGACTGGTATCGCGCCCGCTCGCCGGACTGGTCCAAGGTCACAACCCCGTTCCTCAGCGCAGCGAGCTGGGCCGGTTTCGGATTGCACCCGCGCGGCAATTTCGAGGCGTTTACGCAGGCGGCAAGTACGGAGAAATGGCTCGAGGGGCACCCCGGCCGCCACGAGGAATGGTTTTATCTCGACTACGGGATGGCGCTGCAGAAACGCTTTTTCGACTATTACCTCAAGGGAGAGGAAAACGGCTGGGCGGATGAACCGAGAGTGTGGCTCAACATCCGTCGTCCCTTCACCGAGGAGGTGGAACTGCGCAAGGAAGACGACTGGCCGCTGCCGCAAACGCAGTGGACGAAGCTCTATCTGGATGCTGCCGGCGGCACCCTTCAATGGGACGTACCCACTGCAAACGGCGAGGCGACATTCGCCGCACTGTCCGACGGTGTGACCTGGCATTCGCCGCCGCTCGAGGAGGAAGCGGAGATCACCGGCCCCATGGCGCTCAAGTGCTTCGTGTCGTCGTCGACCGTAGACGCGGACCTGTTCGTCACGGTGCAGGCATTCGCCCCCGATGGCCGCGAAGTGCACTTTCAGGGCACTCTGGATCCCGCGACGCCGCTGGCTCAGGGCTGGCTGCGGGCCTCCCACCGCAAGCTCGATCCGGAAAGGTCGCTGCCGCATCGCCCGTTTCACACACACGATGACAAGCAACCGCTGCTGCCCGGCCAGATTTACGAACTGGATGTCGAAATCTGGCCGCAGTGCGTGGTGCTGCCGGCGGGTTACTCAATAGCCGTGAACATCGCCGGCAAGGACTTCGAACGCGCTGGCGAGCCGCTGGGCGAGTACAGCCCCATGCGCGGGTCGGGGCCGTTTCTGCACACCGAACCGAGAGACCGGCCTGAAGACGTGTTTGGTGGCGACACCACCCTGCACACGGGTCCGGGAACGGAGTCCTGGATCCTGCTGCCGATCATCCCGGCACGGTAACGGACGGAATCAGGCGGTGTTCCGTCCGTCCGCCAGCAGGCTGCGAATGATCGGCAGGTTGGCGCGGCCCACGAACGGCTCACCGTTGAGCACATAGCCGGGAACGTCGACTACGCCCTGCTCCAGCGCCTGTTGCCGATAGCTTTCAAGGTGCGCTTCGGCCTGTTCGTCGAACCAGGCATCCAACCCCTCTGCAAAGCCGTGCTCAGCCGCAATCGCCGCACGCACTGCTTTCCGGTCGCAGGGGTCCATCGCACCCCTCCACACCCGCTCGAATACGCCCGCGACATAAGCATCGATTTCAGGTTCGAAAGGCCCATGTTGTCGTCGCAGCCAGGCCAGTCCCGCGTTTGCCGCGAAACTTTCGCGCTTTGCATCCGGGTAAACCAGGGAAAGGCCCTGTTGTTCGGCATAGAAGGATTCCTCGCGGCGACGGTATTCGGCCCGTATTCGCGCATGTCTCGCCCCCTTGGACCGGGTGTCGCCAGTGCGGTGTGGCCTGGGTTTGCGTGACATGGGGCGCCAGTCCAGGGCGATGCCGGTCTCTTTGGCAAGCCGCCGGGTCGGATTCAACGCCAGCCGGGCCTGGGGACTCCCGAAATCGACGTAAACCACGAGTTCCACTACCAGACTCCGTAGGCCACGTCCGGGGCAGGGCCTTCGCGTCCCTCCAGGCACCAGCGCACTGCAGGCAGGTGCTCCCTGCCAAAGAAGATCTGCCCGTCCACCACATAGCTCGGCACCCCGAACAGGCCGGCTGGATGGAGGCTGTCCTGGAGGGAATCGTGCACCCTGCGCCCCTCGCCGGAAGCGTATTGCCGAAATCCCGCGACCTGAGTCCCGGCAGCGTCCAGCATGGCCTCGATCACGGCTACGTCTTCGATGTCCAGTTCACGCTTCCAGAACTTTTCGTAGACGTTGAAAAAAAAACTTTTCAGCGAATCCCGGCCATGCGCTTTGACCCACATCAGGCCGATGGCCGCCAACGACGAATCCCAGATCTTGACCGTACCCTTAAGGATGATGTCGCGGTGACGCGCCGTGCGCTTGGTGTCGCGGTAGGCATACCGGACATTGGCCCATTGCTCGTCCGAGCGCCTGCTCTCCGTCACCCGGCCCTTGTTGTCGACCCGGGCACTTCCGAGAAAACTCGGGATGTCCAGGGTGAGCGGGCGCCAGTCGATCTCGATGCCGAGGTCGTCTTCGAGTTGATAGGTGGGTTCCAGCGCCATGTAGGCGTACGGGCTCTTGAAGTCCATGTAGACGATCAGGGGCGATTCCGAGCGCAACGGATGCGGGGTTTTCATGGGCGCGATCTACTTGCGCGCCTCGGCCATTCGTTTTTCGCCGTCCTCGATCTGCTCCCGGGCTTCCTTTCTGATCTTCTTCTGGCCCGTGGGATCCACGCCCATCTCGTAGAGAATCCGCGAGTTTGCATGACCGAGGTGGTGCAGCCCGAAAGCGGAGTGGATGGCGCTGTACATGCCCTGGGCATCGAGCGACTGGTTGACGGCCAGCTTGGCGAGCTTCAGCCCGAACGGCGGCTGGCGGGCGATCTTCGAGGCCAGGTCCAGGGTGTAGCTTTCGAGTTCGTCCCGGGGCACTACCTGGTTGACCATGCCGAGTTCCTTGCCTTCCTGGGCGCTGATGGCGCCGCCGGTGAACAGCATTTCCTTGGCCTTGCGATGGCCGAGTTCCCACGCATGAACGAAGTATTCGTGGCCGTTAACGCCGAACGCCAGCACCGGGTCGGAAAACTGGGCGTCTTCGGAGGCGACGATAAGATCGAAGGGCCACACCAGCATCAGGCCCCCGGCAATCGCCTTGCCCTGCACCTGGGCAATGGTCGGTTTCGGCATGTTGCGCCAGCGCCAGCAGAAACCGATGAAGATCTCCTGTTCCATGGCCATGTGGCCTTCCTGGCCAGGGCGGTCGTAGCCGCCGACGCCCATGATCGGCGGCGTGAAATCGCCTATTCGGCTGTAGTCCTTCATGTGGTGCCCGGAAGAGAAGTGCGGCCCGTCCGCGCCGATGATCACCACCCGGATCGCGTCGTCGTGCATGGCCCGGTTGAGCGCCCGGTCGACCTCGTAGAGCATCTTCTTGTCCTGGGCGTTTCGGGTATCCGCCCGCGCCAGCATGATGCGCGCCACCTTCTCGGCGGGTTCTTCGTAGCGGATCTGTTCGTACTCGGTGCTCTGGTCCATTCGACCCTCCCAGCTTTGTCGGATTGGGGCGCCTACCGCCAACACTGCCAGCAGTTATACCACGGGGAGCCAGACCAATGGCTGCGCGTGGCCCTGACCGTGCAGCAATGTCTCCGCCTTCGTTGCGCTAAATGGTCCACGACAGGGCTGCGCAACCAGCGCTACGATTGCGGACTCCGGCCGGACGTGTTTTATTCAGCCGGCCTTACAAGGGATGAAGATCATGATGAATCGCATCGGTGGCATCTACCTCCTCGCCGTAGCCGTGGTTGTGGCAGTGCATACGGTGGTGGAGCCTCTCTATCACGTCTCCTCGGAAGGCCAGCCGTACTCTCCGCTGTGGTCGATACTCAACCCGCTGATGGCCGTGGCGATCGTCCTGGGTGCTGCGGTTGCCTGGCGGTGCAAGCGGGCGGTGGACCAGGAGGGCGACGACGCGCCCGTGTCGCGGGCGTTTGTCATCGCGAACGCGATGTTCTATGGGTTCGTGTTCTTCGGCATCATGTACCTGTGGAACTGGTTCAACCTGCTGAGCCCGGGGTTCACCGCCATCGAAGAGGGAACCGTCTCGCTCGTCTGGATCGTCGTCGACGCCGGCCTTCCCCTGCTGTGGGGCGCGGCCGGGGTTGCCCTGCTCCGTGATGGCGGGCAAAAGTCCGATTGAAGGAACCGCTCCTCCCTTTAGCCCGACCTATTCATGAATAGGTCGGGTTAAGGACTATCTCAACGGGAAACTGAGGCCAGTGGCATGAGAACTTTCCTGCGTATTCTGGGCGGCATCGCCCTTGCCCTGGTTGTACTGATCGCCGGCACGCTGATCGGCGCCCGCTTCGCCGACGGCCCCTGGGCCATGATCGCTGGCGGGCCGTTCATGAGCGGCCAACCCCATGTGGGCGCGGAACCCGACTGGTCGTTCGTGCGGGACATTCAGGAGATCGAATGGCAAACCGTGGAACCCGCCAGGTCGCGCACCACCTGGGTGGTGTACCACGGCGGCCGGGCATTCATTCCCTGCGGTTACTTGAATACCACGCTGGGCCGGATCTGGAAGCAGTGGCCGATCGAGGCGGAGCGGGACGGCCGGGCCATCGTCCGCATAGACGGCACCCTCTATGAGCGCTACCTGGTACGCGTCACGGACGACGACATCCTGCTGGGGGTTGTCGCCGAACTGTTGCGCAAATACGCAGGCCAGGGTGCGGCCGAATTGACGAGCGTTCCCGAGGGGCTCTGGGTCTTCGAACTGGCGCCCAGGGCCTGAGCCCACGCGCCGGGCAATGCCGCGGGAGGCGGACATGGGCGATGTGAAAGCGGCGAGCGCCGTCGATGTCATCGTCTGCATCGCCGTCACGGTATTCCTGCTCGGCATGTCGGTGGCGCTGTTCGGCAGCGACTCCTCCCAGGGCGCCAACCAGATCGCCCTGGTGTGCGGCGCGGCGCTCGCCACCGGCATCGGCATCAGGAACGGGCATCGCTGGAAGGTTATCGAAGAGACCATAGTCAGCGGCATCTCCACCGCCCTGCCGGCGGTGATCATCCTGTTTTCCGTGGGCAGCTTGATCGGCGCCTGGATGCTCTGCGGCACCGTCCCCACCATGATCTACTACGGCATGCTGCTGCTCGACCCGGCCGTTTTCTATGCCGCGGCCTGCGTGCTCTGCGCGATCACCGCCCTCTCCATCGGCAGTTCCTGGACCGTGGCCGGCACCCTGGGCATCGGTCTGATCGGCATTGCCTCCGGCATGGGCCTGTCGGTGGAGATCACCGCCGGAGCGATCATCGGCGGCGCCTATTTCGGCGACAAGATGTCACCCCTGTCGGATACCACCAACCTGGCGCCGGCGGTCACGGGCATCGACATCTTCACCCACATCCGCCACATGACCTGGACAACCGCCCCAAGCCTGCTCGTCGCCCTCGTGCTGTTTGCGCTCCTCGGTCTCGGCGAATCCGGCGCCCGGCCCGAGAACGCCCTGGACGCAGCCCTTGCGCTGCTCGATGACAGTTTCACGATCAATCCGCTGCTGCTCGCCCCGGTGGCGCTGGTGGTCTATATGGCGGCCCGCAAGGTCCCCGCCGTGGCGACGATCCTGAGCGGGGTGGCGGCCGGCATCGTCATCGCCCTCCTCTTCCAGCCCCACGCCGTTCTTGCCATGGCCGGCGACTCGGCAGGGCACGGCGCACTCCGGATGTTTCGCGGCGTCTGGATCGTGCTGTTCGACGGCTTCTCCGCCGCCACCGGCGATGCCAATCTCGACTCCCTGCTGTCGCGCGGCGGCATGAGTTCGATGCTCACCACGGTGTGGCTCGTACTGGCGGCCATGGCGTTAGGCGCCGCCATGGAAAAAGCGGGGATACTGGATACCCTGGTGAAGAACCTGGTCAAGCTTAGCCGCAGCACCGGCAGCCTGATCGCCACCACGGTCGGTACCTGCCTCGGCATGAACACGCTCACCGGCGATCAGTACATCGCCATCGTGCTGCCCGGACGCATGTTCAAGGTCGAGTACCGAAGGCGCGGTCTGCACGAGAAGAACCTGGCGCGGGTACTGGAGGACGCGGGCACCATCACCTCGCCGCTCGTGCCGTGGAACACCTGCGGCGCCTACATGGCGGCAACCCTGGGGGTGCCGACCCTGGCCTATTTGCCGTTCTGTTTCTTCAACCTGATCAACCCGGTGATTTCCCTGTTCTACGGCTTTACCGGGTTCAGGATCGAGCGTATTGCCGAACGGGCGGCCGACACACCGGCAACGGCTGGTGTTGGAACCAACTGATTGTTCGAAATCGGTTGGTTACACCAGTCAGGCGGGTTGAGTCGCCCGTCGCAACACCTCGGCGTAGCCGTGGGAGACGGATTTTGCCGACGCGAAATACCCCCGGGTTTTCAGCAGGCGGTGAAACCCGCGCAATCGGTAGCACGGCACGCCCGCGTGCAGGTGGTGCTCGAGGTGATAGTTGACGAAGTTGGGCCCGATCAGCAGCCGTTCCCACCACGAGATCATCGTCGAGCAGGTGTTGTCGCGCGGGTCCTTGCTCAACCGGTCGGCGGCCACGCCGTGCTCGCTCATGAACCGAATGCGCACCACGACCTGGTAGACGAAGAGATACGCGACCCACCAGAGCAGGTATGCCCAGGAGATGCCGGCAAGCGCCAGCACCGTGAGCAGAGTGCCATGACTTGCCAGAAAGGGTGCATTGCGCCGCCAGCCGAGCCTGCTGAACTGCTGTTTCACATCCTTGAGCCCGGTCTGCCCCGTGCAGTCCCGGACCAGCTTGCGCCGCATGCTCGCGCGGGGGGCTGGATACGCGGAGGCCATGGAGAGATCCGGATCATCCGGCGTGCCGGCAAGGCGATGATGCTTGAGATGGTAGTTGCGATACCGGGTCAGTGAGGTATTCAACAATCCGCCGAACAGCCAACGGCCGAAACCATCGTTCAACCGCCCGCTCTCGAAAAACGAACGATGAGCGCACTCGTGGTACAGCACCGCGAGCCCGAGTTGCCTCCCGCCCAGCAGCAGCACGGCGACCAGCAGCGTGACCGGATTCAGCCACAGCGCCGGAAGGACGAAGGCGCTGGCCAGGACCAACAGGTTGAATCCCGTGGTCCAGGCCGCACGGCCATTGGACCGGGCCAGGAAGCGCCGCATCTCAACGGGTGTGATTCGATCACGAATGTTCTCAGGTACGGCGACTGCGTTTTTCATGGGTTCAATGGTACCGCAATTCAGCCGCTCAGACTGGACCGAACAAAGTCAACGCCTTTTTCGAACGAAAACAGGAGATTGCACCGATAGCCCCTGAGTTCGTCGAAAATCAGCGGTTCACCGAAATCCTTGGAATTCCGGTTCAGAAAACAGCTTGATTCGTCGGTTCGGAACTGGCGGAGGTTGTCGATTACCGCTGCGTAAACCATCGCGTCCTGCGGAGACAGGTCATGCAGTTGCTGATAGCGGATTGCAGATTTCAAGTTATCTGAATCGAGAGGTATCACACCCGCAACGTCCGAAATCTTCTGTCGAATAAGTTCGAGGCGATGCGCATCTTCCTCAACGCTCCCGATCAGCAATGCCGTCAGTTGCGCAAGCCCATCGACTAGCCCGCATCGCTCACCAACTCGATGGAGCCCATCGAACGGGCAGGGTGA
>JAPPHD010000007.1 GCA_028821125.1 Gammaproteobacteria bacterium
GCTTCGATCGGGCACCGAGAGCAGGTATGCGGTACGGGTATCCGGCACGCCAAGCGGACGCGTTGTCGTGGAATTCGAGGGCGCAGATTGTTCGACACCCGGCCCCGCAACCAGTTGCGGGGCGTCGCCACCTGCCGAAGCGGTGCTTCGGCTCGGGCTGCGCCCGACCGGTGGCGACCCCGCACCGCACACCTGCTCTCTCCCAGCGGTATTCTGTTCCTTGCGCGTCAGCGTCCCGGCGCGACGGAGGTCAATTCAACTTTGCCTTCACCCGGGCGCTGAGCTCACCCATGTTCGCGCGGCCCTGTACTTCGCCCCGCAGCCTTGCCATTACCTTTCCCATATCGCGCATGCTGGTGGCTCCCACCGCTTCGACCGCCGCATCGATCAGGGCGTCGATCTCGGCATCTCCCAGGGGCTCCGGCATGAAGGTGCCGATCACGTCGATCTCGAACTGTTCCACATCGGCCAGATCATCCCTGCCTGCATCGCGGTACTGGGTGAGGCTGTCGTTGCGTTGCTTGAGCATCCGGGTCAGCACGGCGACGACCTCCCGGTCGTTCAGTTCCTTGCGCTCGTCGACCTCGACGCGCTTGATGTCGGCGTTGATCAGCCGGAGGGCCGCCACGCGCGGCTTGTCGCGGGCCTTCATGGCCGCCCTGGTGGCGTCCTGGATACGGAGTTTGAGCTGGCTCATCGCCCGAGGGGCCGGGCCGGGGAATGCTGCGGGTCAGTAGGACCGTTCGAACCGGCGGGCTTCGCGCTGCAGTTTCTTGAGATGCCGTTTGACCGCCGCGGCCGCCTTGCGCTTGCGCACGGCCGTGGGCTTTTCATAGTACTCGCGCCGGCGCACCTCGGAGAGGATGCCCGCCTTTTCGCAGGAGCGCTTGAAACGCCTGAGGGCGACATCGAACGGTTCGTTCTCCTTGACCCGAACATGCGGCATGAACATTGACCCTGGTTGGAAAGGGCGGCGATTTTACTGGAAAAGCCCCGGCGCGCAAAATGGCGCCGCCACGGGGTCTGACTCGATATGCTGGTACTGGGAATCGAAACGTCCTGCGACGAAACCGGGCTTGCGGTCTACGAC
Organism: Gammaproteobacteria bacterium; assembly: GCA_028821125.1. Lineage (GTDB taxonomy): Bacteria > Pseudomonadota > Gammaproteobacteria > Pseudomonadales > Azotimanducaceae > Azophilus. The sequence goes on from JAPPHD010000007.1 coordinate 1,091, forward strand.
TCGCAAGCGGGCCTGCTCGCCAATGTTCTGCACAGCCAGGTGGAGCTGCACGCCGACTATGGCGGCGTCGTGCCGGAGTTGGCCTCGAGGGACCACATCCGCAAGATCGTGCCGTTGACCCGGGCCGTTCTCGACCGGGCCGGGCGCAGCCTGGCCGACCTCGACGGCGTTGCCTACACCGCGGGCCCGGGGCTGATGGGCGCGCTGCTGGTGGGCGCCGGTTTCGGCCGCAGCCTTGCCTGGACGCTGGGCATCCCCGCGCTGGGGATCCATCACATGGAAGCGCACCTGCTGGCGCCGCTGATGGACGCCGCGCAACCGCCCCTGCCCTTTGTCGCGCTGCTGGTTTCCGGCGGCCACACCCAACTGGTGGAGGTGGACGGCATCGGCGCCTATACCATGCTGGGGGAGTCGCTGGACGATGCCGCCGGCGAGGCGTTCGACAAGGCCGCAAAGATGCTGGGCCTCGGTTATCCCGGCGGCCCGCACATCGCCCGGTGCGCCATCGACGGCGACCCGGCGCGCTTCCGCTTTCCCCGGCCCATGACCGACCGGCCGGGCCTCGACTTCAGCTTCAGCGGGCTGAAGACGTTCACCCTGAACACCGTGAAGGCCCACGAGCCGTTGAACGACAGGGACCGCGCGGACATTGCACGGTGTTTCGAGGAAGCGGTGGTCGATACGCTCGCGATCAAGTGCCGCCGGGCCATCGACCAGAACGGCGCGGGCCACCTGGTGATTGCCGGCGGCGTCAGCGCCAACGTCCGCCTGCGGGAACGGCTGGAATCGAAGCTCGACGCCCGGGTGCACTACGCGGAACCGTCGCTGTGCACCGACAACGGCGCGATGGTCGCATTCGCCGGCTGCCAGCGCCTGCTCACCGGGGAGACCGAGCCGCTGCGCATCGTCACCCGCGCCCGCTGGCCCATGACCAGCCTCGCTCCCGCCAACAGCTAGTTCGGGTCTTGCTCCCGAAGCGTGGCGAGCCGGTCTATTCGTTCGCGCTCGACGCGCCGGCCGAGCGCAGGACCCGAGAGCCCTTCCCGCAGGTAAAGACCCGCGTGGACGTCCGCTGCCACGCGCGACACCAGTCGTTCCAACTCGTCGAAGGGCGATTCGACGAGCACGCCCACCAGTTGGAAGACCCGCCGGCTGAGGGGCACATTCCGGAAGGCTCCGACCGCTTTCGCCGCCGCGAACAATCGATCGGGCTCTACCGTGCGCCAATCGGCAAGTACGCGGCCGTGCCGGGCAACCGCAAGAGCGAGGCCGGCGTGGTCGTTCGGAACCTTGAGACGGTCGCTCAGGCTTTGGATCCCGGATTCGCGCAGCACCCAGCCGAGGGCGCCGTAGCGTGCCCGCACGTTGTCGGGCCGGGAGTCGAGTCTCACGCCTTCGAGTTCGGGGAACCAGTGGCCGAGGCAATCGCCCGCCTGGAGGACATCGACGAACCGTTGCGGGGCCGGCGCCGCGAGTGCCTTGCGAAACTCCGCCCAGACTCTCTCGGCCGGCAGCTCGGTCAGGCTGCCCGCCATGTTCCTGATGAGCGAGACGGTGGTCTCATGGACGGAGAAGCCCTCGAGCTCCGCCGCGAAACGCGCCAGCCGGAAGACGCGCAGCGGATCTTCGCGGAACGCCTCTCCCACATGCCGAAGAATCCGGTCGGACAGGTCCCGCTGCCCGCCGAAAGGGTCGATCAGCCGTCCCTCGCCGTCTTTGGCCATGGCATTCACCGTCAGGTCGCGGCGCGCCAGGTCTTCTTCCAGGGAAACCTCGGCCCCGGCTTGCACGGCAAAGCCGCGGTGCCCCGGCCCGGTTTTCCGCTCGGTGCGGGCCAGCGCGTATTCCTCGTTGGTCTCGGGATGCAGGAAGACGGGGAAGGTCCTGCCGACCTGGCGGTAGCCCCGCTTCAGCAACTCTTCGGCCGTACCGCCGACGACGACCCAGTCTTTTACTCCGGGCTCGCGCCCGAGCAGCTCGTCCCGGACCGCGCCACCCACCAGGTAGATCTCCATGGAACCGGATTCTATACGGGCTTAGCCGGCACGCCCGTCAATTCTCCCGTCTCCAGGCACAGTGCCGTCAGGTCCCGCCCCCAGACGCAGCCGGTGTCCAGCGCAATGATGTCCGCCCGGCCGGTCTCGCCCTCGAGAGCGGCCCAGTGCCCGAACAGCAGCCGCAGTTCGCCCGGTTCGTCCGTGATCAGTTCGTACCAGGGAAACCAGCCGGCCGGGGCTTCGGCCAGCACGCCCTTGTGGGTGAAATTCAGCCGTCCGTCGCGGTCGACGAGGCGCATGCGGGTAAAGCAGTTGGTGAGGATGCGCCAGCGGTCCATGCCCGCGAGGTCCTCCGACAGGCGGTCCGGATGGTTGCCGTACATCGCGCGGAAATAGTCGGCGTAGCCGTTTCCCTGCAGCACCGCCATCAACTCCCGCGAGCGCGCCTCGGCCTGTTCAATGGACCAGCCCGGCGGGAGGCCCGCGTGCGCCATGGCGTACCCGAGGGAGGCATCGGCGTGGAAAAAGCGCTGGCGCCGCAGCCAGTCGGCCACCTCGTCCACGTTCGGCGCGGCAAGCAGGTCGTGAAAGGTGTCGCTGGCGACGGGCGAGTGCCCGCCGTAGTGCACGGCCAGGAAATGCAGGTCGTGATTGCCGAGTACGGTGATGGTGCGGTCTTCGAGAGACATCACCAGGTCCATGACCTTGAGCGAGTCCGGCCCCCGGTTGACCAGGTCTCCGAGCAGCCAGAGCCGGTCGCGCGTGGAATCGAACGAAACCTCCTCCAGGAGGCGCACAAACTCCGTATGGCAACCCTGAATGTCCCCGATCGCATAGGTGGCCATCAGCGAACCGCTCCTTCGGCTGAAACGGGGTACTCAATTGCGTTGGCGATGCGCACATAGTCGCGGACCGAGAGCTGGTCCGGCCGGGAATTCTTGTCCACCCCGGCCCGGTCCCAATCGACGGGCAAGGACTTCAGCGCATTTGCCAGACGTTTGCGGCGGGCGGAGAACGCGGTGCGCAATACCGTATCGAGGCGCGCAGGGTAGGTTAGCGGGGGCTTCTCTGCGCGCGGCGTCAGGCGCACCATCGACGATCGCACTTTCGGCGGCGGCACGAAGCTCGACGGTTCCACATCGAACAGCGTCTCCACCGTGCAGTGATATTGCACCAGCACCGACAGCCGGCCCCAGGCCTTGGTGCCGGGTTCGCCGTCCACCCGATCGGCCAGTTCCTTCTGGAGCATGAAGTGCATGTCCTCGATGAGCAGATTCGACGTCAACAGCCTGACGAGCAGGGGCGTGCTGATGTTGTAGGGAAGGTTGCCCGCAATGCGCCAGGGCGCGTCCGTGCCGAGTGCCGTGAACTCGAACTTGAGAACGTCGGCAACGACCAGTTCCAGCCCGGGAAAGCGGGCGCGCAGCATCGGCGCCAGGTCGCGGTCGATTTCTATGGCGACGAACCGTTCCGCCGTGCCGTGCAGCAACTCGGTAAGGGCGCCGCGGCCCGGCCCGATTTCCAGCAGGCGGTCGGTCGGCCGCGGGCCGATGCAATCCAGGGTGCGCGCCAGGACCGAGGCATCGGTGAGAAAGTGCTGGCCGAAACGCTTGCGGGCTTTCATGGGCGTGCAAGACCGGGCGCCAGGACGGAGGCATCGGTGAGGAAATGCTGTCCGAAGCGCTTGCGGGCTTTCATGGGCGCGTACGGCCGGGCGCCAGGACGGAGGCATCGGCGAGAAAGTGCTGTCCGAAGCGCTTGCGGGCCTTCACGGTCCGGCACGGCCGGGCAGCCCCGCCGTGGACGCCGCGGCATCGCCTACCGACGCTCGCCCCGACAGCGGGCTCATTTCCTCCGCCAGCGCAAGCGCTGCGGCAAGGCTGCCGGTGTCGGCGGCGCCGGTGCCGGCGATGTCCAGCGCGGTGCCGTGGTCGACCGACGTGCGCACGAAGGGCAGGCCCAGGGTGACGTTCACGGCGCTTCCGAAACCCGCATGCTTGAGCACCGGCAGGCCCTGGTCGTGGTACATCGCCAGTACCGCATCGGCCCCCTCAAGCGCGCGGGGGGTGAACGCCGTATCGGCGGGCAACGGCCCGGCCAGGTTTGCGCCGGCCTGGCGAAATCGCTCGCACACGGGTTCGATCACGTCGATCTCCTCGCGCCCGAGGTGCCCCGCCTCCCCTGCGTGGGGATTGAGCCCCGTAACCAGAATGCAGGGTTCGTCGATGCCGAAACCGTCGCGCAGCCCGCGTGTCAGCAACCCGAGCTTCGATTCGAGCCGCTCCCGTGTCAGGGCGCCGGGGACTTCCCTGAGAGGCAGGTGCGTGGTGGCAAGCGCAACCCGGAACCGGCCCGCGACCAGCAGCATCAGCACATCCGGAACACCGCTCGCGTCCCGCAGGAATTCCGTGTGGCCACTGAAGGCGAAGCCCGCATCGTTGATCGTCGACTTCTGTACCGGACCGGTCACCATCCCGGCGAACCGGCCCGTCTGGCAGCCCGACACCGCCGCGCGCAGGCTGTTCAGCACGTATTCCGAGTTGGCGGGATTCAACGTTCCCGGAACGGCGGCGCACGAGAGCGGCACCGGCTCCACCCGAAGTTCGCCCGCGCGCCCCGTGGACGACGAACGGACGTTCAGCGGATGACCCAGGAGACTCGCCCGTTCGCGCAGCATGTCCGGGTCCGCAAGCGCCACCCAGTCGCCGCGGCGCTCACGCTGGGCCAGTGTCACAAGCAGGTCGGGACCGATTCCCGCGGGTTCTCCAGGCGTAATCGCCAGCAAGGTCATCGTCGTGCCCCGCCAGCCACAGCATCCCCGCTGTGCCGGACCGCAAGAGCGGCTTCGAGCGGGCCGGCACGCGCCAGGCCAGCAGCGGTGTCAGCGCATTCCCGCAACGGTCGACCGTAGCCGCACCTGGCCACCGACAGGCCCGGCTAGGCGCCCGGCAGCCTGATCTCCACGAAGGCTTCGTCGCGGATCTCCTTCAGCCACTTCTGCAGTTCTTCCTCAAAGCGCCGCTGATGGAGGATCTGTATGGCCATGTTGCGCCGCGCCTCCTCGCCCATGTCCTGGGTGCGGCGGTCGAGCACTTCGAGCACATGCCAGCCGTAGTCCGACTCGAACGCCTCCGAAAACTCGCCCGTCGGGGTGGCGTTCATCGCCGCCACGAACGCCTCGACGAACTGCTCCCCCGTGCTCCAGCCCAGGTCGCCGCAGTTGAGCGCGCTGCCCGGGTCTTCGGAATGTTCCGCCGCCAGCCCGCAGAAATCCGCCCCGCCCACGAGCTGTTCGCGGATGTCGCGCACCAGGGCTTCGGCTTCCGCCGGCGGACGGATGGCCGACGGCTGCACCAGGATGTGGCGCGCCAGGGTCTGGTCGGCGGTCTGCACGCCGGCGCCGCGCCGTTCGAGCAGTTGCACGATGTGGAAGCCGCTCGGGCTGCGGATCGGCTCGGCCGTATCGCCAACGGCCAGCGCGAGCACCTGTTCCGAGAACAGGGTCGGCAGCTCGCCCGCCCGGCGCCAGCCCAGGTCGCCCCCCTCGAGGGCCCGGGCGCCGGCAGACCTGGCGATGGCGGTTTCCTTGAAGTCGGCGCCGCGCCTGAGATCGACGACGATGTTCCGCGCTTCCTCCGCGGCTGCCGTCACCGTTGCCTCGCCGGCGCCGTCCTCCACTTCGAGCAGGATGTGGCCCACCCGGTATTCATCGGAAAGCAGTTGCTGGTAGTACGGGGAGTCGAGCAGGTCCTCCACGTCCTGCTGGCTGATGGTGATGCGGCGGTTCACCATGTTGCGCTGCAGGCGCTGGATGAGCATCTCCCGGCGGATGTCTTCCCGGAACTCCCGGTAGCTCATGCCGTCTTCGATGAGCGCCTGCCGGAACTCCTCCATCGACATCTCGTTCTGCTCCGCGAAACCGAGTACGGCCCGGGTAAGGGTCTCGTCGTCGATCTGCACGCCCCGGCGCATCGCCTGCTGCACCTGGATGTTCTCCAGTATCAGCCGCTCCATGAGCTGGTTCAGCAGCACGTCACGGGGCGGCGCCTCCATGCCCTGGCGCGCGATCTGGTCCTGTACCGTCTGCAGGCGGCTCAGCAGTTCGGAGGCGAGTACCACGTCTTCATCGACGATGGCGACGATGGTGTCGAGTTCCTGGTACTGGGCCCCGGCGCTGCCGCTGAACGACGCCGCAACCGCAAGCAGTACCGCGCCCCAGGTGTGCGCCAGCGGCCTCTTTCCGGCCATCGGGTGGAAGTCACTCAGGAATTTCAACATTGTCATCGTCCTCAACTCGCGCGCTTCAGGGCCCCCGATAGCCGCGGATGCCGCGCTCGAGCACCATGTCCATCCGCGTGCCGAACCCGGCCAGACCCTTGAGGGCAATCTGCAGGAAAACGCCCTCGTCCGCATCGACGTCCTCGAAGCTGCGGGCCGCGGGCTGATCCAGGAAGCGCCGCCACAGGAGCCTGATGCGCCAGCAGCAGTCGTTGTACTCGATTCCGGCGATGCCCTCAATCATTCGGCCGCTCACCAGGTCGTGATTCCAGCGCCCGTACAGGGCGTAGCGGGCCGCTACCGGCCAGTAGAACGAGATGTCGGTCTGGTCGATGTCCTGCAGCAGCCGGTTGCGGTATCCCAGGTTGATCACCCGCCGGCCGTCCACCTCGTACTGCAGCATGCCGGACGCCTCGTCGATCTGGTTGTCGTTGGGATCCCAGATCAGGGTGCCCGCCAGCTTCCAGCGCCCGGCGATGCGGCCGGCGATCTCGCCCGCGATGGCCGAGGTGTCCTGGCGGTCGTCCGGCTGCTGCCTGCCGCGCAGGGTCACGCGCCGGTCGGAGAAGTGCAGGATCTGCCCGATGCTGGCGCGCAGGTATTCGCGGCCGCTGTCGCGGTCGAAGAAACGGGTGGTCACGCCCGCCGACAGGCGGTGGGCATCGCCGATGCGGTCGAGGCCGGAAAAACGGTTTTCGCGGAAGAGCTGCAGGTAGCCCGCCGTGAGGGCCTTGGCATCGAACAGCGGCAGGTCTTCCTGGCCCTCGTATTCCTGATACAGGTAGAAGAGGCGCGGTTCAAGCGTCTGGACGAGCGGCGCGCCGAACCAGTCGAGGTCGCGCTCGAAGACCAGCCCGCCGTCCACCGAGCCCGTGGCCATGCCGCGGCTCGGGCTGTCGTCGTCCAGCGGCCCGGCATCGGATTTAAGCTGGTATTCCGTGTACCGGTAGGCCGCGCTCGCCTTGAAAAACCCGAACGGCCAGCGCATGGGCAGCGTCAGGCGCGGTTCGAGGTGCAGGCGCTCGCCGGTGAGCGCATTGATGCCGCGCATGCCCTCCGTATTCCGGTCGAACGAAGAACCGGTGGCCCAGAACCCGTATTCGAGCGGGCCGAGGCCCTGCCCGGTGTACAGGATCTCCAGTTCCGGCAGCCGCCTGTACTCGTTGCGCTCGATCTCGTCCAGGCGCTGGAAGGCCTGCCCCCACAGGCGCATGAACAGCCCGCCGGTCCGGTAGGTGATCTGCCCCCACTGGTTCAGCGCGATGCGGCTCGACTCCCCGAGGCCGGAACCCAGGTCCCTGAAATAGTCCCGGTCGCTCGTTTCCGAATAGTCGATGCTGGATGCGAAACGGCCGAGGCGGCCCCGGTGGTCGACGCTGACCAGCCAGCGGTCGGCCGGATCGAAAGTAGATGGTTCGTCGGTGCCCGGCTGTTGCAGACGTTCCCAGTCGTCCCGCTCCAGGGTGCCGTTGTAGAGGTCGTCGTTGGGGAGAATGGCCCCGGAAAGGGTCGTCTCCTCCCACCGCGACAGGTGCCTGTATTCGCCCTCCAGGCCGTAACCCCGTTTGCTGACGATTCTGGGCACCAGCGTCGCGTCCTGGTTCGGCGCCAGGTTCAGGTAGTAAGGAACCGACAGGTCCAGGCCGCCCTCGCCGGAGTACTGGATGTTGGGAAAAAGAAAACCCGACTGGCGGTCGCCGGTGACCGGGAACTTGATATAGGGGGTATACAGCACCGGCACGCCCTTCATGCGCACCACCGCATGGCGCGCGGTACCGAACACCGCCTTGTCGGGGAGGTTCACGTGCCGGGCCGTGATCCGCCAACTGTCGTTGCCCGGTTCGCAGCGGGTGAACACCTGGCGTTTCAGGACGACGTTGCCCGCCTCGTCCCGCGTCACCGACTCCGCCCTGCCGCGAAATTCCGGCGCGGGCAGCAGGAACTGTGCATCGTGGACAACCGCCGTCTCCCGGTCGAGGTCGACGTCCGCCCGGACGCCCTGCATCACCAGGTCCGGTTCGCGGATGACGACGCCGCCTTCGAGCAGACCCTCGCGGCTGCCCTGGCCGATGACCGCCCGTCCCGCGCGAATGGTGCGGTTGCCCTGGGTAAGGACGACGTCGCCTTCCAGCGTGATGTCTCCATCCGCCTCGTACTCGACGACATCGGCCTCCCCCTCGATGGGCATGGCGTCGTCGTCGATGTCTTCCCGATGGGGCAGGCGGGGCAGCAGGTAGCGTCCGCTGCAATGAGCCGGCAAACCGCGTTGCTCCGCCTCCGTAAGGTCGCCGCGATCGACCCAGTAGGTGGCAGCCGGCGAATGCCGGGCGCTCCACTGCGCAACCGTCTGCAGGCGCGCACTCAGTTCTCGCGGCCGTTCATCCGCGGGCTGCGCATCCTCGTCCTCTCCGGCCAAGGCAACGCCGGGGTGCAACATCAACAGGCAAAGCGCGGCCGTCCCCGGGGCGCTACGCCGCCGCCGGATCTTGGACTTCAGCAACCAGGCGGTCCGCCACACGGGAGGCTCGACTCCATCAGTTCGGAACAGCAAACGGCTGCCGTTGCCGCGCGGCGTATCGAACGGCTTCCCGGAACCAGCCGCACCGATTCATGAATCGACTACTGCGGCCGAACGTTGTCCGGGACAGTCGGCAGGCACGGCCGCGATGATACCATCCGGCCATGCACCCCACGCTCTCCCGATGGGTCGAATCCAGCCTGGACGCTCCCGTTACCGCAGTGGAGCCGTTGCTGGTGGAAGCAAGCAACCGGCGCTTCTACCGGATGCGGCTGAACGCCCCGCAACCCGGGCCGGAAAGTCTTGTTGTCATGGATTCACCACCGGAACTCGAGCGCAACGATGCGTTCCTCGCCGTGCAGAGGCTCCTCGCCGACCGCGGCCTGCCGGTTCCGTCAATCTTGGCAATGGACACCGAGAACGGTTTTTTTCTCCTTGGCGACCTGGGGGACCGGCACCTGGAAGACGTCTACGGCACCCCTCTGCAGGACAAGGCCATCGCGCTCGCCATCGACGGTCTGATGGACCTGCAACGCATCGACGCTCCCGGCATCCCGCCTTACCTGGAATCCCGCTTCCGCGACGAACTCGGGATCTTCGTCGAATGGTTCCTCGGCGCCCTGCTCGACGAGCGATTGCCGCAGACCGCCGCCGATGCGTTCGAGACGCTGGTCGAGAACGCGCTCGGCCAGCCCCAGTGCCTGATCCACCGCGACTACCACTGCCGCAACCTGTTGCTGACCCCGGAGGGAGGCCTCGGCATCGTCGACTTTCAGGATGCGCTCATCGGCCCCGCCACCTACGACCTGGCCTGCCTGCTGTGGGACTGCTACCACGATTTCGACGATGGCGAACGCCGCCGCTGGCAGCGTTACTACCAGCGCAGTTCCCGCTTCCGGTTCGACGACAACGCACTGTCGAGAGCCCTGGACCTGACCGGGCTGCAACGCCAACTCAAGGCCATCGGCATCTTCGCCCGGCTCAAGCTCCGCGACGGCAAACCGGGGCATATGCGCTATATCGCCCCGGTGCTCGAGTCGGCGACGCGCATCTCGTCCGCATACGCCGGGATGGAGGAATTGGGCGAATGGCTGGTGAGCATTGGCCCACGAGCGCTCGGGACGCTCGATTGACCGCATTGTCGCTGTCCAGATAGGATGTGCGCATAAGCGCATTTGCGTCTACTTCAGAGATGAACTCATGAACCGATGGAACCTCTCCATCCCGGAAGCGACCGATCGGGCGGTTCGCACCTGGCTTGCCCGCAATGGCGGCAAGAAGGGCGATCTCTCCCGGTTCGTCGATGAGGCCGTACGCCGTCGCGTGCTGGATCTTACCGTCCGCCAAGTCAAGGACCGCAACGCCCATCTCGACCAGCAGGAATTGTCAGACCTGATCGACGAAGAGGTTGCCGCGGTACGTGCGGGTCGTTCTTGATACGAATATTCTGATCAGCGCGCTGATCACCCAGGGCACTCCACCTGACCTTCTATATCAGGCGTGCCTGCGCGGGGAACACGAGCTGATCACTTCTACCGAACAGATCGCCGAAACCGCGGAAGTCCTTGCGCGGCCCAAGCTGCAACGAATACTGAATACCGACGAATCGGCGGCGATAATCGAGAATCTCAATACGCGCGCCACAGTCATGCCGGCACTGCCTCCCGTGACCATCTCTCCCGATCCCAAGGACAATCACATCATCGCCGCCGCGATCGCTGGAAACGCAGACATGATCGTGTCCGGCGACAAAAAAGACGTGCTTTCACTCAGGGATTCAATTGGCATTCCCATCGTTACGGCCCGTCACGCAGTGGAACGGATCAACAAGCCCCGTTCCCGCAAACCCTGATGCAGTTTCGCTCGGAATCTTGTCCGATCAAGCGCGAATGACATGAAAGCCATGATCCTTGCGGCTGGCCGCGGTACCCGCCTGGGCGAGCATTCCCGAACCGTTCCCAAGGCCATGCAGACCATCGCCGGGAAACCCCTCGTCGGCTATCACCTGGACTGGCTCAAGAGCGCCGGCGTCACGGATGTGGTGATCAATCTCCATCACCTCGGCGACCGGATCGTGGATTACGTGGGCGATGGCCGGAAGTTCGGCCTGGCCGTGCACTACAGCCCCGAAAAAACCCTGCTCGAGACCGGCGGCGGCATTGTCGCCGCCCTGCCGACCCTGGGAAAGGAGCCTTTCCTGATCCTGTTGGGGGACATCTTTACCGACTTCCCGTTCTCGCGATTCCCCACATCGTTGCCGGAGAACTCATCGATGCACATGCTGCTCACGCCGACGCCGGGGTTCCGGGCATGGGGCGATTTCGACTGGGCCGACGGGCGCGTCACGGGCCGCGGCGAAGGCTACGTTTACTGCGGCCTCGCCCTGTTCGACCCCGTGCTGCTCGCCGGGCGGCGTGCCGAGCCGTTTTCCTTGCGCGAGCCCATGTTCGATGCCGTGGCCCGGGGGCGGGTAACCGGCCAGGTATGGGACGGCTACTGGACGGACATCGGCACTCCGGAACAACTGAGCGAGGTGCGCGAGCGGTTGGGCAAAGCCTCTCCGCCCCGATAAAATGCCGCTTTGACCCGGACGGGACACGAAACTTTCTCAAGATGCAAGCCTGGATCGCCCCGTCCATACTGTCCGCCGATTTCTCCCGGCTCGGCGAAGAAATCGAGGCCGTGCTCGCTGCCGGCGCCGACATCATCCACTTCGATGTCATGGACAATCACTACGTGCCCAACCTGACCATCGGGCCCCTGGTGCTCGAATCGCTGCGCAAGGCGGGCATCGACTGCTTCATAGACGTGCACCTGATGGTGAAGCCCGTCGACCGCCTGATCGGCGATTTCCTCGATGCGGGCGCCAACCTGATCAGCGTGCATCCGGAATCCACCGAGCACCTGCACCGGACACTGTCGCTGATCCGCGACGGCGGCGCCCAGGCCGGCATCGTGTTCAACCCGGCAACGCCGCTGCACGCCCTCGACGAAGCGATCGGGCTGGTGGACCTTGTGTTAATCATGTCGGTGAACCCCGGCTTCGGCGGCCAGGGGTTCATTCCTGAAAGCCTCGACAAGCTGCGCCGCGTGCGCCGGCGCATCGACGAGTCGGGCCGGGAAATCCGCCTGGAAGTGGACGGCGGCATCAAGGCCGGCAACATCGCCGACGCCGCCCGGGCCGGCGCCGACACCTTCGTGGCCGGCAGCGCCATCTTCGGCGCAGACGATTACGCGGCCACCATCGCGGCCATGCGCGCCGCCCTGGATCTCGCGCATGGCGTTTGATCCCCGGGGGTTCCGGGGTTACCTCTTCGATCTCGACGGCACCCTGATCGACACCGCGCCGGATATCTGCGCCGCAGTGAACCACTCCCTTGAACAGTTCGGTTACGGCCCGGCACCCGAATCCATGGTGCGCCACTGGGTCGGGTACGGCGGCAAGGCCTGCATCGAGCAGGCGGTCGCGGCGGCGGATGCGCAAGCCGCTGGCGCTTCGCCGTTTCACCGGCGCCCCGCGGGGGTCGACGGCCACGCTCCCGGGCCCCGTCAACCTGCGAAGTCACCGGCAGAATCGCCAACGGCGGTCGACCCCGCGCTCGTGGACGCGATGCTGGAACCGTTTCTCGATCACTACGGGGCGCATATCGCCGACATGAGCCGGCCCTATCCGCATACCGTCGCAACCCTGCGCAACCTCTCGGAGCGGGGGGCAAAGCTGGCCGTGGTCACGAACAAGCGCATCGAACTGACTCGCAAGCTGCTCGACGCACTGGAACTCACGCCCTGGTTCGATGTCATCGTCGGCGGCGACACCGCGGCGAACCCGAAACCGGCGCCCGACCCCATCTACCACGCCTGCCATGACATCGGGCTTTCCCCGGGGGAAATCCTGTTCGTCGGCGATTCTGAGACCGACGTCAACGCCTCCCGGGCCGCGGGTTGCCGGGTGGTGTGCGTCCCGGACGGATACAACCACGGCATCGCGCCGGAGCGCCTCGGCGCCGATGCGATCATCGGATCGCTCGCGGACCTGATTTGACGCCGTCCGGTTTGCAGGTCGGCAAGCGCCACCAGCGCGGGCGCACATTTCAAACGGCCAATGCCATAATGCCCCCGACCCGGGGGCGCCGACGCCGCACCGCACCCAGAATCAATACCAGTCAAGTAAGGAACTCAATATGAGATTCGGCGTGTTCTACGAACTGCAATTGCCCAAACCCTGGACGCAAGGCGCTGAGCACCGCCTGGTGCAGGAGGCCGTCGCACAGGTGCAACTGGCCGACCGCCTGGGCATCGACTACGCCTGGGCGGTGGAGCACCATTTCCTGGACGAGTATTCGCATTGCTCGGCATCGGACGTTTTTCTTTCCGCCCTGGCGGCAAAGACCGAGAACATCCGGGTAGGTTTCGGGATCCGCCAGGTCATCGCCAACTACAATCATCCCTCCCGAACCGCCGAATCCATCGCCATGCTCGACCTTCTGTCGAATGGCCGGGTGGAGTTCGGCATCGGCGAAGGCGCAACGCGCCTTGAGTTGCACGGCTACGGCATTCCGGCGAAGGAAAAGCGGGCCATGTCGTTCGAGGCGGCCGAGCAGATCGCCAACATGATGGTCATGGACCCCTACCCCGGATACGAGGGCAAGAGCTTCTCCATGCCCTGCCGGAACGTGCTGCCCAAGCCGCTGCAGAAGCCGCACCCGCCGATGTGGCTGGCCTGCACCAACCGCAAGACCATCGAGGTGGCCGCCAGGAACGGCCTGGGCGCGCTGGCCTTCACCTTTGTCGATTCCGAGGAGGCACGCTCCTGGGCAGACACCTACTACTCCATCATCAAGTCGGACGAGTGCGTGCCGCTGGGGCACCGGGTCAACGCGAACATCGCCGTGGTCGCCGGGTTTTCCCTCCACGAGGATGCGGACGAGGCGTTCCGCCGCGGCGCCGACGGTTTCGCGTTTTTCCGCTACGCAATCAACGCCCTGGTGGCGAACGACACCAGGCCAGGGCGCACCACCCTATGGGAAGAGTACGAAGCCCTGCGCGACAGGGACCTGCCCATGATCGCCGCCCCCGGCATCGGCACCCCGGCCCAGTTCTCGGATCACGTCCGGCAATTCCAGGCTGCGGGCGTCGACCAGATCATCTTTCTGCAGCAGGGCGGCAAGAACCGGCACGAGCACATCTGCGCCGGGCTGGAGCTGTTCGCCGACCACGTATTGCCGCAGTTCACCGAAGGCCGCGAGCGGCGCGAAGCCGAGAAGGCCGAGGAACTCGAACCCTACGTGCGCGCCGCACTGGAAAGGAAGGAGTGGATGCCCGACCTGCCCGAAGAGGACATACCCACCGTGTACGCATCCCGCGAGCGCGAAGCCTTTTATCACACGAACTAGTCCGCATCCGTCACCAACTTCCTGCTGCGGGCGGCGGCATCGCCCTGATCGCGTCGCTCCCACCGGCACAAGCGCCGCACGGGCCCTGGCCGCAGGCGCGATTGCGCGTCCAAGGTCTGACAACCGGACATGAAAGCGGACATCTGTCCGGAATTTCACCCGTATGAAAACACTTAACATTATGTTATTTATATATAAAGGTGCGAAATATACCGGACATGAAAGAGGACACTATTGAGGTTTCAGACCGCTGCGAAACCACCGCAACGATGGAGCCCCTGCTAGTAAGTGAGGGCTCGCCTCATCGGCCGGCGCTGACCGAACTCGCGGTTGAACTGGCGGCAACGTCAGCCGGATTGCGGCGCAGTATTCCCGACGGGGTCGTTTCCGCCCTGGCCGATCTCGTCCGGGCCATGAATTGCTACTACTCGAATCTCATCGAGGGCCACAACACGCATCCCGTTGACGTGGAGCGGGCATTGCGAAACGACTTCAGCGACAATCCGGCAAAGCGGAATCTGCAGCTTGAAGCGCGCGCGCACGTCACCGTGCAGCAATGGATCGACACCGATGGTTTGAGCGGCAGGGCTGCCACCCAGGAAGGAATCCGCGAGATTCACGGGCGTTTCGGGGAACTCCTCCCAGACGAATTGCTCTGGGTCGAGAACCCCGAATCCGGTGAACGTGTGCGGGTGGAACCCGGTATTCTGCGCACACGGGACGTCATGATCGGCCGTCACGTACCGGTCAGCGCGGGCGCAGTGCCGCGATTCCTGGATCGCTTCGAATCCGTCTACAACAACCTCGGGAAAGCCGCAACAATCCTGTCGGCGGCAGCCGCGCATCACCGCCTGCTCTGGATTCACCCCTTCCTGGACGGCAACGGCCGCGTGGCGCGGCTCATGTCGCACGCTATGCTCCGCGATGCGCTCGACACCGGCGGCATCTGGTCGATCGCCCGTGGGCTGGCCCGCCGCGAGAGCGCATACAAGACACACCTCGGCGCCTGCGACCAGGCGCGCCGGGGTGACCTGGACGGGCGTGGCAGCCGCAGCGAAGCCGCACTAGCGGAGTTCACGCATTTCTTCCTGCAAACCTGCCTCGACCAGGTGGCATTCATGCAAGGTCTGATCGAGCCGAAAAGACTGCAGGCGCGTATCCGCCTCTGGGTCGAGGAAGAAATGCGCACGGGCAGCCTGCCGTCTCAGTCCGGTACCATCATGGACGCGATCCTGTACCGCGGCGAGTTGCCGCGCGGCGAGGTGGCAGGACTGACCGGCACGGGCGACCGGCAGGGAAGGCGTATCATCGCCGCGCTGGCGGAAGCCGGCGTATTGAGCGGCGACAGCAGCCGTGCGCCCTTGAGGATTGCATTTCCCGCAGGGTTGGCCGGACGCTGGATGCCGGGATTGTTTCCCGAAGCATGACCCTGGGCGCGGATCGCGCCAAAGGCCCATCTGCACTTTCGTTTCGTCGACGCCATGGCGTTCAGGCGACTGCCGGACCTGGAAAAGGCAGTCGAAATCCTGGCGCCGTACTGTTGCCGGGACGGTTCTCGCGCCATACTGCGCCCGTCCATCGGCGCCTGCTACAGGCGAACTGGAATCGCCAGCCAGCATGCGGGGTGCTTCAACAACCTGACGGAGTTCGCGGGGTGGCTGATCACCACGAACATCTCGACGAGTCCGGCATTGACGGCTATGCCGCGCTCGCTCCCGCCGAGAAGCTCGTCGCCCAGATCTACGGCGTTATCGCCCCGCAGCCGGTCGGCGTGAAGCGGGCCCAGAGAATCGCGTCCCAAGCTGGCAATCCGCTTACTGAAAAGCGGCTCAACGAAGCGGACATCCGCAGCGCGAACAGCAAACTCATCGCCGCGGGCATTGCGATGCGCCCGGAGGTTGCGGGCAACGTCGGTGTTCGCGCTACCCCGCACTGGACGGTCGACCTGACGCGGCACGCTCTCGCAGACGGCCGGCTGCAAAACATCCTGGCCGCGTACGAGGCCACCCGTTCAGGCTACGGCGCGGAACCGAGCCGGTACCACATCCTTTGCCGGTGCTTCCTGGTCAGCGGCGAATTCGACCAACTCGAAAGGCTGACCGGAGGCGACGTGCCGGCACACGTTTGGCGCCTGTTCGCCGAGCCCCTGGCGATCCACATACTGCAGACGCTGCCAGAGCGGTATCGCGACCCCGCGCTCGCCGGCTGCCTTCGCCATGTCATCGATACGGCCGCAGACCCCGAGCCGGTCTTTCGATGCTGGCAGCGCCTGACCGGCCGCCCCAAGCGCCACGCCGCGGATGTTGCCTTCATTCGCATCCTTCAGGGCCGCTTCGACGAAGCGGAAGCCGTTTATGCGAACCTGCCGGCCGATGCCCGGGAAAGCCGGGCGGCGAGAACCGGGCTTGCGTCGACACGCGCTCTCGTCGCGTTGCTGCGCGGCGACAGCCTCGCCGCGCGGCGCGAGATCGACGCGGCGCTCGCGGCCGAGAAAGCCGGCACGCGCAAGCGCAACGTGTTTCCGGACCATGCCGCATTCGCGCTGTCGCTGCTGGCGCTCGTTCGGCTCGACACACCCGAGTCCCGCACCATGCTGAGCCAGCTCCTGCGCGTCGCAGACCGACACGGCATCCAGCACGGCGCGGAAGCTGCCCTGGTCGCGGATGCCGCACGGGCCGCGGCAGGTCACGGCATGTATGGCCGCGTATCCACCGGTTCCGGGCTGGACACCTTGTACGACGGCTTCCGGGACTGCTGGACCGGTTCGACCTACCGCAACCTGCCCGGCTGGCTCGAGCGGCTGAACGCCTACCACGAGCGTGCCGACGCCAACGGCTACAAGTGGGTGGCGGCCGAGTGCGCGGCGACGTTGCGCCGGCTTGCCGAACTGCGCGACGCCGATCCGGACGAAACGCTCGGCGCCGCCCTGGACGAACTGCTCGGCACCGACCCGGACGAACTGCTCCGTGCGGATCTGGGCGAACTGCTCGGCCCCGAACTGGACGAACTGCGCGGGGCCGACCCGGACGAACTGCACGGACCCAACCCGGACGACCTGCTCGGGGCCGCTCCGGGCGACCTGCCCGACCCGGCCCCCGCGCACGCCGAACTCGGCACGCGAACCTTGACCGTGCTCGTCGAGCCGGTGGCCGAGTGGGAGCGTTCGCTCAAGGCCCTGGAGCAGCTTGCCTACGACGCGAGCCGGAAGGAGCGGCAAAAGCGCGCCGCAGCCTCGCCGGCCGAGAAACGGCTGGCCTGGGAGGTGGTCGACAACGGCTATGAGGTATCGCTGAGCCCCCGCGAGCAGCGCCGGAACAAGAAGGGCGCCTGGTCGAAGGGCCGCCGCGTGGCGCTCAAGCGCCTGGAAACGCTCGACTTTCTGCGGGACGAAGACCTGGCGGCGGCCGCCGCCGTCACCGTTCGCCGATGCTGGAACAGCGTCGAGCACGTACTGGACGGGGGGCGCGGCCTGCACGCCCTGGCGGGGCATCCCCACCTCTTCAACGAGAACGGCGAACCCGTCGATGTCGTGCGGCGCGAGCCGGAACTCCACATCGAGGAAGGCGCGGACGGTAACGCCCTGGTCTACGTCGAGCCACACGGCTGGGACTCCGAAGGCGCGTACAGCGTCCTGTTTGCCTCGGACAACCGAATCGAGGTGACGCGCTTCACCAACGACCATCGCCGGCTATTCAACGTGGTTCCACCCGACGGGCTGCTGATCCCGTCACACGGCAAGGCCCGCCTGCTCGAAGCGGTATCCGCGCTCGTCTCCCAGGTGCGCGTGCAGAGCGCCGCCGGGCCCGTGGCGGGCGCGCCGGAAGTCGACGCCGACCCGGAACCCTGGGTGCGGCTCGAGCCGTTCGAGGCGGGGCTTTCGGCAGCGTTGATGGTCGAACCCATCGAAGGCTCCGGCATCTGTTTCGAGGCGGGCGAGGGCGGAGCGACGGTATTCGCCAGCCGCGACGGCGAGCGCATTCAGGCGCATCGCGACCTGGCGCGGGAGCGCAGCGCCCTGACGCGCCTGGTGGCAGGTTGCCCGCGGCTGGCATCGGAGCCCACGGAATACCTGCCGCTAATCATTCCCGAGCCCGTCGAATGCCTGGAGTTGCTGGAGCAGCTCGACGCCGCCGGGGCGCGCTGCAAGTGGCCCAGGGGCCAGCCGTTCCGCATCGTCGCCCGGCACTCCACACCGTCGCTCTCGATCACCGTGAAGCCCGCCGAGGAATGGTTTCAGGCTTCCGGCGAACTCGCCGTGGATGACGATACCGTGCTCGACCTGAGGCGCCTCTTCGCCCTCCTGGAAGCGAATCCCGCCACGCGCTTCCTGGAGCTTGGGCCCGGGGAGTTCCTCGCCCTCACCAGGACGTTCCGTCGCCAACTCGACGATCTGGCCAGCCTCAGTGTGCCGGCGAAGAAAGGCAGCGTACGGTTGCACACCCTGGCCGCCGCATCGCTCGACGAACTGTTCGACGAAGCCGACCTCGCCGACGACCGCGGTTGGCTGAAGGTGCGCGAAAAACTCGACTCGGTGCGCGCCTTCGAACCCGAAGTGCCGAGCACGCTGCAGGCCGAACTGCGGCCCTACCAGGTGGACGGCTACCGCTGGCTCGCCCGCCTCAGCCGCCTGCGCGCCGGCGCCTGCCTGGCCGACGACATGGGCCTGGGCAAGACCGTGCAGGCCCTCGCGGTGCTGCTCGACCGCGCCCCCGGCGGCCCGGCGCTGGTGGTCGCACCCACGTCCGTGGTCGCCAACTGGGTGGACGAGGCGCGCCGTTTCGCACCGACCCTGAACGTCAGGCGCTACACCGGAACCGTCGCCGAGCGCGCCCGGCTGCTGGACGAACCGGCGCCCTTCGACCTTTACCTCACCACCTACGGTGTGATGCAGAACGACATCGAACAGCTCGCCGGGGTGACCTGGCACAGCGCGGTGCTGGACGAGGCCCAGGCCATCAAGAACCCGGCCACGCGGCGCGCCCGGGCCGCTCGTCAGCTCAGCGCCGATTTCCGCGCCGTCACCACGGGTACGCCCATTCAGAACAACCTGATGGACCTGCACTCGCTGTTCAGCTTCCTGAACCCCGGCCTGCTCGGCTCGCAGGAGAAGTTCCGCGCAAACTTCGGTGAGCCCGTGGAGCGTGACGGCGACGAGGCGGCCCGCACCCGGCTGCGCCGCATCATCTCCCCCTTCGTGCTGCGCCGCCTGAAGACGGAAGTGCTCGACGACCTGCCCGAGCGCACGGAAATCACGCTGCACGTCGCCCTGTCGCCCGAAGAAGCGACGCTTTACGAAGCGCTGCGCCAACGCGCCGTGGAGGAACTCGAGGCGGCGCGCGAGGAAGCGCAGGACGCCGGCGAGGGCGAGCGCTTCCAGCTCTTCGCGCACCTGACGCGGCTGCGCCTCGCCTGCTGCAACCCCAGGCTGGTGCTCGACCGCGGCGTGACCGCACCGGAGAGTTCGAAGCTGAAGACGTTCGCCGAAACGCTGGACGAACTGCTCGCCAACCGTCACAAGGTGCTGGTGTTCTCGCAGTTCGTGATGCACCTGAAACTGGTCCGGCAGTATCTGGAAGCGGAGAACATTTCCTTCCAGTATCTCGACGGCAGTACCCCGGCAAAAGCGCGCAGCGAGCGCATCGCGGCATTTCAGTCCGGCCAGGGCGATGTCTTTCTCATCTCCCTCAAGGCGGGCGGCACCGGCCTCAACCTGACCGCCGCCGACTACGTCATCCACATGGACCCCTGGTGGAACCCGGCCGTAGAGGACCAGGCCTCGGACCGCGCCCACCGCATCGGGCAGACGCGCCCCGTCACCATCTACCGGCTCGTCACCGAGGGCACCATAGAGGAGCAGATCGTCCAGCTACACCACCAGAAGAGGGATCTCGCGCACAGGCTGCTCGAGGGCGCGGACGCCGCCGGGCGCCTCAGCACCGAAGAACTGCTCGAGCTGCTGCGCCAGCCGCTTGCCTGAGGCCTTTCAGGCAACCGGCCGTTCGTTGCCGTAGATCGACACGCGCTCGCCGTAGCGGCTGTGCGGATAGTAGTCCCAGATGGCGTGATGCTGGGTGCAGCGGTTGTCCCAGAACGCCAGCGTGTTGGCGGCCCATTCCACCCTGCACCAGAGGCGCGGGGTCGAGTCGATGTGCCGGTAAAGCATGTTCAGGAGCGCCCGGCTTTCCGGCGCATTCAACCCGACGATGTGCGACGTGAAACCGCGATTGACGAAGAGCACCTTGCGCCCGGTTCCCGGGTGGCGAACAACGACGGGGTGTTCGCTGCGCGGATATCCGCCCTCCGGGGGCGTCGACTTGTATGACCCGACGTATGGCCCGGCCCCGTCGTGCACGGCGGTCAACCCCTCCAGAAACGCCTGCATCGGTTCGGACAGCATCTCGAATGCCAGGTACATGTCGGCGAACAGCGTGTCGCCGCCGCCGCTCTCGGGCATTTCGGTCAGATAAAGCATCGAGCCGAGCGGCGGTATCTCGTCGCAGGTGACGTCCGTATGCCAGCCGTCGCCGGCGGTGTACGGCGAGTTGCGGGTGGTTTTCACAACCAGGATCTCCGGGTCGCCCCCCCGAATGTGCTGCATGGGGTGCACGTGCAGCGAACCGAACCGCCGCGCGAACGCCTTGTGCTGTTCCCGGTCGATGCGCTGGTCGCGAAACAGCAGCACCTTCCAGTCGAGCCAGGCATCGTGGATATCCTGCGCCCGTTCGTCGGAGAGCGGCTGCGCCAGGTCGACGTCGCGCACCACGGCGCCGATGTGCGGTGTCAGCGTTTCGACGGAAAAGGTGCGATATTCCGTTCTCGCCTCATTCGAAGCGGACCAGTCGGTGCGTGCGTTGAACATGTGGATGGTGACTCTTGCGTGCCTGTGGGCGGTGTCTCTTGCGTGCCGTTGGATGGTGTCTCTTGCGTGCCAGGGTGTTTTAGCGCAAGTCATCCGGGGGTACAAGGTCGCCGCATCCCATCCGGTTCACGTTGCAAACCGCGCCGGGTTGCCGGCAGTGCGCGGCTCGGTGCGCCGGTTGCACGACCGGCGCTCCGGGCACCCCGTCATTCCGCCGGCGCCGGCGTCGTAGCCGTAGCCGATGACGTCGCGGCCACCAGTTCGTGCCGCAGCACTTTCTCCAATGCATTGCGCGGCAGTTCCGGGAAGACATGCATCATCTCGGGGAGCTTGAATACGGCGACGCCCTTCTCTTGAAGAAAGGCAACGATGTCGTCGAGCACCACGCGATGGCCGGGCTTTACCACCACGGCCACGGCGATGCGCTCGCCGAGCACCGGGTCGGGCGCACCGAAGACGGCCGCGTCGGCCAGGTCGGGATGGCCGGCCAGCAACGTATCGAGTTCGGCGGGCGAAACGTTCATGCCGCCACGGACGATGATGTCCTTGCGCCGGCCCACGAAACGGTAGTAGCGCGGGTCGTCCGCCGGCCCTGCGATCTCGAACAGGTCGCCGGTGCGGAAGTAGCCGTCCCACGTGAACACCTCCGCGTTCGCCCGCGGAGCTTTCCAGTAGCCGTCGAATATGGTCGGCCCCTTGAACAGCAGTTCGCCCGGAACCCCCGGCTCTTCGATGCGCGCACCCGTCTCGGGTTCGATCAGACGGGTAGAGATCATCGCCGCCGCCCGGTTGCTCCATTCGTAGCCGGCCACGCCGAAGCGCGGGAACAGCTCGCCGCGCAGCGCCGGATCCGGCACGTCCCGGGGCCCGGAGGCGAGGCACATGCCTTCGTTCGACCCGAAGTTGTTGAGTATCGCGATGCCGTGTTTTTCCTCGTAACCGCGGATCATCCAGGGTGCGAGCGGCGCGCTGCCGCTGCCGATCGCCCGCAGGTGGGTGAGGTCGATGCCGGCCAGCAGCCGCTCCTCGCGCAGCAGCATGTTGAGCAGGGCCGGCGGCGCGATGGTGTAGTTGATCTTCTCGGCCTGAAGCTGCCGCAGATACACCTCGAGGTCCAATGGGTGGTGCAGCACCAGGGTTGCCCGGTAGGTCAGCCAGTTGAAAAAGAAGCCCCCGAGGCCGCCCATGTTGACCATGGGAAACGGGTTCAACAGCGCATCGCCGTCCTGCAACCCGGCCAGGTCGCCGCTTGCCCGGCTGATCGCGAGCCAATGGTTCGCGCTGCGCGGAACGCCCTTGGGCGTACCCGTTGTGCCCGATGTCCAGCAGATGGTAAAGATGTCGTTGGCGTCGGGCGCGAACGCCTGCCGATGGTCCAGCCAGGCTTCCCGTTGCGCAGTGCCCGGCACATAGGCGCCGATGTCGATGGCATCCGCGGCCGAGGGCGAAGCGAGGCCATAGAGCAGGCAACCGGGGAACGCATCGGCATGCTCGGCGAGCAGGTCCCGGCCCTTCAGGGAACCGAGCGACAGGAAGGCACGCGCCGACAGTTCCGACTGGATCTTCTTCAGCTCGTGCGGCCCGTACTGCACGGGCACCGGGCTGACGATGGCTCCGAGCCGCGCCAGCGCCAGGTAGGCCAGGGCCAGTTCCGCGATGTTCGGCAACTGCACCACGGCGATGTCGTCCGCGCGCAGCCCCGTTGCGTGCAGCGCGGCGGCCAGGCCGTCGACCCGCGCCCCGGTTTCGGCCCAGGTCAGGCGCAGGGCATCGCCGCCGGCAATGTCCGGCCGGTTCGGCGGATCGATGAGCGCCGGGCGTTCGGGGCATTCGGCCACCGCACGGTGCAACAGGGAATCGAGCGTCTCCCGCCCCCACCATCCCCTGGCGGTATATTCGTCGATCAGGGTCTGCGGCGTGGTCTGCAATCGGTTCTCGCGGCTGCGGCTCGGGAAGTGGGCGGTGCGGCTCGATTGTGCCCCCAGCCATGGGACGTTACGCTGTCGGAGCCGGACCGGTCAACCGGGGGACATCTCGACCAGCGAACCACAAACGCCGTCCGCAACCCGGCGGATCCGGAACGGCTGGTACCTGGCGGCACTCGCCGCGCATCGGAACATTCTCGAACGACGAGGAGTAAACAGATCGTGAAATTTCCAGCTACCCAACACTGCCGGCAGTTGTTGCCCGCCTGGTTGTCAGGACTCGCCATGATTCTCGGGCTCGCAGCCGCCCAGGCGCAGGTGCTCGAAGAGATCGTCGTCACCGCGCAGAAACGGGAAGTCGGGCTGCAGTCGGCGCCGGTCGCCATCAGTGCGCTAACCGGTGAAGCCCTCGAAAAGAGCCGTATTTTCACCGTGGACGACCTGGCCGCTTCGGTCTCGTCCCTGGGCCTCACCGGCGGCAATTCGCCGGTCGACCTGGAACTGAACATCCGCGGCATCACCAACACCCGGCTGGATTCCCCCTCCGGCGAGGCGGCGGTGGGCACCTTCGTCGACGAGATTTACATCGGCCGCAACGGCGGCATGAACACGGATTTCTACGACATCGAGCGCATCGAGGTCATCCGCGGGCCCCAGGGCGTGCTGCTCGGCAAGAGCGTTGTCGGCGGTGCGCTGAACATCGTCACCGCCAGGCCCGAATTCGAGAATTCCGGGTCGTTCACGGTCGGTGGCGGCAATTTCGATTCCCGCCTTATCTCCGGCTACCTCACCGGCGGATTCAGCGAGGCCTGGGCCGGGCGGCTGTCGTTCCAGAGCCGCCAGCACGACGGCTACGCCAAAGACGTGCTGCACGACCGGCGCCTCGACGACCTGGAATCGCTCCAGTTTCGCGCACAGTTGCTCTACCAGCCCGCCGCGGGCGGCTGGAGCGCCCGGCTGGTGGTGGACCACAACAACGACGAGTCCAACGGCATCAACGTCGTCGCGGTTTCCGACGGCCAGACCGGCGGCTTTCGCCCAAGGCCCTGGAGCCAGATGCGCGCCTTCCTCGGCCTGACCGACCCGTACGAAAGCGTGCCGGAGGAGACCATCTACGCGGGCAATCCCTCCCCGGTGCAGCAATACCTCGACCGCGAGTCCACCGGAGTGATGCTGAGCGTGGAAAAGGAATTCGACGGCTTCGCGTTCACTTCCGTCACTGGCTATCGCGACGCCCGCGCCGACAATCACTACGACCAGACCGGGGGCGGCCCCGACATCTTCGACTATCCGGAGGTCTTCGGCGTCACTTTCGGGGATTTCCTGGCATTCAATCCCCTGGCCGCCACCTTCTTCTTCTCCGAACCGGTGAACGAGGAGGCGGACATCAGCGCCTTCAGTCAGGAACTGCGCCTGGCGTCCACGGGCGAATCGCGCCTCGACTGGATTCTGGGGCTGTATTTCAAGCGCGACGAAATCGACAAGGTCGACCGCTTCGTGGGCGAGAACATCACCGGCGTGCTGCCCACGCTCAGCGGCGAGAGCCACTGGTACAACTACGGGGACATCACCAACTTCGCGGCATTCGGCCAGGTTGGCTGGCAACTCGCCGACACCTTCAAGGTGAAAGTGGGGCTGCGCTGGACCAGCGACAAGAAGGAGGGCGACATCCGCGGCGTGCAGGTGGCAACGGGCGACCGATTCAACCCCGCCGACCCCGTGCCGCTGACACCCCTGCAGGGGCCGTACGAAACGGAATACGGGGCCACCTGGAAAAAGGCCACTCCACAGGCGACGCTGGAATACACGCCCAACGACGACCTGTTCCTGTACGCCACGGTCTCCACCGGGTTCAAGGGCGGCTACTTTCAGGACACGCCCAACTCGGCCTTTGCCGCCAGCTTCCCGACACGGCCCGAGGAGGTGATCAACTACGAACTGGGCCTGAAAAGCGATTTCGCCGGCGGGCGCGTGCGCCTGAACGCCGCCGGCTTCTTCATGGACTACACCGACCTGCAGGTCGAACAGACCAACCAGGACTGCCTGTGCAACCTGACGGAAAACGCCGCGGACGCCGAAATCCTGGGCGTCGAGGCGGAGTTGACCGTCGCCGCAAGCGACCGGCTGCTGATCAACCTGTCCGGAACGCTGCTCGACACCGAGTACGTCGACTTCGTCGAGGCCAGCGGCATCGACAGCTCCGGCAACTCGCTGCAGCGAACGCCCGAGGCGCAGTTCGGCATCAGCGTCGACTACACCATGAACCTCGGCGAATGGGGCGACGCACTGAGCCTCTATCTCGGCTACTACTGGCAGGACAAGCTGCCCTGGCAGCCGGCCAACCTCAACTTCGAGGATTCCTACGGCCTGCTGAACGGCCGGATCACGCTGGCCCCGGAAGACGCGCCCTGGTCGGTGTCGGTCTGGGGCAAGAACATCACCGACGAGCTGTACCGGACCAATATCATCCCGTTCTTCGGGGAAGAAGTGAGCCGCTACGGGCCGCCGGCCACTTATGGTGTTGAACTCCGCTACGCTTTCGACTAGGACAATGGGACAGCCCGGCGACGACACCCCGATCGGGAGTCGAGCGCGGGCAACGGCCCCGACGAGCGGCAAACAAAGGAGCAAGTGACATGCCGGCCACCCTGGTAAACCGTATCGAATCTACCCTCGAACCGGGCGACCACCCCTACCTCAACGGCGCCTGGACGCCGAACCACGACGAGTACGACGCCACCGACATGGCGGTGACCGGCGAGATTCCGCGGGACATCGACGGGGTGTACCTGCGCAATACCGAGAACCCGGTACATGAACCCATCGGCCGCTATCACCCCTTCGACGGCGACGGCATGCTGCACATCATGAGCTTTGCCGACGGCCGCGCGGAGTACCGCAACCGCTTTGTCCGCACCACGGGTTTCGACGCGGAGCAGGAAGCGGGCCGCTCGCTCTGGGCGGGGCTGATGGAACCTCCGTCGCGCTCGGAGCGGCCGGGCTGGGGCGCGCAGGGGGGGCTGAAGGACTCGTCGTCGACCGACATCATCGTGCACGCCGGCATGGCCCTTTCGACCTTCTATCAATGCGGCGAGGGCTACCG
>JAPPHD010000063.1 GCA_028821125.1 Gammaproteobacteria bacterium
GAAACCGTTACCAGCCCCAAAAGCTATCCGTCACGGGACGACCGAACGCTTACCGCCTAAAATCGCATTTCGGTTCGAAAGGGCGCTTCCGGACTCCCCGTCAAAGGGCAGCACAAAGCAGTACCAATTCTGGACGCTTGGCAATAAATGTTGTTAAATCAACAGGTTGATGGATGCGTTTCGTCGTTTCCACGTCCTCGTCCCGGGGCGCCGGGTTGCCGACTCGCACGCAAACCATGAGTACATTCCTGTGTGCGCACAAGGGCGATATGCGATACTGGCGCCCTTCTCCATGTTGACATAGGAAGTGTGAGATGTCTGATTTCATGGGAGAGAACAGAACCTCGGAGGCTGCCGAAAAGGGGGGTGGGCAACGGTCGGCCTCCATCGAGTTGAAAGCCGGCGCGATGCTGACGCGGTCCGAATTCGAACGCCGGTATTGGGCGCACCCGAACCTCAAGAAAGCCGAGCTGGTCGATGGCATCGTCCGCATGCCTTCCCCGGTGCGTTACGTACAGCACGCCAGACCGCACTCGGTCCTGCTCAGTCACCTGTTGGCTTATGCCAACGGCACTCCGGGAGTCGGCATGGTGTCCAATGCTTCGGTACGGCTTGACTCCAGAACCGAGGTGCAGCCGGACGCGCTACTGCGCATCGAATCGGCTCAACTTGGGCAATCTGTCATCGACTCAGACGGATACATTACCGGGGCGCCGGAGCTGGTGGCCGAAGTCTCCGCCGCCAGCGCGCGGTTCGATCTGCACGAGAAGCTCGAAGCGTACCTCAGGAACGGCGTGCGCGAATATATCGTCTGGCAGACCCTTGCCCCCCGTATCGACTGGTTCGAACGGGTCGAAGGGGCGTTCCGGCCGTTGCCGGCAAACAACGCCGGTGTCGTCTGCAGCCGCGTTTTTCCCGGGTTGCGGCTGGCGCCGGGAGCGATGATCGTGGAAGACGAGGCCAGGGCGGTGGTTGTGGCGCAGGCCGGTCTGGGCAGTGCCGCCCACCTCGACTTCGTCGGCAGGCTGGGCGGGCGGCCGGTCGCGCCGGCGAAATCCCCGACAAGCTGAGAACTTGCATCGCCACAGTTTCGCCGACCTGCCCGGTCAGTCGCCCGGCGTGCGCTTTGCTAAACTCCCGCACCGATTCCAACGCTTTCGGAGGAAAGGATGAAGTCACTGTGCTGCATCTGGATGGCTGCTGCTTTTGCAGCGATGCCGGCACTGGCGGACAAGGCGTGCGAGCCGTCCCGCTGGGGCGCCGACGACGAGATCGGCAACGCCAACCTGATCACGGCCGAATCGGTGCTCAAGGCCGCGGAACTCATCAAGACGGGCATGGTCTACAGCCTGGGCATCACCATCGGCGCCGACACACCCGCATTCCCCCCGCGGGGGCTGTCGATCACGGTGGTGCAGCCGAACCAGCAGGAAGGCGCCCGCCCGTTCGGTGCGATGACCTACAACGACGACATATTCACGGGCTGGCTGGGGATCGGGCCGCAACTCGACGGGCTCGGCCATCTCGGCGATGACGGGGAGTACTACAATTGCAACCAGGCGCGGGACTTCTCCGTGGTAACCGGACTTACGAAACTGGGCATCGAGAAAGTGCCGCCAATCGTCGCGCGCGGCATCGTGCTGGACATGGCCGGGCATTTCGGCGTGGACTTCCTGGAAGCCGGCAGGCATTTCAGTGTCGAGGACGTGAAAGCGGTGGAGGAGAGCCAGGCGACACCCGTCCGGGAAGGCGATGTCGTGCTCTTTCACACCGGCTGGACCGACGCCAAGCTGCAGCCGGACCCAGGGGCCTGGGCAGCGGGTGGGCCCGGCATATCCGAAGAGGTTGCGACCTATCTGGCGGCCAGCAACATAGTCGCCGCGGGAGCGGATACCTGGGGTCTCGACGTGGTTCCTTCGCAGCATCCCGACCGGCCGTTCCAGGGCCATATCACGCTGTTGAAGGAGAACGGCATCTACATACTCGAGACCATGAACACCGGCCCCCTGGTGCGCGACGGGGCCCTTGAGTTCCTGTTCGTGCTGGGTCAGGCCAAGGTCCGGGGCGCGGTACAGATGATCATCAACCCGGTGGCCATCCGTTGACCGGCAGTTGTTTCCACGCCACTCGGAGTTCGGGAAGCCGATTCCGAAAATGAAGTTCCATGGAAGTCGGGAACCCGGCGCCCCAGGACGAGGACGTGTAAGGAACAACGTTGAATCTCGGCAAAGAGTTCGTATGCGGCGCTTCCGTTTCGGCGCGTTAAGCTCGTCCGAACGCCTTGCGGAATGCTGGAAAATGTGGCCATGCGCCGAAACGGAAGCGCCGCATGCGAACTCGCTGTTGAGATTGACGATGTCAAGTAAGTTATTTTTTTATTTAAAATCAAAGGGTTGCGTTTTTTCCCGTGAAAGCCCATCCGGCGGCGGCACCCTCGTTTCCGCCTTGTCGCGCCCGCTGGCGGCGGGAGCGCTGGCCTGGCTCGCGATTGGCGGCCAGATGGCGCACCCGGCAAGCCCGCCGGCCGTCTTCGGCGCGGACGGCGGCATCGCGAGCCGTTCGCTGTTGGCTTCGGAAGCCGCGGCCGACATGCTGCGCCAGGGCGGCAACGCGGTGGATGCCGCGGTTGCCGGCGGCTTCGCACTGGCGGTGACCTGGCCGTCCGCGGGCAATCTCGGCGGCGGCGGCTTCATGGTGATCCGCATGGCGGACGGCACCACGGCCACGAACGATCACCGGGAGAAAGCGCCGGGCGGGGCCGCGCGCGACATGTACCTGGACGGAAACGGCGATGTCATTGCGGGGCTCTCAACCGATTCCCACCTGGCATCCGGCGTGCCGGGGAGCGTGGACGGGTTGCTCGCCGCCCTCGAGAAGTTCGGCACCATGAGCCGGCGGCAGGTTCTGCAACCGGCCATCGGCCTGGCCCGGGACGGGTTCGCGCTGCCCAGGGACATGGCGCAGGCCTTTGCCCGGCGCCGCGATCAATTCGCGCAGTATCCCGGCAGTGCGGCCAAGTTCGCCCGGGCGGACGGCAGTCCGTACGAGGCCGGTGAGACGTTTCGCCAGCCAGATCTCGCCGCAAGCCTGGAGCGCATCCGCGACAAGGGACGGGCCGGTTTCTACGCGGGTCCGACTGCCGACCTGATTGTCGCCGAAATGCAGCGGGGAGGCGGGCTGATCACGCACGAGGACCTGGCCGCCTACGAAAGCGTCTGGCGGCAACCCGTGACGGGTTCCTACCGCGGGCACGAGATCGTTTCCATGCCGCCGCCGTCTTCCGGGGGAGCTCTGCTTGTGCAGATGCTCAACATGCTCGAACCGTACGACATCGGGGAGATGGGTTTCGGCAGCGCCGCCGCGGCCCATCACCTCATCGAGGCGGAGCGCCGGGCCTACGCCGACCGGGCTGAATACCTCGGCGATCCCGACTTCTATCCTGTGCCTCTCGCCCGCCTGACGGCCAAGGGCTATGCGCGGGAGCGGTTCGCGGATTTCAACCCGGAAAAGGCGAGCCGCTCCGTGGACATCGGCGCGGGCGCCGCACCACCGGCGGAGAGCCCGGACACCACGCACCTGTCGGTCATCGACGGGGAGGGCAATGCCGTGGCGTACACGACGACGCTGAACCTTTCCTACGGCTCGAAAATCGTCGCCGAGGGCACCGGCATCCTTCTCAACAACGAAATGGACGACTTCTCGGCGAAGCCGGATACCCCAAACGCCTTCGGCCTGATCGGCCGCGAAGCCAACGCCATCGCCCCCGGCAAGCGCATGCTGAGTTCCATGACGCCAACGCTGGTGATCAAGGACGGCCGAACCGTGCTCGCAACCGGGTCGCCGGGCGGCAGCACCATCATCACTACGGTGCTGCAGGTGGTGGTGAATACCGTCGATCACGGCATGGCGGTCTCCGACGCCGTCGGCGTGCCCCGTTTTCACCACCAGTGGCTGCCGGACCGCGTGGTTCACGAACCCTTCGCGCTGTCGCCGGACACGCTGTCGCTGTTGCGGGCAATGGGGCACGAGGGGCTGGTTGCCTGGACTTTCGGGCGGGGGATCGGCGATGCAAACTCCGTCGCCCGCGACGGCCGCGGTATATTTGCCATGGCAGATCCCCGCAATACCGGCGGCGCGGTAGGGGTCAGCCTGGCGGCCGAGGAGCAGTGACCGATGAGAAGGGAAACGCGCATTCGATCCGGAACCCACGCGGTTGCAATGCTGTGTGAGACCAGATTGGCCGCAAGCCGGCGGCGCTCCGCGTGAAAAACGAGTTTTGGCTGGAACGTTGGCGCACGGGGCAGATCGGCTGGCACCAGGCCGAGGTCAACCCGTTGCTCGTCAAACACTGGCCGCAACTCGAGTTGCCGGAAGACTGTCCGGTGTTTGTGCCGCTTTGCGGCAAGACCCTGGACATGATCTGGCTGCGCCGGCGCGGGCACCCGGTGTACGGTGTGGAGATCGCCGAGGCGGCGGTGCGCGGTTTCTTCGACGAGAACGGCATACGCTTCGAGGTGGCCGAGAATCGCGAGGGCCTGCCCCGGTTCAGCGGCGGCGGCTACCGGATCTACTGCGGCGATTACCTGGAGATCAGCGCACCCCAGATCGGCGCGACCCAGGGCACCTACGACCGGGGCGCGCTGATCGCGTTCCCGCCGGACAAGCGCCCGATCTATGCTGACCACGTCCAGCGCGTGATTCCGGACGGCGGCGAAACGCTGCTGATCACCCTGGATTACGACCAGGCCAGGGCGCCGGGGCCGCCGTTCAGCGTTCCTGAGGAAGAGGTTCAGGCGCTATACGGTGAACGGTGCCGCATCAGGCGCCTGGATTACTTCGAAACCGACCTGGTACCGCCCCACTTCAAGGAGGCTGGGCTCGCCACGGTGATGGAAGGCATCTACCGGATCACCAAGGAACATTGATTCCGTCGTACCGCTTGCGGGTCCAGGGGTTTTGGGGGCTACCGTACCGGGTGGGCGGCTCGGAGTTTCCTCGTTGTATCGGGACAGCCAATGCCCCGGGTGACCGGTTTACACGGAACTGCGGGAGTCGGCGGACGATTTCCCGGTGCTTTGGTTTGCGCCACCCCTCTCTTTCGCTACTCCTGCAAGCCTCGCTTCGCTCGTTCATGTCTAGGTCGGGTTAGGGCAGAATAGGCGCCTTTTCCCGAGCGGCCCGGTGAGTGCCGGGCGCATACCGCCCTCATCGACATCAGAGAGGAACCATGAGCTCAGACAGCTTCCGATGCCGGCTCCCACTTCCCGTCGAACTGCCCGACGTGCCGCCCGTCGCATTGAAGGGCTTTGAGTATTTCAGTTTGCCCCTGGCGGAAGACGAGGGCGCCGGGCCCATATCCCGGCTGCCCATGTCGCTGAAGATCCTGCTTGAGAACCTGCTCAGGTTTGAGGACGGCAAGACAGTTGCCCGCGCCGATATCGAGAGCCTGGCCAACTGGGCGGACAATCCGCGTTCCGGGGCAGAGATCGCCTTTCGCCCGGCCCGGGTGCTGATGCAGGACTTCACCGGCGTGCCGGCGGTGGCCGACCTTGCGGCCATGCGTAGCGCGGTGCTGGCGGCGGGGCTGGAACCGGAAATCGTCAATCCGCTGTCGCCGGTGGATCTCGTCATCGACCACTCGGTGATGGTCGACCGGTTCGGCAGTGGCCGGGCCTTTGCGGAAAACGTCGACCTTGAAATGGAGCGCAACGAGGAGCGCTACCGCTTCCTGCGCTGGGGCCAGACGGCCTTCGACAATTTCCGGGTCGTACCGCCGGGCACCGGCATCTGTCACCAGGTGAACCTGGAATACCTGGCCCGCGTGGTCTGGACCGAAGAATCGAACGGCAGCGCGATGGCCTACCCCGATACCCTGGTCGGCACCGACAGTCACACCACCATGATCAACGGCGCCGGCGTGCTCGGCTGGGGCGTCGGCGGCATCGAAGCGGAAGCCGCGATGCTGGGCCAGCCCATCTCCATGCTTGTACCCGAGGTCATCGGTTTCCGGTTGAACGGGCGGCTGGCAGAGGGCATCACCGCAACCGACCTGGTGCTGCGCGTGGTGGAGATGCTGCGGGCGAAGGGCGTGGTCGGCAAATTCGTGGAGTTCTTCGGGGACGGTCTCGACGACCTGCCGCTGGCCGACCGCGCCACCATCGCCAACATGGCGCCGGAGTACGGGGCAACCTGCGGGTTCTTCCCCGTCGACGGGGAAACCGTCAACTATCTGCGGCTGACCAACCGTCCGGCACGGACCGTGGCGCTGGTCGAAGCGTACGCGAAGGCGCAGGGGCTGTGGCGCGGCGCCGGCGAGGCCGTCTACACGGACACGCTGGAACTCGACCTCGGTTCCATCGTACCCAGCCTTGCGGGGCCGAAGCGTCCCCAGGACCGGGTGGCGATGACCGACATGGCCACCGCCTTCGATGGAGCGCTGGAACTGCAGGGCCGGGGCGAGGCGAACGCAAGCGTTGCCGTACCCGGAACCGACTACGGGATCGGTCATGGGGCGGTGGTGATCGCGGCGATAACGTCCTGCACCAACACCTCGAATCCGGCGGTCATGCTGGGGGCCGGGTTGGTGGCGCGCAAGGCCGCCGCTCGGGGCCTCGCCGTCAAACCCTGGGTCAAGACGTCCCTGGCGCCCGGTTCCAAGGTGGTTACCGAGTACCTCGAGCGAACCGGCCTGCAGGAAGACCTCGACCGCCTGGGGTTCAACCTCGTCGGCTACGGCTGCACCACCTGCATCGGCAACTCCGGCCCCCTGCCGGAGGCGATTTCCGCGGCCGTCGGGGAAGGCGACCTCGTCGTTGCATCGGTGCTTTCGGGTAATCGCAATTTCGAGGGCCGCGTCCACCAGGAGGTGCGCACCAACTGGCTGGCATCGCCGCCCCTCGTGGTCGCCTACGCCATCGCCGGCACCGTGCGCATCGATCTGGCGAACGACCCCGTCGGCCGGGACGCGGACGGCAACGATGTCTACCTGCGCGAGATCTGGCCGAGCAATGCGGAGATTGCCGCTGCGGTCGCCCGGGTTTCGGCGGAAATGTTCTCCCGCCAGTACGACGATGTGTTTACCGGGCCCGATGCCTGGCGCGCCATCGAGGTGGAGGAGTCCGGCGCCTATGGATGGCAGAGTTCCACCTACATCAAGCAGCCGCCCTTTTTCTCGGTCGGGAGCGACCTCGAGCAGTCCGTCGAAGTGAAGGATGCCCGCATTCTGGCGCTGCTGGGCGATTCCGTGACCACGGACCACATTTCTCCGGCGGGCGCCATCCAGCCGGACAGCCCGGCCGGCCACTACCTGCAGCAGCACGGCGTGACCGTCGAGAACTTCAACTCCTACGGTTCCCGGCGCGGCAATCACGAGGTGATGATGCGCGGCACCTTCGCCAACATCCGGATCCGCAATGAGATGGTTCCCGGTGTGGAGGGTGGGTATACCCGTCACATTCCGACCGGCGATGAACTCTCCATCTACGATGCCGCGATACGCTATCAGGGCGAGGGAACGCCGCTGGTGGTGTTCGCGGGCAAGGAGTACGGCACCGGTTCGAGCCGCGACTGGGCTGCCAAAGGCACGCGGCTCTTGGGCGTCAAGGCAGTCATAGCCGAGAGTTTTGAGCGAATTCACCGCTCCAACCTGATCGGCATGGGCGTGCTGCCGCTCGTTTTCGGGGACGGCGACGTACGCAAGGCGCTGCGTCTCACCGGTGAGGAGACAGTCGACATCCGCCTGCCGCCGGGCGTAACGGAACTCCGACCGCGCCAGGAACTGCATATAACGGTGAAAAGCGAAGCCGGCGAGCGGGAATTGACTGTCGTCAGCCGCTTGGACACCGACAACGAGGTGGCTTACTTCAAGTGCGGGGGCATTCTTCAGTACGTGCTGAACAAGCTGGTTGACGAAGCCGCTTGAGGGGTTTTGGCCGGGCGGCATTGAAATCGCCCCCGCCGCCGTACGGGCGCGCATTGCGGCAACGTTGCGCGGCCCGTCCTACGTAGATTTTCGCCTGCGGCGCACCTGCCACGTCAACAAACCGGCGCCAACCACAGTGATGCCCAATCCGAACAGAGCACCATATTTGAGCAACAGATTCAGCACAGGTTCAGTAGTGATTACGGAAACGGCGATTCCAGCCAGCATTGCCAACATGCCTGCACTGAGAACCAGCCATCGGTCCTGGTGGGCGGGCAATTCGTCACGAACGACTTGACGGATTCGATCGGTAAGGGTGTCCTGAGCTTTGGCGGTTTTTTCGGCCTCTGCTTCGAGCCGACCGATGGAGTTCCGGATATCGGAATACTCATGAGTTACCGTTTGGAATTGATCGTCGATTGTCTTGAGTCGCCTGCCGAGCGCGTTCCAGGGAAACCCGGAGTTGATCAGTTGCTTCAGAAGCGCGTCTGGCCCTTTCTTTGTCGTTGATTCTTCCCATTCGTTCTTACGCATGCCGACCGGAGCACCGCTCCGTTCGGAGCGCACGTATCCTTCTCGATCCTGATACGACCCTTTGTAAAGATCATCTGGTCGTTCGCCTTTGGCCAGCTTTAAAATTGTCAATCGGAACAGTCTTTCCTTGCGTACAAATCGACGCTCTTCGCTGGAAGTATTGGTCAAAGTCCAGTTGAGTGTGCCCCGGTATCCAGCGTCGACCTGAGTGGTAGGCGCTGAAACGCCTTCTCGCTGAAGATCTGTAGTAGGGCTGATGAACGCGTGGAGGTCGCATTCCGGAAAGTGTTTCCGGATGGTGTCTCGCGTGAAATCGATCTTCTCCAGAGCAGTTACGGCGACTGAATGACCGGGAGCAACCTTGATCCCTTTCTTGTCGTTCGAACCGGAACCGAGTTTGAACTCCTTGCCGGTGGTCAGGAACTCGCCCGAGTCGCCCAGCCTCAGCACATAGGAATTGGGCCGGACGCTCTTTTCGTCGCCATCCCCGATTACTGACCCCAGGATGGATCTGATTTCCTGATCGTTGAGTAGATTTGCCACTGCTCGCTCTCCATACAAATCCACGATGTCGAAGACCGGGAATTAGACGCGGAAGGCATCGTGCGGTCAACCGCCGGCAGTGGAACCTGAATGGTACAGGACAGCAGCGGGGTCCATTCACGTGCCGGTCCAGCTAGGATCCCCCAGCGTATCGGCGGCTGATGGCAGCCTGCCGTGTCGCTATGGCCCGCGCGCGCTCCGAGGGGCCGACCCTGGGCGTGTCGGCGGGCAGATGCCGATCGAGTTCATCCAGCCCGACGAGGCGCGCCGAGATGCCGGTCGGGTATTCGCTGCAAACCGTCCATCGCGCACAGAACGACCCTTCCGACCAGCCGGCGGTGTCCAGCCAGTTCTGTACCCCCGGGTCACGCAGGCTGATGATGTAACGGACGCGGCCGTCGGCATCCACATGCGCGGTACGGTGATTCAGACTGGACTGGTGGCTCGCGTAGTCGAGTGACTCCATCCACGGGTTGGCGAGCTGGATGTTGGTGTAGCGGCAGTCGGCCACCGGCGTTTCCACCAGCAGCGCTTCATCCTCTTCGAGTTTGAACCAGCCCCGGGAGGCTGCCTGGAAGGGGTCTGCCATGGCCAGGTTGGGGTCGGTCTCGGCGGGTTCCGAAACTTCATTGGGGCGGAGCGCGAGTTGAAAGGTTATCCGGTGCGCAATGGTGAGTAGCTCGCGCAGGTCGCGGGTTTGCGTCACGGCGTCATCGAGGCTGCGGGCGACGTCCTCGGCCGTCGGGCGGGGGGACCCGCTGCCCAGCGTGGTCAGATTGACGACTTCCCAACGCCCTTCATCGGTTTTTTCCCAGTCGGAGACCAGGCGCCGTATCACCACGATGTAGGCGTCGGGTTCCAGTCGGAGCCAGTTGCCTTCGGCCGGTTCGGGGCCGAGCGTCAGGACGAAGTCGCCGTTTGCGTCAACCTCCAGGTCGTCCGAGGCGATACTCGCTATCGTGCGGATGTCCGACACCGGCGTATGCCCGAGCATGCCGCTGTAGACGTTGATGGTGACGAGGTCGAAGTTGATGACATTGCCGCGCAACCGGTAGGTGTGATCGCCCCGCACGGGAAACGCCAGATAGGGATTGTCCGGGTTGTCCCAGCCGATGCGGGCGACGCTGTTGGGGAAGCGCGTGAACTGCGGGTATTCCGCGTTGCGAAAATCGGTGAACTCGGCCAGGAAGGTGGCAAGAAAGCGGGCAATGTGCCGGTACCCAGCAGCGGCGGTCTGTTCATCGCGGTTGAACGGCGCGGCTTCGACCAGTTGGCCGAGTTCCGCCACATCCTCCGCGAAACGGTCCCAGGCCGCGTTCATCGCCTCCTGCTCTTCGGTCTGGGGGTTGAAGAAATACGCCAGGTACAGTGCCAGCGCGATGGCCGCGAGGGCCGCCAGGCCGTAGCCGATCTTTCTCATGGCTGGATCCCACGGTTGAAACACGGGTGGGCCAATGTTGTTGGACGCGGCGGCGCGGTGCAATCGCGGCACACCGCGCCGCCAGGCTGTAGTCTTGCACCTTCAGGGGTCCAACCCGGAAATCGCATGGCAATGCAGTGGGCTGACAGTGACATGCCCGGCGCGATACGCGCGGTGCCGCGGGCTTCCGGCGCGCTCGCATGAGCGACGCGGACAGCGCCCGAACCGCTCGGCAGCATGTGTGCTCGATGGCGCCGCTCGGCGTGTGGCTGCGCGTGATCGCGGACAACGGCGGCGTGCCGCCGCGCTACTGGGGCAAGCTGGCAGGTGTGCTGGCGGTCAGTGCGCTGGCCGCCCCGCTACGGGTTGCCGAGCGCCTGTGCTACGGCCCGTCGCGCATGGCTCGGGTCAGCATTGACGAGCCGCCGCTGTACATCCAGGGCGCCGGCCGATCGGGCACCACGCATCTGCTGAACCTGCTCGCCAGGGACCCGGAATTCGGAGTCGTTTCGACCTTTCAGGCCATTGCGGCGCCCATGTTCCTGGTCGGACGCGGCCGCCTCGAGCGCATGATCGCCGGTAGCGTGCCGGCCACACGCCCGATGGACGATATGGCCGTAGCCCTCGAGGAGCCCCAGGAAGAGGAGGTCGCGCTCGCCAACACATCGCACCTGTCCTGGGTGCATCACCTCTCTTTTCCGCGCCGGGCGAAGGCGTACCTGGAAAAGTACGCCACCATGCGCCTGACGGCGGAGGAACTGAAGCGGTGGGAACGCGCCTACCTGGATGTGCTGCGCAAGGCTACGCTGGCTTCGGGCGGCCGCCGGCTCCTGCTCAAGAGCCCGACCAATCTCGGCCGCACCGGCGAACTCCTGCGGCTGTTTCCCGATGCGAAGTTCATCCACATCGTGCGCAATCCCTATGTCGTGTACGCGTCGATGATGCATCTGTACCGGAGGATGCTGCCCATCTGCCAACTGGACGATGTGGCGCCGGAAGAGGTGGCGGCGACCGTTCTCGACGCCTACGCCGCGATGATGCGGCAGTTCATGGGTGACCGGGCGTCGATCCCCACTGGGCACCTCGCCGAAGTTCGTTTCGAGGACCTCGAACGACAGCCCATGGCGGAGCTGGAGCGTCTTTATGCCGAACTGACGCTGCCGGGATGGGATCGGGCGCAAAAGCCGATCGCTGAATACCTGAGAACCCTGTCGGGCTATCGCAGAAACGTCCATCGTATCGATGCGCAGATCATTGACATCGTCGACCGGCACTGGGGATTCGCCGTGGAAGCCTGGGGCTACCGGCCGCCGAACGGCACGAGCGGTTGAGGCGGTTCTACAGGTACAAGACAGACAGCGCCCAGGTCAGCGTAACCAGCATCAACACGATCAGCGGCACCCCGACTCTCACAAAGTCGAGGAACCGGTAGTTGCCGGCGCTCATCACCAGCAGGTTGGTCTGGTAGGCCATCGGTGTCGCGTAGCTCAGGTTTGCGCCGAACAGCACCGCCAGCACGAACGGCTCCGGAGGCAGGCCGAGCTGGTTGGCGATGCCGATGGCGATGGGTGTGCCGATCACGGCGGCGGCGTTGTTGGAGACGATGTTGGTCAGGATGGCGAGCAGCAGCATCAGCCCGCCCATGATCATCGTCGGACTGGCGCCCTGCAGCGCGTACAGGAACAGCTCCGTTATGTACTGCGTGGCGCCGGTTTCCGTCAGGGCGCGCCCGAGGGCGAGGCTTGCCACCACCACGAAGAACACCGAGGGGCTGATGGCCCGTAATCCCTCGGAAACGTTCAGGCAACGGGTCAGCAGCATTGCCGTCACGCCGGCGACTGCGCTGACAGCTATGGGCAGCACGCCGGTGGCGGCCAGCACGATCACCAGGGCGATGATCGCCAATGCGATGGGCGCCTTGCGCGTGCCCGGCAGGTCGACGCTGGCGTCGAGCACGAGAAACTCCGTGCTCCGCTTGGCGGCCTGGATCTGGCTCTGATCGCCCTGCACCAGCAGCACGTCGCCGGGCCGCAAGCTCACGTCCTCGATGTCACGCTGCGACTTCCAGATGGCCCTGCCGGCACGGTGCAGGGCCAGCGGCATCAGCTTGAATCGGTCGATGAAGCGGGCGAAACGGAGGTTGGCGCGATCCAGCGGCGAGCCGTGCACCACCGCTATTTCCGCAAGCATCTGGTTGTCGGCGAG
Source organism: Gammaproteobacteria bacterium (assembly GCA_028821125.1). Taxonomy (GTDB): domain Bacteria; phylum Pseudomonadota; class Gammaproteobacteria; order Pseudomonadales; family Azotimanducaceae; genus Azophilus. Next base: position 12,624 of record JAPPHD010000063.1, read on the forward strand.
GAACGGCCGCGCTTCGTCCTGGGTCTGGCCCGGGCCTCGCAGCGTCGCCTTCAACCGCTCCTCGTAGGCCTTGAGCCTCTGCGGAGTGTCGACGACCCGCAGCCGGTCGCCGCGTCTCAGGGTGACGTCGGGCAGCGGCACGATGTATGTGTCACCGCGGCGGATGCTCCGTACCCGCATGTCGCCCTCCGTCATGGCCGTTGCCTCGGCGAGGGTGCGGCCGACTGTCGGTGAGTCGTCGTTGAGGTGCAGGCGCGCTTCGAACAGGCGGTGCGACGAATCGGTGAGTGAGATTTCCCGTTTCGGCAAGAGACGCGGGGCGATGAGCCAGAGGTACCCGATGGCGACGCCCGCGGCGATGGCCGCCGGATACAGGAAGTCGAACATGGCGAACCGGCGCATGCCCAGGTCTGCGGCGACGCTCACCACCAGCAGGTTTGTGGACGTGCCGATGGTCGTGCCCATGCCGCCGATCAGGGTGGCGAGGCCCATGGGCATCAGTATGCCGCTCGGCGAGGTTGCGGTGCGCACGCAGACGCTGATGAGTACGGGCAGCAGCAGCACGACGATGGGGGTATTGTTGATCACCGCGGAAAGCGCTGCCGCCAGCACCAGCGTGACCAGGAACGACAGCAGCGGCAGCCTGCCCCAATAGCGGCTCAGGACCCGGCCCACGGGCTCCAGCGCGCCGGTGCGTATGAGCCCCTGGCCCAGCACCATCAGCGCACAGACGGCGATCAGCGCCTCGTGCCCGAAGCCGGAGAAAAGCGCCACCGGCCGGAACCCTTCGAACGGGAACAGCGTGAACCCCAGCGCCAGCACGGCGAGCAGGCCGAGGCTCGTGACTTCCAGCCTTGCCCGGTCGCGGCTGAAAAGGGCCAGCGCCACCACCGTCGTGAGCATGGCGGCCAGTGCATGCATGTTGGGCACTTCAGGCATGGCCAATTCTCCCAGGGGAAACGGCGACGTCCGCAATGGCGCCGGCGAAGTCTAACCCCATTTCTCCGCGAACGCGCCCGGTAATCCCGGCCGGGTTGCGGCCCCTCCGGATTGCCGAAATTCCTTTGCCCGGCGCCCGCCGTTTCACTATCATTGCCGCCCATGCAAGCTCAAGCGCACGCCTTTTTCACCGCCACGGCCACGCTCACCGTCTGCGAGGGCCGCTTGCGTGCGTGATCTGCAAGCGGCCTGAACGGGGCCGCCGCGGAATCGAACCCCGGAAGGCGGCGGCCACCGGGGTTTTTTCATTCCGGGCAGGGTAGAACAGAGGAACTTCGATGGTCCCCTTGGAACACAGCGGCGGCGAAGCGCCGATTGACGAGATCTACAGAATCCGCCACAGCCTGGCCCACGTGCTGGCCCAGGCCGTGCTCGAGATGCGGCCGGGCTCGACCCTGGGGTTCGGCCCGCCGATCAGGGACGGGTTCTACTACGACTTCATCCTGAGCGATGCGCTGACGGAAGAGGACTTCCCGGAACTCGAGCGCCGCATGAAGAAGATTCTGAAGAAGCGGCAGCGATTCTACCGTGAGGATCTCGGCGCGGAGGAGGCGCTGGCGCGCATCGATGAGATGGGCGAGCCCTACAAGCGCGAATACGGCGCCGAGCTGATCGAAAAGCACGGATTGGACGGCCTTTCGTTCTATCGCAACGGGCCTTTCCTCGACATGTGCGAGGGTCCGCATGTCGAGGATACCGGCAGGATTCCCCGCGATGCGTTCAAGCTGAGGAACGTCGCCGGCGCCTATTGGCGCGGGGATTCAGACAACGTGATGATGACCCGGATCTACGCCTGGGCCTTCGCGACCCGGGAGGAACTCGATGCGCACGTGGCCCGCTGGGAGGAGGCCCAGGCGCGCGACCACAAGAAGCTCGGGCGCGCGCTCGGCATCTTCGTCATCGACGACGACATCGGCCGGGGCCTGCCGCTGTGGCTGCCGAACGGCACCGTGGTTCGCGACGAGCTCGAAAAGCTGGCCAAGGAACTGGAGTTCCGGGCCGGCTATCAACGAGTGGCCACGCCGCACCTGGCGCGGGAGAGCCTGTACCGGAAGACGGGGCACCTGCCTTTCTACGCCGACGACATGTACCCGCCGATGGAGGTGCCGGAAACCGGGGACGGCGAAGCGGCGATACGGGAAGCCTACCGCCTGCGCCCGATGAACTGCCCGCACCATCACAAGATCTTTGCCGCCGAGCCGCGCAGTTACCGCGACCTGCCGCTGCGCCTCGCCGAGTACGGGCAGGTTTACCGCTGGGAGGAGTCCGGCGCGGTCTCGGGGCTCTTGCGGGTGCGGGGCATGAGCATGAACGATGCGCACATCTATTGTACGCCGGAGCAGATCGAGTCCGAGTTCATGCTGGTGATGGCCATGTACCGGGAAGCCTACGAAATACTCGGGCTTGAAGACTACGTGGTGCGCCTGTCGCGCTGGGACCCGGACGACCCCAAGGGAAAGCTGAAATACGTCGACAATCCCCGGGCCTGGGAGCGCTCGGAGCGCATCCTCACGGCGGTTCTCGAGAAGATGGGCGTCGACTACGTGGACGGCAAGGGCGAGGCGGCGTTCTATGGCCCCAAGATCGACATTCAGCTTGTCACCGTCACCGGCCGGGAAGAGTCGCTCTCGACGGTGCAGCTCGACTTCTCGCAGCCGGAGTCGCTGGGCCTGGTCTATACCGGCACGGATGGCGCGGAGCACACGCCGTACTGCATTCATCGTGCGCCGTTGAGCACCCACGAGCGCCTGGTGGCGTTTCTGCTGGAACACTACGCGGGCGCTTTTCCGACCTGGCTTGCGCCGGTGCAGGCACAGGTAATCGCGGTTTCCGAGAGATTCGACGACTATGGCCTGGAAGTGGTGAACCGCCTGCGGGAGCGCATGGTCCGCGCCGAACTGGCGTCTTCGAGCGAAACGGTATCGAAGAAGATCCGGCAGGGAACGACCAGGAAGATCCCGAACCTTCTGATTGTCGGCGAGCGGGAGCGGGCGGAACGTACGGTGACCTTGCGCCGGTACGGGCACAGGGAACAGCACACCCTGGGCCTCGAACGGTTCGAGGCGGCGCTGCTCGCCACCATCGGTGGCCGGTCGAAGGAATTCCTGCTGCCCGATCGGGGGTGAGACAGCCGCACCCGGGGCGGACGCGCCGCCGGCGTGGTTCACTGGACGACGGCGGCGGCCTCCATGCCGACCATCGCGACCTGACGCTCGAGCCCGATGAAGTCCAGCAGAATCTCGCCGGCTTCGACCAGCAGGGGATCGTCCTCCGCCGGCGCCTCGTCGTCGAATTCCGGATCGTCGAGTTCGTCGAGGCTGGCCAGTTCCGGTTCGCCCTTGGCCATGCGTAGCCTGTTTTCGAGTTCCAGGCGCCACTTGTCGTCCTCGGCGTTCTCGGCGCGGCGCCGTGCTTCGTTCAGCGACAGCCGTGTGCGCTCGTAGTTTTCCATGCTTTTCGCCGCCAGCGCCTGCGCGTAGGCGAATTCCGGAACCGATGCGACCCGTTCGTCGTGGCGGGCGCGCAGGTCGGAGAGCAGCGGTTGAATGTCGTCGTCACCGGAAAAGGCGGCGGGCTGGATCCGGTCATAGGGCATGGCGTCGTCCAGGCTGCTTTCCCCGATGCGGTGGATGTCGTATATCTCCGGGAACTCGATGTCCGGGATGACTCCCTGGTGCTGGGTGCTGCGGCCCGAGACGCGGTAGAACTTGGCGGCGGTGACCTTGAGCTGGCCCCGGTTCAGGGGAATCAGCGTCTGCACCGTGCCCTTGCCGAAGGTCTGGCTGCCGATGATGATGCCGCGGCCGTAGTCCTGGATGGCGCCGGCGAAGATTTCCGAGGCGGATGCCGACAGCCGGTTGACCATCACGGCCAGCGGGCCGTCCCAGACCGTATCGTCGTCGCTGTCGGCCCATACCCGGGTTCGCCGCTTGGCGGACTTCACCTGCACGGTGGGGCCCGACTTGATGAAGAGCCCGGTCAGCGAATCCGCTTCCTGGAGCGAACCGCCACCGTTGTTGCGCAGGTCCACAACCAGGGCGTCGATGTCTTCGTCCTTCAGCTCACCGATAAGCCGGCGGACGTCCCGCGTGGTGCTCTTGTATCCGGATTCGCCCTGTTGCGCGGCATTCAAATCGACGTAGAAGGTGGGAATCTCGACGATGCCCACCCGGAAATCGTGCCCGCCCCGGTTCAGGGTCAACAGTTTCTTCCGGGCGGCCTGGTCTTCGAGCTTGACGGTGTTGCGCACGATCTGCACGACGGTCGTACCTTGGCTCTCGGCATCGTCCCGCATGATCTCCAGGCGCACCAGGGAGCCTTTTGGCCCGCGTATCATTTCAACAACGTCGTCGAGCCGCCAACCGACCACATCGATCAGGGGGCCGTCTTCGCCCTGGGCGACGCTCACGATCCGGTCGCCGGGCTTGAGTTGCCCGGACTTGTCCGCCGGGCCGGCGTTCACCAGCCGCACGATCGACGTGTACTCGTCCTCGCTGCGCAGCACCGCCCCGATCCCTTCGAGGGACAGCGACATGTTGATGTTGAAATTCTGCGAGGTGCGCGGCGAGAAATACTGGGTATGCGGATCGTAGGTGCTGGCAAAGGCGTTGACGTAAACCTGGAAGGCATCCTCGCTCTTGGTTTGCCGCGTCTGATTCAGCCGGTTGCGGTAGCGCTTGGTCAGCAACTCCCGAATCTCCGGCAACTCCTTGCCGTTCAGCTTCATGTTCAGCACGGCGGCCTTCAGGCGCTTGCGCCACAGCAGGTCCGCTTCGGCCGGGTCGGCGGGCCAGGCGGCGTACTCGCGGTCGGTCTCGATCCATTCTTCTTCGGTGAAGTCGAATCCGTCGATGCCGGCCTCCAGCGTGCCGAGCAGAAAGTCGAAGCGTTCGACCAGCCTCGCCTGGTACAGGTTGAATATCTCGAATGCAGGCTTCAGGTTGCCGCGCTTGAGCGCGTCGTCCAGGGAGTAGCGGTATTTCTCGATGGCATCGATGTCGCCGGCCAGGAAGAACACCCGTGCGCCGTCCAGCAGCTCCAGGTACTTGTCGAACACCTCGCTCGAGATCTCGTCGTCGAGATTCTTCTGCAGGTAGTGGTTGTGCCGGAGCTGTTCGACGATGGTCAGGCTGGTGCGCGGATGGACGCTGAGCGGATTCAGCTCCAGGGAACGGGTTGGGGTGAACGTCTCTTCGGGTGTGTTGAGGGCCACCTCCGAAGCGGCGGCCGAAGCGGCGGCGAACAACACCAGGAAACCCCCGAGCGCGACCCGGGCTATTGGAACTTTGCGATGCATGCAGTTACCTGTTTGCGTTTTTCTTGTCTGGAGCCGGCTCGACCGCCGCCTTGGCGCGATTGAACATGCCGAGCGACGACTCACTGCATCGGCGCCGGGCTCCGCCGGGGCCCCGGGATATTCGACCAGGCAAGCTACGCATGGTTCCCGGTTGCCGGACCGGCGATAATCGTAGCGTATTGGCGCGTTCGGCGCATATTGTGGTTGCGGGTGAAGCGAGGCTGCGGGTGAAGCGGGGGGCGATGAAGGATCGGAGAGACAAGCTGCACAGGGCCGATGCGGTGAGGCGGCGGCTCGCCGGCGGGAAGCGGCCACGGGGAATCGAGCACCGGCGGCTTGCGCGCACCCTCTCGCTCGGCACGCTGGCCGTGGCCGCGGCCATCTACTGGCTCGCGGTGGAGTACGACGTGGACATGGGGGAACTCGCGGGCTACCTGGGCGGCAGCGTTGTTTTCGTAGTCCTGTTCGCTGCACTGGCGATTGGCGGGGCCGTTGTGCTGCGGGTTGCGAGAAAACTGCAGCGCCGTTGGCGAAACCGGACGGACCGAGGCAGCGAAAACGGCTAGTCGCGGTTGGCTTCGAACTGCGCGCGTTGCTCCGCGGTAGCCTCGCGCTGGTATCTGGCCTTCCACTCCGCGTAGGGCATGCCGTAGACGAGTTCCCGGGCGGATTCCAGTTCGATGTCCATGCCCTGTTCCTCGGCGGCGGCGCGGTACCACTTTGACAGGCAGTTGCGGCAGAAGCCGGCCAGGTTCATGAGGTCGATGTTCTGTACGTCCTTGCGGGCGTCCAGGTGTTCCACCAGGCGGCGGAATACGGCGGCTTCGATTTCGGTGTTCCGTTCGGACATGATGGCTGTTTCCAATGAATGGGTGTGGCTAGAAAGGCCGGTCGCGCAGGAACACCCAGTCGTCGCCGCGCGAGCGTTCCTTCGAGAAACGGTAGCCCTCCCAGTCGAAAGCGCGTAGCGCCTTCAGGGTGGAAACGCGGTTCCTGACGATGTGGCTGGTCATGGCCCCCCGCGCTTTCTTGGCGAAGAACGACAGGAACCTGTAGCGGCCGTTCCTCAAGTCCAGAAAACTGGGTGTGACGATACGGGCTTCGATGCGGGCGGTGTCGAGCACGTTGGAGTATTCGTTCGAGGCGAGGTTGACGAGAAGGGGTTGCTTCTGTGCCGCTATGGCCTCGTTCAGGGCGTCAGTGACCTTGCCGCCCCAGAATTCGTAGAGGTCAGAGCCCCGCCGGGTCTTGAGACGGGTGCCCATTTCCAGCCGGTAGGGTTGAATGAGGTCCAGCGGTTTCAGGAGGCCGTGCAGCCCGGAGAGGATGCGAACGTGCTTCTGCGCCCAGGTGAAATCCCGTTCCGTATAGCTGTAGGCGTCGAGGCCGAGGTAGACGTCGCCCTTGAAGGCGAGTACCGCCTGGCGGGCGTTCCTGCGTGTGAACGGCGGCTGCCAGGTGGCGTACCGGTCGACGTTCAGTTCGGCCAGCTTGCTGCTGATGCCCATGAGGTCGGCGATATCCGGTGGGGCGTACTCGCGCAGTTCCCCGATCAGTTCGCCGGACTCCTCGAGGAACCGGGGTTCGGTGTGCTTGCGGGTCGGCACGGGCGTGTCGTAGTCGAGCGTCTTTGCAGGGGAGATGATGGCCAGCATGGCGTTCTCGCGCGGCGGATTGGATTCAAACCGCCATTGTACCGCGCATCGACGCCCCGTTCCTGCCGGGGCGGGCGGTTTGACCATGGGGATATACTGGTTGGCCGATTGTTGTCCGTCACTGTCATGTCCGTTGCAGAACGTATCGAACGCAAACTGGCCGAGGCGCTGGAGCCCGACCATCTCGAGGTCGTCGACGAAAGCGGCGGCCACAACGTGCCGCCGGGCTCGGAGTCGCACTTCAAGGTAGTGCTGGTCGCCCAGGCCTTCGCCGGGGAGCGTCTGCTGAACCGCCACCGCATGGTCAACGCGGTGCTGGCGGAGGAACTCGCCCACGACATACACGCCCTGGCGATCCACACCTATACCCGCGATGAATGGCGCCGGCGGTTCGGTAACGCGCCGCTCTCGCCGCCCTGTCTCGGCGGCAAGCGCCTTGAAGCAGCGGGCGGCGGAGCTGGAGAGGGTCGCGGCGGGCCGGGCGGATGACCGTCGCCGCGTTCTACAGGTTCGTGCGGCTCGATGGCCTTGAAGAGTTGCGGGGCCGGATCGCCCGCCTGGCGCGATCCCTGCACCTGAAAGGTACGGTGCTGCTGGCTGAGGAGGGCATCAACGCGACCCTGAGCGGCGCGCGGGATTGCCTGGAAGCGTTCGTCGGCGAACTCGAGGAGGATGCGCGCTTTGGCCGGCTGCCGGTCAAGTACTCCTCGGCCGCGCTCGACAACCCGGTGTTCCATCGGTTGAAGGTGCGTATCAAACCGGAAATCCTGAGCTTCGGCCAGGAGGGCGTGGATGTGGCGGCGCGCACGGGCGACCCTGTGGACGCCCGGCGCTGGAACGGGCTGCTGGACGACCCGGGCGTCACGGTCGTGGATGTCCGCAACGGTTACGAGATTGGCCTGGGCGCCTTTCCGGGCGCCGTCGATGCCGGCATCGGCCACTTCAGGGACTTCCCCGAATTCGCACGGGTGAAACTGGATTTGGAAAGGAATCCCCGGGTCGCGATGTACTGCACCGGGGGCATCCGCTGCGAGAAAGCCTCGGCCTGGCTGCTGAATGCGGGTTGCCGGGAGGTCTACCAGCTCGACGGCGGCATCCTGCGCTATCTCGAGACGGTGCCGGCGGAAGAGAACCGGTGGGAGGGCGAGTGTTTCGTATTCGATCAGCGGGTGTCGGTCGATGCGACCCTGGCCCAGGGGTCCTACCGGCAGTGTTTCGCCTGCCGGGCTCCGCTGTCCGGGGCGGACATGGATTCGCCGCACTACAGGCGGGGGGTGCATTGCCCGCGCTGTTACGACGGCCTTGCCGGCTCCCGGCGCGAGAGCCTGGAAGAGCGGCAACGGCAAGTGGAACTGGCCGAAGCCAGGGGAGACCGTCACATCGGCGGGCCTGTGGACTGACCGGGACCGGTGTCACGGGCCTTCATGGAACAAGGCTTCAACTCCATGGCCATGCGCAAGGCCGACCTCGCGGCCATGCGTCAGCACGGCGAAGCACGCCGGGCACAGCGGCGCAAGCTGCGCATCGAAGCGGAATCCGCTCAAGCCTGACCGCCAGCTGGCCTCCGATACAGGCCCGTATTGACCGGTATTAAAGGCGATTCTTATAATACGAAGGATATTCCGGTCATTCAGTTTCGCCATGTCGCGTATTCCCCGCAGCTATTCCAAACTGACCGGCGAGGCCTTGCGTCTTCTCGCCAAGCAGATCCGGCTTGCCCGCAAGGGACGCCGCATGTCCGAGCATGACCTTGCGGCGCGTATCGGCGTGGCACGCAGCACATTGCAGCTCATCGAGAAGGGGTCCCCTTCGGTGGCGGTCGGCCTCGTCTTTGAAGCCGCAACGGTTGTCGGTGTCCCCCTGTTCGTTCCGGAAGCAACGACTCTCAGGCCCCATCTTGAGCGCATCGACGACAAGTTGGCGCTGATGCCGAAAGCGATCCGCACATCGAGGCGGCCTGTTTACAATGACTTCTGAACGACGGCGCCCCCGGGAAGCATTTGTCTGGATCTGGCTGCCGGACAGGATCGCGCCCGTTGTCGCGGGACGCGTCCACCAGGAGGGCCAGGCCAACGATGTCTATCATGTCTTCGCTTACGCCCGTTCTTACTTGAATCGGTCAGACGCAATTTCGATCTTCGAGCCGGAACTACCGCTTCAGTGGGGTGAGATTGATCCGGATCCGCCGCTCGGCATGGCCAATTGCCTGCGCGACGCCTCTCCGGATGCGTGGGGCCGCCGGGTCGTCGCATATCGGCTGGCCGGGGGCCGCACGTGCTCCGAAGAAGAGATCGACGAACTCAGCGAACTGACATTCATGCTTCAGACAGGATCCGACCGAGCCGGGGCTCTCGATTTTCAGGAATCTCCGGACAGCTACGTGCCGCGCGAGGCACACGCCGAACGGTTGGACACTCTCTTGAATGCGGCTGAGCACGTTGAGCGGGGCCTCCCCCTTAGCCCCTCATTGGCGGAAGCGTTGCAGCACGGAACTTCAATGGGAGGGGCGCGACCCAAAGTGTTGATCGAAGACGGACGCAGCAAACACATCGCCAAGTTTCCCACATCAAGAGACGACTACAATGTCGTTAAAGCTGAATTCGTGGCCATGCGGTTGGCCGATCTCGCAGGAACGAACGTTGCACCTGTCAAGCTGACACGTGCGCTGGACAAGGACGTCCTGCTGGTCGAACGATTTGACCGCACGTGGACAGAAGATGGATGGAAACGGCGTGCGACGGTATCGGCCTTGACGCTGTTCGGGTTGCACGAGATGTTTGCACGCTATGCTTCCTACGAAGATCTCGCCGACCTGGTCCGGCTCCGCTTCACGGAACCGAGAGAAACCCTGGCAGAGTTGTTTTCGCGGATGACGTTCAACATCCTCGTTGGCAACACCGATGACCATGCGCGCAACCATGCAGCGTTTTGGGACGGCAGCCAACTGACGCTCACTCCAGCGTACGACATTTGCCCTCAGAGAAGGGTTGGACGAGAGGCGTCTCAGGGAATGCTCATCCACGGAGCAGAGGGGAACAGCAGCCGGCTTTCCCTGTGCCTCGATGCCGCACACAAGTTTCTGCTCTCGAAAGAGAAGGCATTGTCGATCATGCGGAACCAGATCTCCGCCATTGCCACGAATTGGGGCGCAGTATGCGACGAGGCCGTGCTCAACGATGCCGACCGACGTAGCCTTTGGCGCCGACAATTCTTGAACGGACTGGCGTTTGAGGGCCTTGAGGAGCAGTTGTCACCGGAAATCGATGTCGTCAGCAAGGTAGACCCGGGCGCTCAAGGAGTACACGCACCTTCGGATAGCGATAGCTGACGCAGGCCTCAGCAACGACGATCGGCCAAGAGCGGTTCGATGCGACACGAAGGCTCTACGCGCAGTTTCAACGAACAAAAAAGTAGGGAATGAGCACCTGCTGACTACAGCCTGTCAGTCGACATCCAAAAAAAGATTGGCGACCACCTCTGGCGCTAAGGGAACAACAGCGTTTCGACGAAGGGCCAGAGGGTGTCGAGCAGCATCGGTTGCGCCCTGGCATTGGGATGAATGCCGTCGTCCTGCATCAGGCCGGGCTGTACGCCCACCTCCTCCAGGAACGAGGGGACCACGGCGACCCCACCCTCGTCCGCGACCTCCTCGAACAGCGCCTGGAATGCCCGCGTGTAGCGATGCCCGTAGTTCGGGGGGATCTGCATGCCGACCAGGAGCACCTCGCGGCCGTCGGCGGCGGCGAGTTCCACGAGTTGCTCGAGGTTCTTCCTGATGCTGGTCACGGGATACCCGCGCAGCCCGTCGTTGCCGCCCAGCTCGATGATCACCAGGGCCGGGTCGTGGGTCTCGAGCGCCGCCGGCAGCCGGGCCAGGCCGCCTCCGGTGGTGTCGCCGCTGATGCTGGCGTTCACCACGCGGTAGCCTGGGTCGATGTTTGCCAGGCGATCGCCCAGCAGTTGCACCCAGCCCTGTTCGCGTTGAATACCGTAGGCGGCGCTGATACTGTCGCCGAGCACCAGCACGGTCGTATGCCGGCCTGTTTCCGGGCGGTCCGCGCCCAGGCAGAACAGGACGGCCGTTAACACCCACCACCCGAGAAGCGGTTGCATGGTTCGCATGGTTGTTCGAGCAACAGACATTGGCAAGACGGTTCCGACCCTGGACGGTCCGCTGACCATCCTGGATGGCATCGATCTGGAAATCAACGTGGGGGAGAGCCTTGCGGTGGTGGGCGCCTCGGGGTCGGGCAAGACCACGCTGATCGGCATTCTCGCGGGGCTCGACCTGCCGAGCCGGGGGAACGTGCATCTCGCGGGGCACGAACTGACGGCCATGGACGAGGAGGCACGGGCGCGGGTGCGGGGCGAGCACGTGGGCTTCGTGTTCCAGACCTTCCGGTTGCTGGCCAGCCTCACGGCGGTGGAGAACGTGATGCTGCCCGCCGAACTGCGGGGCGATGCCGGCGCACAAGCCCAGGCGCGAGAGCTGCTCGACCGGGTGGGCCTCGCCGACCGGGCCTCCCATTATCCACGCCAGCTATCGGGGGGAGAACAGCAGCGGGTGGGCATTGCGCGGGCCTTCGCGTCGCGCCCGACGGTGCTGTTCGCCGATGAGCCCACCGGCAACCTCGACACCCGAACGGGGGCCCGGGTCATCGAGCTGCTGTTCCGGCTCAACGAGGAATTCGACACGACCCTGGTGCTCGTCACCCACGACGACCGCCTCGCGGACCGGTGCGGCCGCGTGGTGGAACTCGATGCCGGAAGGATCGTGGCATGAGCGGTCGAGGCAGGGATTTCCGGCGCTTTGCGGAGATGGCGGGGCGGGTCGAACCGTGACGCCTCGCATCGTCACCCGAATGGCCTGGCGCGACTGGCGCTCGGGCGAACTCGGCCTGCTGTTGCTGGCGCTCTTGGTGGCGGTGGGAACGGTCACCGCCATCAGCCTGTTCGTCGACCGGCTGCATCAGGCGTTGCGCCTGGAGTCCGCGAGCTTCCTGGCCGCCGACCGGTACATCGGCAGCACCCGGCCGATACCTGAGGAGTTCCGCCGTCTTGCGCTCGAACGGGGGCTGGATGCCGTCGATGCGATGGTGTTCCCGTCCATGGTCTACGGCACCGGGGAGCGCAGCCGGCTGGCGAGCGTCAAGGCGGTCGGCGCCGGTTATCCGCTGCGCGGTGAACTGATCGTCGGGGATGAGCCGTTCGGTGTGGGCCGGGTGGCGGAACGGGTGCCGCTGCCGGGCGAAGTGTGGCTGGATTCGCGCCTGTTTCCGGCACTGGATCTCGCACCGGGCAACGAGGTGGAAGTGGGACTGGCCAGGCTCAGGGTCGGCCGCGTGCTGGTGAAGGAGCCGGACCGGGGCGGCAGTTTCTTCGACCTCGGCCCGCGGCTGTTGATGAACATCGCCGACGTGCCGGCCACACAGGTCGTGCAGCCGGGCAGTCGCATCGGCTACCGGCTGCTGCTGCGCGGGCCCGAGGCCGAACTGGAGGCCCTGCGGGGAGAGCTGGAACTGGAGCCGAACTACCGGTGGATGGACATCCGGAGGAACAGCCGCCGGATCGGCGGCGCCCTGGACCGGGCGGAGAGTTTCCTGCTGCTCGGCGGGCTCCTCGGCGTACTGCTGGCGGGCGTGGCGGTGGCCCTGTCGGCGCACCGGTACGCTCGGCGCCACTACGATCATGTGGGCATATTCAAGACGCTGGGGGCAACGCCCAACCAGATCCTCAATGCGTATCTCGGCATCCTGGGGGTGGTCGGCGGATTCAGCGTGCTGCTGGGCCTCGCGCTCGGCGCCGGGCTGCACCTGGCCATCGTGCAGGTACTCGATGCCCTCATTCCCGTGAAACTGCCCCTGCCGAGCGTCAGGCCTTTCCTGCTCGGCGCGGCCACGGGCCTCATCTGTGCGCTGGCGTTCGCCATGCCGCCGCTTCTGCACCTGAAGAACATATCGCCCCTGCGCGTCATGCGGCGCGACCTGGGGGCGCCGCCGGTTTCCCAGTGGCTGAGCTACGGCGCCGCCGGGGCGGGGGCGCTGTCGCTGCTGGTCTGGTACAGCCAGAGCCTGTTGCTGACGCTGTGGACCCTGGCCGGCACCCTGGTGGTGGTGCTGGTGTTCGGGGGGCTCGCCATGCTGTTGCTGAAGGGCGGGCGCGCGGCCGGCATGCAGGCCGGCAGCGGTTTGCGGCTGGCGCTATCGGGGTTGCAGCGCCGCCGCCGGGAGAGCACCGCCCAGATCCTGATATTCGGGCTGGCCATCATGATGTTGCTGATACTGGTGCTGCTGCGCACGGCGCTAATCGACGAGTGGCGCTCCCAGCTTCCGGATGACATCCCCAATCATTTCGTGATGAATGTCACCCCCGATCAGCTTTCCGCCGTGGAGGCCATGCTGGAGAGCATCGGCGAAAGCGATGTCCGCGAATCCGCGCGACGGCCTGAACCGCTGTACCCGATGATCCGGGGCCGCATCGTCGAGGTGAACGGAGTCGACGCCAAGGCCTGGGAAGAGGAGGCGGGCGGGGGCCGTCCGGACAGCTCCGACTTCGAACTGAACTCGGAGCGGAACCTCACCTGGACCGCCACCCTGCCGGAAAGCAACGAACTCGTCGGCGGCGCCTGGTGGGGGCCGGAGGATCGTGCGTCGCTGGTATCCCTGGAAGACGAATACGCCGAGGAGTTCGGCCTTTCGCTGGGAGACCGGCTCCGATTCGACATCGGCGGCCAGTTCGTCGAAGCGGAGGTGTCGAGCCTGCGTACGCTCGACTGGGAATCCATGCAGCCCAACTTCTTCATCATCTTCTCGCCGGCGGCGCTACGCGATTTTCCCGCCACCTACATGACGAGTTTCCACCTGCCGGAAGGCCGCAAGGCGTTCCTGAACCGCCTGCTCTCCGAGTTTCCGACGATCACCGTCCTCGAGATCGATGCCATCGTGGAACAGGTGCAGCGCATCGTCGATCGCGTCACCGCGGCCGTGGAACTGGTGCTCACCCTCGTTGTGGGCGCCGGCTGCCTGGTGCTGCTCGCCAGCATCCGCGCGGGCTGGGACGCCCGCATGGCGGAGCATGCGCTGGTGCGCACCCTGGGCGGCACGCGCGACCTGATCGCCGGCAGCCTGGCCGCGGAGTTCGTCGCCCTGGGCGCGTTTTCCGGGCTGGTTGCGGTGGTCGGGGCGGAATTGACGGTGGCGTTGCTGCAATGGCAGGTCTTCGAGCTGCCGGCAGCCGTGCATCCCTGGCTCTGGCTGCTCGGCCCCTTGGTCGGTGCGGTGCTGATCTTTGCCGTCGGCATGACGGGTGCGCGGCGCCTGGTGTCATCGCCGCCGCTGATGGTGTTGCGCGGCGTGGATTAGGCTCTGGCGCAGGCTTTCCGGGGGCCGATTTACAACCCATTTATTAACCCATCTTTACCAAGATCCTAGATTTTCCGATCGGATTCGGCCCCAAGTGT
>JAPPHD010000072.1 GCA_028821125.1 Gammaproteobacteria bacterium
CCTCCGGGAGCTTGCGGTGCGCGCTACTGCCGCGTTGTGGCCCTTGCCAATATGCTGGATATTGGCGGCGGACCACGCCTTGCATTAGCGCGCACCGCAAGCTCTGAATGCGTAGAAAGACGTGTGACACGACACTAGTAGTCCTCTTGTTCCCGGGTCAAGTGTAAAAGTGAATCACCTGTCAAGCCGACGACCGCCCTCTCGTTGGTCTGAGGCAACGCCTCGTTGGGGGGCCTATTCCGACAATGCACGTGTCAGACGATACATGAACTCCTGACCCTCGAAATAGGACCTCACCCGTATGCGCTCGTCGCTGGCGTGAGCACGGTCGTCCTCCACGTCGACGAATATTCCGTTTACACCGAATACCGGTATGCCGAGATCGCGAAGGAACCTGCCGTCCGTTCCACCGGGCCCCATGATCGGAATGACGGGCACCGCCGGCCAGAGCGAACGGGACACCCGCTCGATGACTGCGAGCACATCGTCCCGCATCGTGGCCTCCGGGCGCATGTCGATTGAGGAAACGCGATCGATCGATGCATCCTCCCCGACGAGCGAACGAATGGTCTGTTCGATGCGATCGGGTGAATCGTCGGGCAAGAGGCGGCAGTTCACCGTCAAGGTCACCCGTTGCGGCAGGGCGTTTTCCGCATGCCCGCCCTGGATCACCGTTGGCGTGCAGGTGGTTCGCATCATGGCGTTGTAGAACGGGTCTCCTGCAAGGAAGTCGATCGATTCCCGGTCGGGCGGCGTTCGCAGGATGCCTTCCATGGCCTCTCTCGATTGCCCGGTGTTCAATTCCCTGGATCGTGCAAAGAAGGCCTCGGTGACCGGGTTCAGGCGAACGGGAAAGCGGTGCTCCCGAAGGCGTTGTATCACCTCCGAGATGGCATGGATCGCATTGTCGTCCGTTGGCATGGACGAATGACCGCCCCGGCTCGCCGTCTCGATCCGAAACGTCTGGTAGAGCTTCTCGGTCAACTGTACCTCGACGGCAAGGCGCTCACCGCCGACCAGAACCCCGCCACCGCCTTCGTTCAGCACGTATTCGGCGTCCAGCCGTTCCGGATACGAATCAAGCAGCCATTGCACACCGTTGTGGTTGCCGCCTTCTTCATCGGCGGTCAGAGCCAGAACGATTTCCCGGCGGGGTTGGTATCCGGCCATCCGCAACCTGATCAGGTTGGCCACGTGTATTGCCGCTTCGTCCTTGTCGTCCGAGACACCGCGGCCGTAAAAGAAACCGTCCTCTTCAGCGAATGAGAAAGGGTCTCGGCTCCACGCCTGCTCGTCTGCCGCCACGACGTCGAGATGCGCGAGCAGCAATAGTGGCTTGAGGCCGTGTTCCCGCCCGGGGTACCGCGCGATCAGGTTGCCTTTTCGCGGTGCGGGGGCCAGTACTTCGACTTCCTCCCCGGCAAATCCGGCGGCGAGCAATCGTTCACGCATCGCCTGTGCGGCCGCCGTATTGTCGCCGGTACTGTCCGTCGTATCCGTCTCGATCAGTTGCCGGAGAATGTCCCTGGCAAGCACCTCGTGCGGCTCGAGGCCGGCCGCAGTGGCTGCACCCCCCAGGGCCGGCGACCCGAGCATCGCTACCACGACCGCGGTCGCGCAGAGGCCTGTTGTGAACACTGCGGATGCCCTCATCTCAAATTCCTTGACGTCGACTCGCTGAACTGACCCCATCACGGCTCGGTCGGTGACTTGCTGCAGTACCCCCCATCAGGCCTCCGCCGGTGACTTGCCGAAATGCCTCGATCACGGCTCCTTTGGTGGCTCGCTGAAGTGCCCCCCATCACGCCTCCGCCGGTGCCGGCAGATGCCGTACCTTTCGCAGGATCACCGCAACCACAACCAGGGCAATGCAACACAGCGGCAGTGCCGATACGACCATCGCCGCATCCACCCTGTCGCGTGCGAAGGCAAACCCCTCCAGCGCCGCGGCGATGGTCGTTGGCCCTGCACCGAGCCCGACAAGCGCCATCACCGAGGTGATCAGCGATGAGGAGATGCCTCGTAGCCGGTCGGGGACCGCGATCGAGACGAATGCGAATGTGGCCGCGCTCGCCGCAACAATGGCGGTCACCCAGATCGCCGTAGCCGCATAGACCAGCCAGATGGAACCCAGTGCGTACATCGGGGCGGCGATCGTCGCCGCGCCGATGGCCACCGCGATTACCAGCAAGGGCCCGGCCGGCCCTTTTCGCTGTACCCAGTGATCGGTCAATCGGCCCGCGAGAGGCCCACCGAGGGCACCCGCGATCGCAACGACTGCACCGAGCGTCAAGCCAATCTCCGTCGAACCGAGTTCATACAAACGCGACAGCAGGCGCGGCAGCCAAGCGTAAATGCCGTTGTCCGCAACCGCGATCGCCGTCGCCTGGAGTATCAGAAGAACCAGGATCGTGGCCAGTGGCTGAGCAGAAAACAGCCGGCGTATCGACCGGCCCGCCCGATCGTGCTGAATCGCCGTCCGCCGTTCCGGTTCGCCAATCGAAACCAGCAGCAGCGGCAGGATGAAGCCGGGAAGCGCAAGCACGAAGAACACCTGGCGCCAGGGAGACATCTCCGCGAGAAACGGGGTCACCGCGAGCGCCCCGGCTTGAGCGAGATCGAGTGCTATGCCGCCAACGGCGTACGCCGAGCTGAAACCTGCATTGACCCCCATGAAAAAAATGCCTACCGCGAGCCCGCGACGGTTTTCCGGGAAACGGTCGCCGATCAGGGAAACGGCGGCCGGCATGAGAGCCGCCTCGCCCAGCCCGACCAGCATTCTCGCCGCGAACAGCCACGCGAAGGTTGGAGCAAACCCGCACATCAGCGTACCCATGCTCCAGAGGATGGCGCCGGTGCCGAGCAGCAGGACGCGGCTGCCACGATCGGCCAGCAATCCCATGGGAATCACCATCAGGCCGTAAACGAGTGCGAATGGCGGACCCTGCAGCAGGCTGGCCTGCGTGTCGGTCAGGCCGAATTCCAGGCCGATCGGATCGATCAGGATGTTGATGACGAGCCGATGTATGTACCCGACCAGCGGAATCGCAAACAGCACGAAATAGAGCCATAGTTCGCGCCACCAGCCCCGGCTCGAACCCGGATTTACATCAGGGCCGGTCGAGATTCCGTTCATCCGCGCCGGATCGGTTTGTCGCGGGCGGCTCGCGCTGAAGAGTAACCGGTCGTATCAGGCGCTTTCACTGTTCGCAATCACCCTTCAGGAGCGCCTGGGTTAGGGCGAAGGCCGGCTTTGAGAACCTGCAGGTTGCTGTCGCGCCACTCGTCGATTTCCTCCATCGAAAACCGGCCATAGGCTGCATCGCATGCCCGAATGACCTGGTCCCGCAGACTTCGGTTCAGTGCGGGCGCACTCAGGCGGGAGTACGGCTGGGAAAGCGTTTCGCCGAAGCTCTCGAAGAAGGCGCGCATGCCACCGCGGCCGCCTGCCGCGTGGTAGGTCAGGAAAGGCCCCATGAAAGCCCAGCGGAATCCCGGGCCGGAGCAGACCGCCTTGTCGATTTGATGCACGGTCGCGTCGCCTGCCGCGACCATGTGCAGGGCTTCGCGAAACAGCGCCTCCTGGAGCCTGTTCGCGATGAACCCCATGTTCTCCGAACGGCAGACGATCGCTTCCTTTCCCATGCCCCGGTAGAACCCGGCAAGCCAGTCGATGACCTCGGCGGAGGTGTGACGGCCTCCCGCGACTTCGACGAGGGGCATCAGGTAGACGGGATTGAAAGGATGGCCAACGGCCAGTCGCGATGGGGCGGTGCAGCGCGCCTGCAGATCGGTCATCGACAGCCCGGAGGTGGACGACGCGATCACGACATCCGCGGGGGCCGCGGCACATGCCCTTGCCAGCAACGACCGCTTGATGTCGGCGTCTTCCGGCCCGCTCTCCTGCACGAAGTCGGCGCCCGCGACCGCTTCCTCACAGCTCCCGGCAAATTCCATGTTCTGCAACAGCGCCGCTTGCCGCACCGGCTCGACCTGCAACCTGGCCAGTGCATTGCGAACCTGGTTGCAAAGCCTGTCGCGCCAGCCGCGCGCCGGGTCCCAGGCTGCGACCTCGAATCCTGCCTGCAGGTACTGTGTTGCCCACCCGGCGCCGATCAGTCCCGCTCCGATTACGGCGACTCTGCTCAGGGAATTGTGGTCACGCAATGCGGGCATCGGGTTCGTGTGTCCAGGCGCTCCGGCCATCAGGTCACGGACTCGATAACGAATCCGGTATCGGGGTCCAGAGGGAAGATCGGACGCCTTATGTTCTGAAAATCCAGCTCGCTGTAATCGGACGTGCAGGCGCCCGACCCGGCACAGGGTATGAACGCGGCCGCCATGGATTCAAACGCCGCACGCCAGTGCACGCGGCTTTTCAGGGCAACGAACCGCTTGGCGGCCGGGTCGATGCCGAAAGGCCTGAAACAGGCGATGTCGTAGGGCTCCATCGGCATCGACACCACAACCACGTCGACCGAACCGGAGCTGATGACCGCGCTCGGCCCCATCTCGATCAGCAGGCCGGAGCGCTCGTCGTCGCGTGCAAACGCGCGCCCGTCCGACAGGCAGGTGACGATTCCCTCGAACGCGAAGGGTTCCCCGCCTCTTGCCGTGTCGGATTCCGGGAACTGAACCGTTACGCGTTGGTGCAGCCCGGCCCGTTGCGCCGCGGAGACGGCGTCCGGATCGAACATCGCGAAAAAAACCACGTCGGCGAGGCCTTGCCGCACGATTTCCCGCAGGACGGTCGCGTGGCGCATGGATCCGCCGGATGCGGCGTTGTCGTAGTGATCGAGCAGGAACACCGGCTTGTCGAGATTGGCTCCGGCAGCCAGATTCCGGGCTCGGGACACCGATTCCTGCAGCGGTTCCACTGCAAAGACGAAGTTCGAACGCTCGGACCAGGCTTCCTGAAGCAGTTCGTTCCTCAGTTCAACCGCCAGGTGCCTATCGTCGTCGGTCACGACAACGGCGCTCAGGCCGGCAAAGCGTGTGTCGGCGTGTGGAAATCCGGTGAACAGGCTCGCATCGAGCGCTCCCCGTTCGGAAATCTGTCTGCACCTGCGCTGCAGGCCCCTGTTGGGTTCGTCGAAACTGCTCTGCGCCATCACGTGGGGCAACATCGGGACCGCTCCCCAGGCCAGCGAGGGATGACGCTCTTCCCGTATTGTATCGACCAGCATGCGGGCGGCACGCAGGCCGGTTTCTTTTTCGTCGAGGTGTGGGTAGGTCTGGTACCCGCAAAGGATGTCGATGCGCGAGACCATTTCGGGGGACACATTGGCATGCATGTCCAGAGATACCGCGACGGGCGAATGCCCATCGATCTCCCTGATCCGTCTCAGCAGTTCACCTTCCCCGTCGTGGTACGTCTCGGTGACCATTGCTCCATGAAGATCGAGCAGGATTCCCTCGTATCCGCCCCGGCTCACCGCCTCGCAGATGCGTCCGGCCAGTTCCTCGTAAGCCTCGTCCCGGACAGGCCCGCTGGGCCAGCCATCGGCGGCAACCGGCACTTCCACCCGCGCACCGGCGGCCGCGGCAACGTCCAGACAGCCTCCGATGGCCGTGCCGGTGCCGGAGTAGAACTCAATGGCGTCATCGCCCGCCAGCAGCCGCCCGTCTGCATGGAAGCGTTCGATTGGCGTCGGGACGGGAGAGAAGGTATTCGTCTCATGCTTCATGGTCGCGAGCAGGAGTTTCATGGCGCATTGCCGACGGGCGCTGCTGCCGAACGTTTCAGACCAAGGAACTCACGAGTTTCGACGGCGTCGAGAACCCGGCTGCCGAGCGTCTCGATGAGGCCCACCGCTTTCTCCACCAGGCCCGCGTTGGTGGCCAATACGCCGCGCTCCAGATACAGATTGTCCTCCAGGCCCACCCTTGTGTGGCCGCCGAGAAGCACGGCTTGCGCAACCATTGGAATCTGCATCGGCCCCACTCCGAATCCCGCCCAGATCGACCCCGGCGGCAATGAATCGCGCATGGCTTTCATGACGTCCGGCGTCGCCGGGGCGCCATGCACGACGCCGAGGCAAAGCTGAAACAACGGCGGGGCATCGAAGAGGTTCTCGCCGATCAGCAGTTTCGCGATCTCGATGTGGCCCAGCTCGAATACTTCGATTTCCGGGCGCACCGAACGCTCCCGGTAGGCCCTGAGTTCTTCCCGCAGCATGTTGGGCGTTGTCGCGTACACCATCTCGCCGAAATTGAGCGAGCCGCAATCGAGCGTCCCGATGTCGGAGCCGAGTTCAATGATGTGCCGCACTCGTTCCAGCGGCGCGACGAAATCGCTCATCGGCGACAGCCTGATCCCATCCCCCAGGTCGAACCAGAGGTCGCCGCCCATGCCGCCGGTCAGGTTGAGGATCAATTCCGTGTTGCACTCCCGTATCCGCTCGACAACCTCCTCGTATAGCGCCATTTCGCGCGAAGGTTGGCCCGTTTCCGGATCGCGGACGTGAATGTGGACGATGGCGGCGCCGGCATCCGCCGCTTCCAGTGCATCTTTCGCAATCTCCCCGGGCGTGATCGGAACGTGGGGGCTCTTGTGGGCCGTATCTCCCGAACCGGTCAGTGCGCAGGTTATGAATACCTCCGGGTTCACGATGGGATCTCGATGCCGGCGGACCGCAGCAGGCCGGAGAGCGGGCGGAGCTGCTTTTCGTAGTTGCGCCACTTGCCCACCGACGACCGGTACACGGGCTGCCGCACCTGGCTGGCGCTTGCCGTCATGGACGGCGCATCCTGTTCGTGGAACCGGGACAGTTGATCCTCCCATTCCAGCCCGCAGTACTCGACCAGGCGACGGCTCTCCCGCTCCGTTTCGTTCACCAGCGTTTCGTAGCTGACGTCGTACATCCAGCCGGGAAAAACGGATTTCCAATGCGCCATCAGTTTCCAATAGGCAACGAAGTACCTGCCCAGGTCTTCGAGGCTGTACGAAAACGGGTACGCGCGCTGAAACAGGGTCTTGAACACCGCATAGCACGTATCCATGGGATCGCGGCTGACGTGAACGATCTTCGCGTCCGGCAGCGCGAGGCGAATCAGCCCGATGTTCAGGTAGTTGAAGGGAAGCTTGTCGATGAAATGCGGTGTATCGCCGGTGATCCCGCGAGTGCTCTCGACATAGGACTCGCCCAGTTCCCGCATGTCGAGCTTCAGCGAGGCGGGCACCATGTCGGTCTGTGCGACTTTTTTCTGCGCGCTCTGCCTGTTGACCATCTGCGTCATGACCTGCGGGAAGTTCGGCAGTTCTCCGGCCGACTTGACCCTTGAGTGGCTGCCGATGATCCGCTCGACGAGAGTGGTGCCCGTCCGCGGCATGCCGACGATGAAGATCGGTTCGGTTGAGCGGTATCCCCGGGAACCGACGCGCCGAATCCGCTCGTCGACGAATGTGGTGACGATCAGCTCGATCAGCTCGAGATCCTGGTTCACATCGTAGGTGAGGTGCCGTCTTCGAACCGCGGCGCCCCGGCTCAGATAGCGGAACGATTTCTCGAAAAGCCCCAGGTCCTCGCATTCCTTGGCCAGCGCATGGCACAGCATCGCCTCGCCCATGTAGTTGCCCGTCCCCCGCGCGAGAACCGCCTCCATCTGCCGGATGTGATTCCGCTCCCTGGTCTGTTTTCGCAGATCGGATCGGATCAGGTAGGCTTCGTATTCCGCCGGATCGCACGCGAGCGCCTCGTCGCACGCCTGCTCCGCCTCGCTGAGCAATCCCATGAATCGACAGGTCGCTGCCAGGCTGAAGCGATGCCTGGCATTGGCCGGTTCCCGTTCGATCGCTCGTTTGTAGAATTCGGCCGCGCGCTCGTGCCTGTCCAGGCGAACGTAGAGGCTCGCAAGCATCGAAAACTGCTCGGCCGAACCATCGAGATCGGGTTCGGCGCGCGCGAGAATCTCGGCCGCCCGGCGTTGCTCGTTCGCTGCAATGTGGCATATGGCGAGGTGCAGCCGGCGCCTGACATCGCCGTTGTCCAGTGCAAGGGCGCGTTCGGCCAGGGCGATGGCTTTCGGAAAGTCCTTCGCGAGAACGGCAACCTCGCTGATTGCCTGCTGGACCCCGCCGTGATCGCTGTACTCCCGGGCGAGATCGTCAATGCGTGGAAGGACCCGCGTTGCTTTTCCCTGTCTGACGAGTTCCGACAACCGTCGCGCCATCTGGTCGCCATTGGGCCGGGAGGCGTTGCCTGGCATGTTCACGGAGTTCGTGCGATTGCCGGCGGGCCGGTCGACTGAATCGCGATCGCTCCAGCCCGCCCGAGATGGTTCATCGCATGAAGTAGGTCGCACTGAGCCCGACAGTGCGCGGCCGCACGAGCACCAGCCGATTGGTCTGCGGCGATATCAGGCTCGCCGATACGGCGGCCTCCTTGTCCGTCACGTTCTTTGCGAACAGCCGCAACGTCCAGTTTTCCCGGTGATAGGCAACGTTCGCGTTCCAGAGGGTGTACGAGTTCAGCCGGTATTCCGCGTTGCTGCCGGGGAGCCCGTTCTCGAATTCGGAGCGG
Organism: Gammaproteobacteria bacterium; assembly: GCA_028821125.1. Classification (GTDB taxonomy): domain Bacteria; phylum Pseudomonadota; class Gammaproteobacteria; order Pseudomonadales; family Azotimanducaceae; genus Azophilus. Next base: position 8,523 of record JAPPHD010000072.1, read on the forward strand.
TAATAGCCATCGACCGTGAATCGCAGCGCGTTCCCGGCCATCGGAACGTTATAGCTCACCGACACCGCCGCCATGTGTTCCGAATGGCCCGGCAGCGGAGTCCCGTCCGTAACCGCCGAGGTGTAGATCTCTCCGTCCTCCACGAATTCGGCATCGGTGTATGTATATCCGAGCATGTAACTCAAACGATCTCCGGCGACGCCGCCGATCTCCAGCTCCAGCCCCCGGGACCGTGCATCGGCGTTCGAGTTGCCGACCCCGTCCACGCCGCTGAAAGCACCGGCGATCCTGGCCTGGGCGTTCTCCCAATCCATGCTGAACAGGGCGACGCTGTATTGGGCCGTGTTGTTTGCCAGGCTGCCCTTTATGCCGATCTCCAGATTGTCCACCTGGTCTGCGGTAAAGGTGTTGACGTTCGGAAAAGCGCCTCCGAGGGTGTCGTCCACGTAGCCCACGGTCGGCAGGGCATTGACGCCGCCGTTCCGGAACCCCTGCGACCAGGTGAAGTAAACGTTCGAGTTGTCGTTGATCGCATAGGACGTGTTCACCTTGAACACGCTGTCGTCCACCGTGTCCCTGGATTGATTGGACGAACCGCCCAGCGGCGGATCGCCGCAGTAGAAGCCGACCCCGAAGCTTTCCAGGATCGTGTAGCAGGTCGGCAGGATCGATACGTTGTCGTTGTCGATGGTCTGTTCGAAAACGCGCGCACCGGCGGTAATCTGCCAGGCATCGGACACATTGAGGCTGACCTCGCCAAAGAGCGCCATCTCCTCGAATTTCGTCGTTCGGTCCTGACGGTACACCAGGTTCGGCGGGTCCGTGAGTTGAACGGGCGTTCCGAAATAGGCTTGCAATCCCGAGGCTTCGAACCAGCCTTCGAAACCCGGCATGGTCTGCATCGTCGTGAAATCCAGTTCCTGGTCCAGATAGAAACCGCCGACGATCCAGTCGATGCGGTTCTCGCCGCTCGATGCCAGGCGAAGCTCCTGCACGAACGCTTCATCGCTACCGACGTAGTTGGAAACCGTTGAAATGCGTGGATAGTAGAAATAGAAAAAGGAAAAAAAGTCTTCGTAGATGCCCGATGCGTCCACACTGGTTTCCGTATTCAGGTCGTAGTAGGACGTTGCAGAGGTCAGCGTTGCAAACCCGAGGTCTGCGGTTGCCTCCATCGATGCCAGGTCGAGGCTCGACTCGAGGGGATTGGTGCCGTGCAGCCGGAGCGTGCGGTGTTCGCCAAAACTCTCCGCCTGATAATTGTCGGTTTCAACCTCCTGATGGTGGTACGTCAGCAGCGCTTCCACGCTCTCATTGATATCCAGCAACACCGCAGCACGCACGTGGCTGACATCGCCTTCGTTGGAATCCTCCATCGATCCGGACCGGTCCGGGCCGCTGCCGACAAAGTCGCTCGGATCCGCCAGTAGAAAGGCCCCATCCGGGCCCCGGTTTCCCAGCGCCACCGCATCGACAAAACCCGCCACCTGCTCGTAACCCGCAGACAGCCGGAAGGCGGCATTGTCGCCGACCGGAACGTTCAGCATCGCGTCGACATCGTAGTTCAGGTCGTCGGCGTTCGCCGTACTCGAACCACCGGCCCGCACCCGGGTTTCGAACCGCGTCGGATCCGGCTTTCTCGGGATGATGCGCAGCGTGCCGCCGAGCGACCCCGCGCCGTACAGCGTGCCTTGCGGGCCTCTCAGAACCTCTATCCGCTCGATATCGGTCAGCTTCAAGCTGTAGTACACCGGCGTCTCGCCCACATAGGTCGAAACCGTCGGACGGGCCAGGTTCGGTATCTCGCCGGCCCCGCTCCCTGGCTCGGCCGACAGGCCCCGCATGACCAGGGTGCTGTTGTTGCCCGCCTCCCTCAGACCGACGTCGTTGATGCTGAGCCCGGGTACCCGGCGCACGAATTCCCCGAGCGCGGTAATCTCGCGCTGCTCGAGGCTGTCTCCGGTATAGGCTGACAGGTTGTATGGCACATCCTGGACAGAGGTTGCACGGCGGGTCGCCGTGACCACGATCTCCTCCAGTTCCTGGGCGGCTGCAGAGTGCGACCCTGCAAGCGCCGCGGATACCGCGGCGGCAATGGCCGTGGTTTGAAATCTGCGCTTTCCCGATGTGTTCCTTTGCATTGCCCCTTCCTCCAGACGACCGGAACCCCACGCTCGCAACAGGCTGCGGCTCTCTCCGGTAGCCCCAAGTTAGTGTATTGCAAAACTGGATGCAATTGGCTTAAGTTGCTACGCCATGGTAAGTATTTCTAACAAACAGATGCGGACATAGATGCATACCGAAAAGCGCCTGCTCCCGCTCAATGCACTGCGCGCATTTGAGGCGGCCGGACGCCACCTGCACATGCGGCGCGCCGCGGAAGAGCTGTGCGTGAGCCATAGCGCCATCAGTCAGCAGGTGCGAAAGCTCGAATCCATGCTGGAGGTGCCGTTGTTCGAGCGCAGCAACCGGGGGCTGCTGCTGACTGCGGCCGGCAGCCGGTTGCTTCATGACCTTACGGCGGCCCTCGACAGCCTCGTCAGGGCGACCACCAGTGTTGCCCGCGACAACAAGGCGGCTGAATTGCACGTTGCCTGTGCCACCGGCGTCGCCACGAACTGGCTGGTGCCCAATCTCGGTGATTTCCTTGAGAGCTACGAACACTACGACGTGCGGTTGGATCCCATTCCCGTGTATCCCAAGGAGGTGCCGAGCGATGTCGATCTGGCGATCACCTACGGCAAGCCGCCGGTCAGCGAAGAGCGCATCACGCGACTCTCCGGCTCACAATTACTGCCGATCTGCAGTCCCGACCTGATGAGTGAAATGGACCGCAGCAGATCCATCCTCGACCAGTTGTCCAGACACACCCTGCTGCACGCGGACGATGGCAGCGAGTGGCGACAATGGTTTCGAATCGCCGGCGCCGAGGGCCTGTGCGGCCGCAGGAACCTGTACCTGAACACCGGATATCACCTGATACTCGACAGCATCCGCCGCGGGCTCGGCATCGGGCTGATTGCAAAGCGCTTTATCGAACGGGAAATTGCGGCCGGCAGCTTGATCGTTCTGCAGAACGAGGCCCTGTTCGAACCCGGGTACTACTATGTGGTACGGCCGGCCGAGCCCTACCGCAGCCAGGCGGGCCGGGATTTCGAGCAGTGGGTTTACAGACGCTGGAACCAGTTGGGGTAGCAGCCTGCCGTCGGGCTTCCAAGGTCCCGGGCAAATCCGCCATGCGCATGCGCTCAGGCAGCCGCAAACCTCGTGATGCCACTGAGGTCCAACGCCTTTGCGGCTTCCTCCAAGTCGTAGCTGGCCTGTAGATTCAGCCAGAATGACGGAGAGGTTCCAAAGTACTTTGCCAGGCGCAACGCCGAGTTCGCGGTGATCGAACGTTTGCCGTGAACGATTTCATTGATCGCGCGCGGCGACATGCCGATTTCCCGGCCTAACCGGTTCTGGCTGATGCCGAATTCGTTGAGGAACTCCTCGAGAAGCACCTCTCCCGGATGTATGTTTTCTAGCATGATTCACCTCTAGTGATAGTCGACGATTTCCACGTCCTTTGCATGGGAGTCCCGCCAATCGAAGCAGATACGCCATTGGTCGTTAATGCGGATGCTGTATTGACCCTGGCGGTCGCCTCGCAGCTTTTCCAGACGATTCGATGGCGGGACTCGCAAGTCGTCGAGTACGGTCGCCGCGTCGAGCATGCGCAACTTGCGCCGTGCCCGCTGTTGGATCCCGGTCGCAAGCCTCTTGGCGCGTTCGCCGTTGAATACGGCTTCTGCGCGCTTGTCTTTGAACGAACGGATCACTGTCTCAACTATAACGCTGTGCGTTATATAACGCAATGCGTTACGGATATATGCGGGAGCTTGGTAAGTGTGGCTGCCCGGGTGACCACGGGTGTGGTCGGGATGCCTGGCGGGAAACGGTACCAGCGTCGCAAATCATGGAACGGCCCGATTGGAGGACGGGCTGTCCAACTTAATAAAAGCAGGCCGCGCTTTCTGGCGGCGATTCGCCCGGCGTATCCCGTGAATGTATCTACGTATCGGGTACGAAATGGCGGTGCTCGCGGTTGTGACCGGGTTGCATCGCATTCAATCCGCGGCGAAGGCGTAGAGTAGATCGACGTAGGCTTTCTCGATCTCGGCGAGGCCGGCGACCTGGCCTGCGGAGTCGACCACGTAGACCTCGTTCGGGGCGTGGGCGCCGCGGCCGTGGCCCAGGCCGAAGGGGATCATGGGCAGGCCGAGGCGTTCGGTGAACTGGTAGAAGGGCGCGCTGCCGGCGATGCGGGGATTGACGATGGGCGTTGCGCCATAGCGCTTGTAGACGGCGATGGCGGAGCGCACCAGGTCCGTGTCCACCGAGGTCTGGGAAGCGGGGTAGGCGGCGAGCACGTTCATGGCGACATCTTCGAAACCGTTGGCGTCGAGGTGGGCGCGGATCTTCGCCAGGGCTTCGTCGGGGTCGATGCCGATCGGCAGGCGCGAGTCCATCTTGGCCGTGGCCATGTGCGGCAGGATCGTCTTGACGCCCTCGCCGGTGTAGCCGGCCCATAGGCCGTCGATGTTCATGGTCGGCGTGTAGATGAGTTCGTGCAGCACGTCGACCCCCTCCATGCCGTCGATCCAGCGCTCGATGCCGAACAGTTCCCGGAGCGTGGCCAGGTTTTCCTTCTGCACGTAACCGGCGATCAGCGACTGTTCCTCGGCGGTGGGCGGACGCACGCCGTTGTAGTAACCGGGCACTTCGATGGTATTGCCGTCGTCGCTGACCAGCGTCGAGATCGCCTTGATCAGGCGCAGCACGGGGGAGTCTGCGATCGCCTTGTACGACCCGTGGATCTCCGCCTCCACGGGCCCGCCCCAGGCGCCGCCCCGGGCCTCGAGTTCCCAGTAGATGATGCCCTTGACGCCGAGCACCAGGCTCGCCTGTCCCTGTGCGTCCTGCCCCGACATGGGAAAGATCACGCCGTCCGCCTGCCTGAGGCGCGCCTCGTAGGTGTCGATGATCTCGGGATAGTTGGGCGAGCCGAGTTCCTCCTCGCCTTCCGCGGTGATCATGAGGTTCACGGGCAGTTCGCCGTCCACCGCCAGGATGGATTCCACCGCGTTCAGTAGGGCGCGCTGGGGTCCCTTCTGGTTGGTGGCGCCCCGCGCCATGATGGCCCTGCCCTGGGGGGTGTCGACGATTGCCGCTTTGAACGGCGGCGAGCGCCAGTCCTCGGGGTCCACCGGCTGCACGTCGTACATCATGTAGACCATCAGCGTCTTCTCGGCGCCGGCGTCGTAGTAACCCCAGACGCCGGGGTGGCCCCTGGTTTCCACCAGCTCCGCCTCGGCGAAGCCGAGCGCCTCGAAATCGCCGCGCACCATCTCCGCCATGTCGCGCACGCCCACGTTCTGGGCGCTGATGGAGGGCTGGCGCATCCAGCGTTGCAGCGCCGCCGTATGCGCATCGAGCCGGTCGTCGATGTAGGCATGTACGGACGCATGGACGCCGGCATAGGCGGGCACGCTGTCGGTGGAATAGGGGTTCGAGAGGTCTATTTCGTATTTGGGCCGCACGCTTTCGCCGGCGAATGCGAGGGCGGACGAACACAGGGCAAGCGCGAGCAGAAATTTCATGGGTAGGCTCCTTTTCGATGTATCAATGACGCTGGGTCGATTCAATCACCACAATTCCGGGCGATTCCGCGCCCTGCAGACCTTTTGTGCACGAATACAGCCCTTCGTTTCGACTCCACTCTCTCCCGGCGATCGTCTGGTCCCTGCTGTTCAGCACACCGGCCGGTAGTGCGCGACTGAGGTAGAAACCGCCGCGCTGCGTCGGAGGCTGTTATGAGGTTGTTGAATATCTGCCAATGACAGCCCCGATGGATGGTGACGCCCATGCGTGAATCCAGCGCCGCGACCCAGGGGCGCGGACCGGGGTTCGATGACGAGGGCCTGCGGACCGTTTCCCGGTTGAGCCCGGAAGACTGGCTGAACGCGGCCCAGCGGCGGCTGGTGAACGGCGGCATCGACGCGGTGAAGATCGGCCCGCTCGCGGAAGACCTGAAAGTCACCCGGGGCAGCTTCTACTGGCACTTCCGCGACCGGAACCACCTGGTGCAGACGCTGCTGGCGCGCTGGCAGGCCCAGAGCCACGAAATGTTCAATCGCCTGGTCGGCGGCGACAGCGCATCGGGCATGGAAGAATTCGTGCGGCTCGTGCACCTGTGGATCGACGAATCGGAGTTCGACCCTTCCCTGGAATCCGCGCTGCGCGACTGGGGAAGAACGTCCGAGGAGGTGGCCGCGGTGGTCAAGGCCGTGGACGAGGAACGCATCGCCTACATCAAGCGCATCTTCCTGGACTTCGGCTACGGCGAGGACGAAGCCTTCATTCGCGCGCGCATCACCTATTTCCACCAGGTCGGCTACTACACCATCGGCTACAACGAAACGCTGGACGCGCGCATGGCGCTGCTGCCGATGTACGTATACGTGCTGACCGGCAAGTACAGCCCGGAACGGATCGCGGAATACCTCTGAACAACCCGCCGCGGAGTGCCGGCTCACCTGTCCTGGGGGACGGGCGGGAGCATGCGTCATACGAGAATCACCCGGGGAACACGGATTGAAGATCATGGTAAAACCCTTTGCCTGCCTGTACTGCGCGCTGATGGCTTCACTGGCCTGGGCCGGCGCCGTCCCGGAGGACCGGGAAGCCGCCTATCGGCAGTATCTCGACTTCCAGGAAATGATCGACGGCGGCCGCGTCGCGGCGAACTGGCTGCCGGACGGATCGACCTTCTGGTACGCCGACGGCGGCCCGAACGACCGCCGCATCCTCAAGGTCGACCCGGCTGAGAATACCGTTGCACCGCTGTTCGACAGCGCCCGCCTGCGGGCCGCGCTCACCGAAGCGCTCGGCCACGAACCGGCGGGCGGCGGCGTTCCCTTCGCCCGGTTTCAGATGGCGGGGCCGGGGACGGTGTCATTCGCCCTTGAGGGTGCGAACTTCACCCTCGATCTGGAAACCTACGCGGTGACCCGGCAACTCCCGCCGGCATCGTTTTCCATCGAGCTCGTCAAGAGCGAGGCCGAGCGCGCCGTGCCGGGCACCTACCCGCGGGAACGCTTCCAGGGGCTCGGCCCCATTCCGTCCCCGGAAGCGATGTCGCCGGACGGCAAGTGGATCGCCACCGTCAGGAACAACAACCTGGCGCTGCGCGCCACCATCGACGGCCAGGAAGTGCCGGTCACCGACGACGGCACCGACGCGGTTTTCTGGGATGTGGAAGCGGCGCTCTGGCAGCCCTGGTCGCCCACCGGGGAACAGATCGCCGTCATCAGGCAGCATGCGGACGGCATGCCCACCATTCCCACCATCAAGTGGCTGAAACCGCTGGAAGAGGTTCGGGAAGTCATCACCATACCGGCGGGCGCCAACCTCTACCGCTCGGAACTGTACCTGCTCGACATCCACGCCCGGGAACCGAGGCATGTGGACATGGGCGACAACACCGACCACTACCTGCGCGTGCTCACCTGGCTGCCCGACGGGTCGGAACTGCTCGTCGCCCGCTACGACCGCCTGCTCAGCAGCGTGGAACTGCTGGCGGTGGATGCGGTGACGCGGGAAGTGCGCACGGTCATGACAGAGTCGTCGGAGACATTCCTCACCAACCACCACGAGGCGATCTGGGCGGCGGAGACGGGTTTCTTTCTCCTGCCGGACGGTTCGGGGTTCATCTGGAATTCGGAGCGCAGCGGCTGGGATCACCTCTACCACTACGACATGGACGGCCGGCTCGTCCGGCAACTCACCAGCGGCGACTGGCCCGTGAAGGACGTGGTGCGTATCGACCAGGAGAACGGCTGGGTGTATTTCACCGGGCACGGCGACCAGTCCCGGCCCTACGACACGCACCTCTACCGGGTCGGCCTCGACGGCCGGGGGTTCGCCCAGCTCACCGAGGGCAACGGCCAGCACAGCGCCAACATTTCGCCGTCGGCAGAGTATTTCGTCGATACGTTCTCGAACGTGGACGTGCCGCCGCGAACGGAACTGCGGCGCACGGACGGGGCCCTTGTGCGCGTATTGGGCGAGGCCGACATCGGCCGCCTCGAGCGGTTCGGCTGGGTGGCGCCCCGGGAGCAGGTGGTGAAAGCTGCGGACGGCGAGACGGACCTGTGGGTGACCATCTATTTCCCAAACGATTTCGATCCGCAGAGGAGATACCCGGTGGTCGAATACATCTACGCCGGGCCGCAGACCGTCTGGCGGCCGATGGAATTCGGTGACGATCTCGGTCCTTTCGGGGCATTGCTTGGGCGCATGGTCAATTTCCCCCGGGCCCTCGCCCAGCTCGGCTTCCTGGTGGTGACTCTCGACGGCCGGGGCACGCCGGAGCGGTCCAAGGCCTTTCACGACACCATCTACATGAACTGGGGCCAGTTCGAGATCGACGACCATGCCGGCGCCATCCGGCAGCTCGGCGAGCGGCTACCGTACATGGACCTCGACCGGGTCGGCGTCATGGGCGCATCCTGGGGCGGCCACTACGCCTTCCGCGCCATGACCCAGGCGCCGGACCTGTACAAGGTGGGCATCGCCGAGGTGCCCGGCTACAGCTCCCGGCGCTTCACCCTCTACGAGGTCTATCTCGGCATGCCCCAGGAAAACAAGGCGGGCTACGATGCCGCGGACGCCATGGCGCTCGCACCCCTGCTCGAGGGCGAACTGCTGCAGACGGGCGGCATCAACGACACCGGCACCCAGGCGGACATGTTCCAGATGTCAGAGCACCTCATCCGCCTCGGCAAGCAGCACCGGATGATGGTTTACCCCAATACCGGGCACGGGATGATGGGCAAGACGGGCGAGTACAACATGGAGTTGAAGAAGCGGTTCCTGGTCGAGATGCTGCGACCCTTTGAATGAGCGGATGCGATGCCGAGGCTCGGGCGGCACGTTTGCGCCCGGCAACGGGTGCGCGGCGTGCCGGCACCGGGGAAGTAACGGGATGATCCGGTGGGCGCTCCGGTTGTCGCGGTACACCGTACCGGGCGCGCTGCTGGCGGTGGCCCTGGGCTGCCAACCCGCTGGTGTTGAGGACGCTCCCGCGCAAGTCGGCGACCTGTCGCCGGTAACCGGCAATGCTTCGCTCGACAAGGCCATGGTTCCCGCAGAAGCTTACCGGCGGGCCGAGCGGTTCCTGCTCGCCAACGCGCAGCAATACGTTCTCAACGCATCGGTGACGCCCAACTGGATCGGCGAGGAAGACCGCTTCTGGTACAAGCGTGCGCTTGCCGGGGGCGGCAAGCGGTTCGTTACCGTCGATGCCGCAACCGGCAACCGGGAACCGTCGTTCGACCATGCGCTCATTGCCCATGAACTTGCCAGATTCGAAGGGGAGGGCGGCTACACGGAAACGATGCTGCCGTTCGATACCTTTACGTTCAATGCCGACGGCGGAATCGATTTTTCGGCGGGGGAATCGTTCTACCGTTGCACGGCGGAGCGCTGCGCGGCGGCCGCGCCGCCCGCGCCGCCGTTCACGCCGCTGGAGACGCCCTCTCCGGACGGCCGCTGGGCCGCCTACCGCAAGGACCACGACCTCTGGGTGCGCTCGGTCGACGGCGAAACCCATATCCGGTTGACCACCAACGGCGAGGACGGTTGGGAGTACGGTGCCCAGCTCGGCACCAACGTCGCCTATATCACCATGCAGCGCCTGCAGGGCGGGCACGCCCCCCAGGTGAAGTGGTCGCCGGACTCCCGGAAACTGCTCACCCAACGGGTCGATGAGCGCGAGGTGAAAAAACTCTCGATCATCGAGTACGCCCCGGAGGACGGCAGCCTGCGGCCCCGAACCCACACGATGCGCTACGCCTTCGCCCGGGACGAGGTCAAGCCCCTGGGCCGTTTCGTGGTGTTCGACATCCCGAGCGGCGAGCGCATGGACATCGACTATCCCGACATCGAGCTGACCTACGCCGCGCTCACCGGGCCGGATTCCCGTGAAGTCTGGTGGCGCCAGGACGGGCGCGGGTTCGGTTTCGTGCACCGCCTGCCCTATGCGCGCGGCTACTCCGTCAATCGGGTCGATCTGGAAACCGGCGAGGTCACCGTCGAATTCGAGCGGACCAGCGAACGCACGTCGTCGCCGGGTATCTCCACGCCGCTTCCGCCCCAGGTGGTCGACTTTGCGGACGGCAGCATCGTCTGGTTCTCCGACGAGAGCGGCTACGGGCATCTATACCGCAGGGATGCGGATGGAAATGTTGACCAGATTACCGCCGGGGACTGGAACGTTGGGACGATCCTCCATGTGGACCGGGAAGCCGGGCGCCTGTTTTTCCTGGGGTCGCAGTCGGAAGCGGACGGCAATCCATACCACCACTTCATCTATGCCGTCGATGCGGACGGCTCAGACTTCCGGAGAATTACCGGCGGTCCCGGCAATCACGGCTCGATCATGAGTCTGCTCGCCGGCCAGTCCCCATTCTCGCCGAGCGGTGACTACCTGGTGGCGTCCTGGAGCACGACCACGGATCCGGGCCGCACCGAGTTGCTGAACAGCCGGGGCGAACTGATCGCGGTGCTGGAGACCGCCGATATCTCGCCCCTGGAGGAGGGGGGCTTCATCCCCCCGGAGCCGTTCACGGTCATGGCGGCGGACGGCAGGACCACGCTCTACGGCACCCTGTTCTTTCCGTCCGATTTCGACCCGCGGCGGCGTTATCCCATCATCGACTCCATTTACCCCGGGCCGCAGGTCTGGCGCGATCCTCACGCATTCACCGGCTCGCTGTTCAGCCAGTTCGGCGCCCAGGCAATGGCGGAGGTGGGCATCGTGGTCATGTCTGTCGACGGCCGCGGCACGCCGGGGCGCAGCCGCGATTTCCACTTTCCCCCTGGGGTGAACCTGCTCGGGTCCGCCGGCAGCCTCGAGGACCATATCGCCGCCATTGAACAGCTTGCGGCAGAGCGGCCCTACATCGACAGGGAACGGGTAGGGATCTACGGCTGGTCCGGCGGCGGTTACGCCTCGACCCACGCCATCCTGAGTTACCCGGACTTCTACAAGGTGGCGGTTTCCGGCGCCGGCAACCACGACCCGCGCACCTATCTGCCCATCTGGGGCGAGAGCTACCAGGGCGATACGGCCGATGCCTTTTATGAGGCAGGCTCGAACGCACACCTCGCCGGCAACCTGAAGGGCAAGCTGTTCCTGGTGCACGGGGCGCTGGACGACAACGTGCACCCGGGCAACACCTATGCAGTGGTCGATGCGCTCATCAAGGCCAACAAGGATTTCGATCTGCTCATATTGCCGAACGCGGCGCATTCGCCCGGCGAGGCGGAGCCGTACTTCCTGCGCCGGCAATGGGACTATTTCGTGACGCACCTGCTGGGCATGCGGCCGCCGCAGGGGTATCGGGCCGGAGCGGAGTAACACCGTAGTTCTACTGCCGCAGTCCATGCGGGATCTCACGCACGAGGTGGTGACCGCCGACAGCAACGGCATCTGAAAGCGATGAACAGGCGCGCTCTGTCTCAAAGGTGTTGTGGCACTCCCGGAACCGCTCCAACATGCCTTCGGGCCAATGACGCGGCGCCAGCTCGACGTCGTTTGCTGCAGAATCCTCCCGCGCCGCCGTCGCCTTCGTGTTTGGCTCCGTTCTGAGATCCGGTTCACCACAAGCAGCGAGTAGCGCGCGCTGCGCCACAGGGAGTTCATCCGCATCAGCCGCGTCCATGCCGTGCTCGGAATGCCGGACACGGGAGGCGAGGTGCCGGACCGGGTCGGAGCAATCTGGTTTCCGGAGCTCGAACGCAGCCGGCCGCAACGATCGGATATCGTCATTGCCGCGGATGCGGCCGGTAACGTCGCCTGCCTGCTGCATACCATCGACGCCATCGCCTGGGGCTTTGTGTTGATGGTGGGCGGCGTGTCGGTGGGCCATTTCCGGTTCGTTTCAGCAACACGCCATCGCCGCCACGCCGGCGGGCGGCCGCATCGCCGAGACATCGACGCCGGTCCTGGCCCTCAAGGCTGGACGGCCGGCTGCGACGCGTCGAACTCGGGGTCCCGCCAGTTTTCATGGAACCGGGCGGCGTCTACAGGCTCGAGATCGACTTCCATGCGACGAGCAACCTGTTCCGCGCCGGACACCGCATCGGGCTGCAGGTTTCCAGCAGCAACTTCCCGCGCTTCGTACGCAACCTCAATACCGGCGGGAACAATTACGACGAGACCGAGTGGGTGGTTGCTGTTATGAGACAGGTTTGGATGGTTGAGTTGAAAGCGCGTCAACGCGACTCTCCACCCCGGCAAGACGCTCCCGAATCGCGGCCTGGCCCTCTTGAAGGGTTTCTATTTTTGCGTCCAGCCGGTCTTCCATGCGTTTGATTTCGCCGGTGAGTTTTGTGTCGAGCCGCTCGATCTTGCCGTCCAACCGTGCAATCTCGTCGCCGAGTTTTGTACCCAAACGTTCGATTTTTCCATCCAGCCAGGCAGCCTGACCTAAAACTGCCAGTAACACGGTCAGCGCAATGGCGGCGAACGGCATGAAATCCGCGATAGTCTTGCGGGAACGACTTGCTGCTTCGCTGCTCATGGTGGGTATCGTACTCTCCGCCTGAATGCGAGGCCAATAGCGATTCTTCCCTTTCTTAAGTAGGAAATCGACCACTCACTGATGCGATGACCTGCCTGACAACCGATATCGTTCAAGCATTCGCGGAACATGGACCCTCACTGCCGGTCGCCAGTTTGATCATGCGGCGGTTCGCGAGCAGAATTCCGAAGCACTGCCGCCCGGGCTGGCGCTCGGGGAGCGACGGCCCGGATTCCCTGTCGGAGCAGGCCATGTCCACCGAACATATGACACTCGAGAACTGCGCGCAGCACGTTGGCGAGATCTTCCGTTCCAGTTGGATGGAAATCACCCAGGATCGCATCACCGCCTTCGGCGAGACGATCGAGGACCCGGACCCGCACCACATGGACCCGGACTGGGCGGCGGCGCACAGCCCCTGGGGCAGGACCATCTCGTTCGGCTGGATGACCGCTTCGCTCACCACCCCCATGCTCTACGAAGTGTTCCGCTACAAGCTCGACGGCGATCCGAAAACCGACGGCTACCCGGCCAACTACGGCATCAACCGGCTGCGCTATGTCGAGCCCGTGCCGGAGGGTTCGCGAATACGCGGCCTGATCAGCCTGAAGTGCATCGAGGAACGCGCCAACGGGCGTACCCTCTACGTTTTCGACATCACCGTGGAGATCGAAGGCAGCGAGCGGCCGGCGCTGGTGGCCGAGTTCCTGCTGATGTGGCTGAAAGACGCTGCCTGAGCGCCTGTGCCGGTGATCAGGTGGTTCAAGGCCTGGATCGTTCCGGGCGCCGTTTTCCAGTCGGTCATCGTCGGCGGCGGCTACGGCACGGGCCGCGAGGTGGTGGAGTACGTCTCCAGCGCCGGCCTCAATCCGCCGCCACGGCATCGGACAGGGCTACAGCGTCAACGTCTTCGAAGGCTGCAAAGTCCCTGAGGTTGCCGGTCACCAGACCGCGGATACCATGCACCCGCATGGTGGCGACAATGTTGGCGTCATGAAAGCGCTTTCCCTGCAGGCCGTGTTTCAGCCCGAGGCGGCGCAGCTTGTCGGCTGCCGCTTCCGTCTCGTCGTACAGCCTGACGAAGCGCAGAAACGCCTCCACGTTGTCGATGGCATCGCGCGGGCCCAGGCCCAGTCCGTTGACATCCATCGGCCGCGTCGCCACCACCATGTATTCCCGCAATACCTGGCCGCTCACCGCCAGGTGCAAACCGTTGCGGTTGGATTCTGTGATCAGCCGGCGCGCCATCTCGTGATTGGGGCGCGACTCGTCCGTCGCCGTCAGAAGCACATTGGTGTCGATGAAGAGGCGGTCACCTGCCTTCGGGACCATAGATTTCATCCCTGTTCCACGATGTTGCCAGGCCGGTGTTCACCGTAACCAGATCGAGCGATCGGGTGTCTTCCTCGGGCGGTGCCAACCGTGCCTCCCGGGCAAGGATGGCGCGCAATTCGCCCTGCAACGACCGGTGATGGATACGTGCCAGCCGCTTCAGGGCCGCAAGGGTGGCTGGTTCGATTTCCCGAATGTGAATTGAACTCATAAAGGTAGCGTATTGCTACCACTATCAATTTGCAATAGACGATCCCGCCACAGGTCAGCCGGGCCCCGGCTGCGCCCGCTCTGAGGGGGGTTGACGCTGGCTGCGTCTCCCCGGTCACCGAGCCTTGAGGAAGACTCCCATGCCGCGTCTGACATCATTGCTTCTGTGTCTAGTCGCCAGCTTGGCCATGGCGAACGATCCTGACCTGTCGCCGCGTACCTGGCCCGACGGCGAACTCGAGCGGTACGAGAACCTGTTCGGCGCCGAGAAGCCCCTGGCGGAATCGAAGACGGGCATCGTCGTCAGCACCACGGCCGCAGCGGCCGCCCGTGCCGGGCTCGAAGCGCTGAACCGGGGCGGCAGCGCAGTGGATGCGGTGATGACCCATGCGCTGGCAGAGATCACCCTGTGGGCGAGTTGCTGCGTCAGCCATGCGGGATTCATGGACCTGATGGTCTTCGAGGCGGCCACGGGCGACGTGCATCACCTGAACGGGGGCTGGAACACGGTGCTCGGCGAGGACGACCCGCTGTCCATTCCCGGCGACGGCGTGCCGAGCGGGCGGGCTTCCCTGGTGCCGGGATTCATGGCGGGCCTGGAGGCTGCCCACGAGCGCTTCGGCAAGCTGCCGTTCGAGGCGCTGTTCGGCCCGGCGATCTATTTCGCGGAACAAGGCTTCGAGGTGCTGCCGATGCTCGAGGGCATGATCGAGCGGCGCAGGGACGTGCTGTCCCGGCGGCCCGGCACCAAAGCCGTTTTCACCAGGGACGACGGAAGCTGGTACGCCACCGGAGACCATTTCAGCCAGCCGGAACTCGCGCACACCCTGCGCCAGGTGGCGAAGCACGGGGCGGACTACATGTACACCGGCCCCTGGGCGGAAAGGCTCGTCGAGGCAGTGCAGTCCGAGGGCGGCAAAATGACCCTCGAGGACCTGCAGCGCTACGAGCCGATCTGGAAGGCGCCCCTCAGTTCCACCTTCCGGGGCTACGATGTGCATGCCACCGCGCAACCGAATCTCGGCGGCGTCAACATGGTCGAGGCGCTGAACCTCGTCGAGCGGGCGGACCTCGGCCGGCTCGGCCACTACACCGAATCGCCGGAGGCGCTGTTCCGGCTTACCCGCATTGCCCGCGTGATGGACATCATGGGCACCTCGCTCACCCACCACGTCACTCCCGCCGCGCTGATCGAGGCCCATGCGCCGGGCGTGGCCACGACGCCGGCGGAACGCACCTCCAAGGAAGCGGCGAAGACGCTGTGGCAGGCCATGCAGACCGATGGCTGGGATACGCTCAATATCGCGGCTTACCAATGGCAGCCCGGCCCGTCATCCGGCAATCACTCCGACGCGGTGGTGGCCGTGGATGCGGAGGGCAATGCGGCGGCCCTGCTGCACACCATCAACACCGCGCTGTGGGGGACGACCGGCATCTTCGTCGATGGCGTGGCAATCGCCGATTCCGGCAAGTACCAGCAGACCAAGATTGCCCGGGCCGGCCCGGGCCGGCGGCTGCCCATCGAGACCAACCCGGTGCTGATTACCAGAAACGGCAAGCCCGTGCTGGTCTCCTCGAGCATCGGCATGGGCGTGCACGAGCAGACCTACCAGGCCATCGTCAACGTCCTGGAATACGGCCTCGACCCCAAGGCGGCCGCCGAGAGCGCCCAGGTGCTGCGGCCGATGGGCGGCGGCCTCGACCGGGCGCTGGGCACGGATACCGAAAACCCCGCCGCCCAGGCAGTGGAGCAGGGCGCCTTCGATGCCGAACTGCTTGCCCGGGTCCGGGCCATGCAACAGCCCATGCAGGAGATACCCCCGGAGACCGCGGGCGGCTGGCGCGGCTATTGGGTCGGCATCCACATAGACCCCGAAACGGGCATCCGGCGCGGCGCGGTTTCTCCCTATTTCGATGGCTGGGCATTGGGGCAGGCTGAGACCAGACGGGATTGAGGTGCCGGCTCATGGGCATGCTCTCGATCGCCCCGCCGCCCCTGCCGGAGGCGATTGCACCGGTTGAGAGGATCGGCGGGCGTGGCGTGGACAGTTCGCGGACGTAGCCCCGCTCGAAGCTGTCCTGCTCAGGCCTCACGACGAATTCGGTGACTGCCGTGAACGAGGGTCGAAACGCGCTGCCGGCCATGGTGCGGGACGCGATGCCGTCATGGATGTGCTTGCCGAGTGCCGTGCGCCACATCGTCGATTGGCTTTCCGAGGCCGGTCATGACGCAAGCCCTTGCGGGTCGAACTCCAAACAGCACACCACGTCGTAGGCATCCCGAACGACATAGCTTTGACGGTTGATCAACCGCGGGGATCATTGTGCGCAAGATCCGGGCGGGCGATGTAACGACAGGGTTTTTCGAGCTTGCCTCGTTGGTTGGCCTCACAGCAGTTGGCCGCGTGCAGGGAGAACCCCGGCAGTTTGGGCCAATGGAGCGCAAGGCAGACGCCACGCGGCCTACATGCCACCCTGAAGCCCGCCCAAGGCCTTGAGCCGCTCCGCAGCGCAGCTAGGGCGCCTGAAACAGCGCCTCGCAGCCGGTTCCTGATAGCAGTTCATCCACAAGGGCGCGATCCTCCCCGTCCAGCCGCGCCCGTTCGCTGCGCAGCCATTGCAGGCATTTGGCCTGGTAGGGGAAGGGCTTTTGGGTCCACGGGCGCCCGTCAATCTCGGTGCGCACTTCATCCGCGCCCTGATTGACCGCGGCGGCGTTGGCCAGCAACGCGGGGGCGTACACCCTGCCCACTTCCTCAAGCAGCCCGCGCAACGTATCCGGCAGGGCATCGCGATCAAACCAGTGGTCCCGGGTGGGTTCAAGGCCGGAAAGGTCCTCCATGACACCCACCCAGGCAAAGACATGGGGCGCGCTTTGCAGCGCGATTTGCATCGGCGTGGGGTCGAAACCGGTCAACTGGGTGAGCTGGCCAAAGATGGCGAAGTCGGCGGCGCCAGGACGTTGGCCGAGCACGAAGGGGCCGTTGCGGATGTGGGCGTCGAAGAGGCTCAGGAAGCGTTTGTAGCTCGCCTCGATGATCGGAGCGGTGGTTTCATTGCTGCCCACCACATGCAGGCGGCTGATCTGACGGTCGCGAATGAAGGCCGACATGGGGGCAATCTCCGCGTCGCTGGCGGCCAGGTTGCGCCACCGGGGCAGGATTTCGCCGCCGCGCTCAATGTCCGCCGGGTAGTGCCAGCGATAGTGGAACATCGCCTTGGTCAACCATTCATCGCCGTAGTCCTCGAGCAGGAAGTCGATGAACGCCAAGGCCGGGTCGGGCGCAATGACCGAGCGGCCCAGGACCTCCTGCTCCAGGCGGCGGATGATGGGCGAGGAGTCCACCACCGCTTCGAGCTCGCCATCAGCGGCGGGCAGGTAAAAGGTGGGCAGCAGGCCCACCTTCGGCTGTGGCAGACCGGCATCCGGCTCCCTCCCGTCCACCGCGCTTTGCAGAAAGCGGTAGGGAATGCGCCGGTAGCGCAGCAGCGCCAGCATCTTGCGAGTGTAGGGCGAGCCGGGCGCTCCTTTTAAGGCGATTGGTACGTCAAGCATTGGCAGGCATTCAAGCAGACCTCAGAAAAGGTGGCGACCGCTCAGGGTCGTGGGGCACGTCGAACGCGTGCATCAATCCGGTGCGACCGACTCGCCCGTGTAAAAGGCCGCTGTACGCTGCGCCGCCGCGCGCGCAACGTCGGGGTCCGTTCCCGCTGCCTCGGCCGCCCGGCCCCAAGCGGCGCTGCTTCCGACGAGGAGCGCCTTTCCGTCACGAGTCGTGTGGAACGTTGCCGCGTCCAACTTGGGTTCGTCCGGCTGCGCAAGATGCAGTTCCATCCCCAGCAAGCCCATCTCCCAACCTACGCCGACGGCGCCGGGACCGAACTCGCGCCAGTGGTCGGACACCAGCGCGGTATGCGTAATCGCAAGGCGCGAGCGGCCGATGCCATCATTGCGCAGACGCGCCTCCACCCAGCTCACGTCATCGCCGATCTCCCACGTCAGCCCGAGATGCGAAGGACGCTCGCAGTGGCTGATCGTGCCGCCTGCGTTTCCCTCCAGTTGGTAGCGACCGCCGAGTTCGAGG
>JAPPHD010000075.1:0-2904 GCA_028821125.1 Gammaproteobacteria bacterium
CAAATCATGGTGAAATTCGACTCGATCTCGGCCGAGTTGCGGAAGTCGGGCTAGGGCACTGGTCGGCGATATCGGCAGGCTGGAGACAAAACCGGTGATCGTCACCGCGATGGATATCCGTCGCTACCTGCGCAAGATGATAGAAATCGAGTTCTACGACCTTGCCGTGCTCTCGTTTCAGGAGCTGACGCAGGAAGTGACCGTGCAGCCCCTGGGCAAGATATCCCTGTAGCCGGAACCATCGGTGAATGAACGTTAACCGCTTTCACCACGACCCGGCGTCGCTTCGCGCGAGACTCGATCGATTCACCGAGTGGGCCGGCAGAACGATTCGCGATGCGCCGCTTATCGAGAAGCGCGGGCTCGTACAATGCGTTGCCGGTTCGCTGATCCGGGCCACGGTTCAGGGCGTGGGGATCGGCGAGCTGTGCCTTCTGCAGAGCGCCCGGACGCATTCCCGCCGGTCGGACAGGCTGGCCGAAGTGATCGGCTTCGACCGCCAGCAGGTGCTGCTGTCTCCATTGGGGGCGACGCAGGGGATTTCCAACTACACCCAGGTCGCCGTCACGGGAAAGACCCATGAAGTGGCCGTCGGTCAGTCACTGCTCGGCCGCGTGCTCGATGGACTGGGCAAGCCCCTCGACGGCGGCGCGGTCAAGTGTGCTGCCCGTTACCCGGTGCTCGCCGAGCCCCCGGACCCGATGCGGCGCCGCATCATCGACCGGCCGCTGACCATGGGATTGCGCGTATTCGACGGGCTGCTGACCTGTGGAGAGGGGCAACGAATGGGGATATTCGCCGCTGCCGGCGGCGGCAAGAGTTCGCTCCTGTCGATGTTGATCCGCAACACCGATGCCGACGTCAAGGTTCTGGCGCTCATCGGCGAGCGCGGCCGGGAAGTGCGGGAGTACATCGAGCAGGGCATCGGCCCGGAAGGGCTCCAGCGGTCGGTGGTGGTCGTCTCGACCTCCGAGCGCCCGGCCATGGAGCGCATCAAGGCGGCTTACGTGGCCACGGCCATTGCCGAATACTTCCGCGACCAGGGATCGAAAGTGCTGCTGTTGATGGATTCGGTGACCCGCTTCGCCCGAGCCCTGCGGGAGATCGGGCTATCGGCCGGAGAGCCGCCGACGCGCCGTGGTTTCCCGCCTTCGGTGTTCGCCGCCTTGCCGCAACTCATGGAGAGGGCGGGACAATCGGACAGGGGCTCGATCACCGCACTGTACACCGTGCTCGTCGAAGGCGACGACATGACCGAGCCGGTGGCCGACGAAACGCGCTCCATTCTCGACGGCCACATCGTCCTCTCGCGCGAGCTTGCCCAGGCCAACCACTACCCCGCTGTCGACGTGCTCGCCAGCATCAGCCGGGTGATGAACAGGGTAGCCGGGGAAGATCACGTTCGCCTCGCCACGCGAATACGGGAACTTCTCGCGAAATACCGGGAAGTGGAACTGCTCATCAAGGTCGGCGAGTACAAGCAGGGATCGGACTCCCTCGCGGACGAGGCCATTGCCAAGGTCGACCGGATCAACGCGGTACTGAAACAGGACCTTCGGGAAAGCTCCTCGCTGGAAGAGACGCTCCAGCAAATGCAACAGGCCGTGGACGGATAGTCGGGGACGGATGACCAGGCACGGAACACCAAGCACGGAACACCAAGCACGGAACACCGGAAATGCTGGCCAGGCTGCTTACCATAAAACGCGAGCGCGAACGCGAGGCCATTGCCAGGCTCGGCGACGCACAGCGGAAGTACGACCGATTGCACGCGGCCTGTCAGGCGAAAGAGCGGGAACTTCAGGACTTCCATGATTGGCGTGAACAGGAGACGGCCCGCCTCTACGAAGCCGTGCACCGACAGAAACTGAGCGCCACGAAACTGGACCGCTACCGCCAGCGGATCGGCTTTCTGAGAAGCCGCGAACTGAAACTTGAGGACGAACTCGCCGATGCGAGGAACGCGCTCGAGAATGCCGACCGGGAACTCACCGAACACCGCCGGCGAGGGCTTGAAGCCCGCCGGCAAGTGGTCCGGTTCGAGGAGTACGTCAGCCGATTGACCGGGATGGAAGAGCTCCGCGAGGAGCGTGGGGAGGAAACTGAAACCGAGGAAACAGTCGCAGCCCGTTTCACAGTAGAGAGAGCAGAAACTCATGGATAACGTAATCAACTTGCCCCCGTCTCAAGCCGATTCCGGCGTTTCACCAGCGCCGGAGCCGTCCGCCCCGGGCAGCCCGGCTGCCGCGAATCGAGAGCTGTTCAAGCGGACATTGAACCCCACAAAGGAACTGAACGAAGCCCAGTCCCCGGAAACCCGCCGGGCTGTCCTGGCCACCCTGGACGGTCTCCAGCGATCGTCCGGCCCTTCGCAACCGCCCACCGCCGCGGTACGCGTACATCCAGCCGCAGACGACGCCATGACCGCGCCGGGCTCGCGGCAGCAACCCGGCCATGCATTGTCAGGCCAGTCGCCAAATACCCCGAGGCAACCCAATCCGGCCGAGCCACCCGTATCGGGTACCGGATCGAGCCCGGGTGCGGAGAACAACTCCCCCCCCATGCCATCCCGCCCCGCACGGCCGATGCCCGCCGGCGCGCCCGGAACAGTCGAATCCGTAAATCGGGTTCAGGCTGATTCAACCGGTTCGATTCCTTATCAAACCGCCACAAGGCCGCCCGCATCCGGCGACTCGAATACCGGACAGACCGCGCCCAATCACCCTTCTTCGACAACAACGGCCGTCAGGCCGGACGCCGCCCCGGACAACCCCGATTCCCCGCCGCAGCAAACCCGCAGCAGGCCGCCCACGCCTGGCCCCAAATCGCCGACTGCAGCGCCCGACAACCCGGACGCCGCCCCGGACAACCCCGATTCCCCGCCGCAGCAAACCCGCAGCAGGC
>JAPPHD010000075.1:3004-26586 GCA_028821125.1 Gammaproteobacteria bacterium
ACTGCAGCGCCCGACAACCCGGGCACCGCCCCGGACAACCCCGATTCCCCGCCGCGGCAAACCCGCAGCAGGCCGCCCACGCCCGGCCCCAAATCGCCGACTGCAGCGCCCGACAACCCGGGCACCGCCCCGGACAACCCCGATTCCCCGCCGCGGCAAACCCGCAGCAGGCCGCCCACGCCCGGCCCCAAATCGCCGACTACAGCGCCCGACAACCCGGGCACCGCCCCGGAGAACCCCGATTCCCCGCCGCAGCAAACCCACAGTAAACCGCGCGTATTGGCTTCCAGCGGTATCGGAAAGCCTGGACCGGCTCCGGACAAGCCGGACACCGCCGGTGACTCCCCCGTGCCGCGACAGCAGCGATCCGGGGCGCGGACGCCTTCTTCCACTGTTTCCCCCCCTCCACAACGTGAGCAGGGACGAATCAACGCTCCGTCGCCGAACACCGACAAGTCCGGGCCTTCCCCTGTCACGCCAACGTCAGCGGATCCGACGCCGTCGATGGAAGTGTCGAACACGCCCGCACCGGCCGAACCTCTGGAATCCGTACGCTCGAACGGCGCTGAGGCACCCCGGATTCCGGTCGCGCGATCCGCCGGGTTCGCTCAGCAGGTTCCGGAGGTCGTCGACCGCATACTGGTTTCAATTCCGAACTCCGGCGGAGGCGACGAAGTCCGCATTCAACTCAAGCCCTCGAGTCTGGACGGCAGCGAGATCCGGATTTTTCGCGACGCGGGCGAAATCAACATCGTCTTCATACCAAAGTCCGAAGCCTCCAGGGAGTTTCTGACGGGTCAGGAGGCTCGCTTTCAGTCAATTCTGGCTGACCGCATGAACGACGACCGCATCCGCGTCGAGGTCGAACCGATCAACCGCGGCAGGACGTTCGCCGAGGAGAACGAAGGGCGTTCCCGACAGCAATACACCGCCGAAGACGACGACCCCTCTCACGGTTCCCCCTCTCACGGTGCAACACGCTGAACCGAAAGGCACTCTCAGCGGAGAACTTTCGTGAACCATTGGTCCGGACCATTGTCTCAATCAGGTAATGGCCCCCGGCGGGAGGCATGGATTCCCGAGCGTGACTGAACGGTGAACTGGCGTCCTATTTCTTATCCGAGACTGTCCGTCAACGCTATCGCGACGATCAATGCGCTGCTTTCGCGTGACCGGCCGATCGAGATGGCAAACGGCGATGCCAGCTACTCGGTCCGGCCGCGCGCCGTCCGGGAACGATTCAACACCCGCATGTCGCTCCGCATCGAGGTGGGCGGTGCTGCCATCGACGTTCACCTGAGTCCCGCCACACTCGAGGCTGTGCTGACGGATCTGCTTTCCAGGCAAGCCTTCGAGGAGCTGGACAACGACTTCCAGTTCGCGGTGCTCGAAACCGCTCTGGCGGACCCGCTCGACACCCTGAGCCGGTATCTGCAAACACCGGTAACGCTGACAGCCACAACCGGAATCGGGGGGACCGGCCCCGATACGGATGAGCCAGGCTGCCCGGTCGGAGAGCCCCGCAGCATGCCGCACAGCCTGCGGTTCGAGATCCACCGGCAATCGGATGCATCCCTTTTCGTGGTGCAGGCAGACCTCGACGCCGGCTTGCCCGAGTCGGCCCTACAGATTCTCGGCGACGGTTCCGCCAGGCGCCGGCGCGACTTCGCCGCCCTGCCCGCGCCGGTGGTGTTCGAGCTCGGCAGGGCCGTTCTGCCCGCCTCCGACGCACAAAGCCTCGAACCGGGCGACATAGTGCTGTTCGACGAGAGCTACGTCGATAACGGCAAACTGCGCATCAGCGTCGGTGACCGGATCATTCATCAAGGAGAGATCAACGGTCTGGACCTGACGGTCACGGCAACCCCGGCAAACGAGGTACGCGCCCGATGAGCTCCCAACCGGATGCCGTCGCGGCCGAATTCGATGCCGACTCCCTGCCGGTAAGGCTTCAGTTCATCGCCGGCGTACTGGACGTCCCCTTCGGAGAGCTGTCAAGCATCGGCCCCGGTTACGTCTTCGACCTGATGCAGGCCACCCACGGTCACGTCGAAGTCCGCGCCTACGGCAGGACGATCGGCAGGGGAGAACTGGTTGAAGTCGACGGGCGGGTGGGCGTCCGCATTCTGACATGCACGTAGCAGGGTGATTTCGCCAAACCATGGAAAACCTGCCCGACCCGCCTCTTCTGATCGTCATGCTCGGCACCCTGGGCGTGATGCCGTTTCTCATCGTGATGGGTACCAGTTTCGTCAAACTGGTGGTCGTGTTCGGTTTGGTCCGCAACGCACTGGGGATACAGTCGATTCCGCCCAACATCGCCATACATGGCCTGGCGCTGATACTGACGGTGTACATCATGATGCCCGTGGCCCTGGAAACCTACGACCACCTGGTTGCCCAGAACGTCACCTACGACAACCTGGAGGAGATAGGCGCTTCCTTTTCCGGCGTCTTGGCGCCGTACAAAGAATTCCTGGTCCGGCATGCGGGCGAGAATCACGTTGACTTCTTCGTTGAAACCGCGAGCACGCTCTGGGGCGAGGCGCGCCAGCAGGAATTGAGCCGGGACAATCTTTTCGTCCTGATTCCCGCTTTCGTCGTCGGAGAACTGACCTCGGCGTTCGCGATCGGTTTTCTCATCTATCTGCCGTTCATCGTCATCGACCTCATCATCTCCAACATATTGCTGGCCATGGGCATGATGATGATGTCGCCGATAACGATTTCGCTACCGCTGAAGCTCCTGCTGTTTGTCTTCCTGGACGGCTGGGAGCAACTGGTTCAGGGACTGATCCTGTCCTATCAATGAGACCGGTTCATGTCTGAAGCGGAGATCATCAACCACTCGGCCCAGGCCCTGCTCCTGGTGCTGGTGTTGTCCATGCCCCCGATCGCGGTGGCCTCACTGGTGGGAATCATCGTCGGGCTCTTTCAGGCGCTCACCCAGATCCAGGAACAGACGATTTCGTTTGCCTTCAAGCTCGCGGCGATCATTCTCGTGCTTTTCCTGACCATGGGGTGGGTAGGCGCCGAGCTGATCAGCTATGGCATGGAGTCCTTCGACCGAATCGAGCGCATCCGGTGACAGCGCCGAGCGAGCGGAACGGAACTGCGGCTCCGCTGTGGAAAATGAGAGTCCTCTCCGGCCTGCATGCCGGAGCCGAGGCGATTCTGTCCGATGACGAGGACACGAGCATCGGCAGCGACGACGATTGCGATCTGGTGCTCCATGACGACGGCCTCGGCGAGCGTCACATCCACTTGAGCGTTGCAGACGCCGGCGTGCGGCTGACGGTACTCGATCCTGACCAACCGGTATTCGTCGATGGCCGCAAAGTCGATGAGGCAGCCGATCTCCAACCTTACCAGGTGGTGGCGTTCGGGCGGTCGTCCTTTGCCCTGGGGCCGGCCGGCCAGGCGTGGCCGATTATCGAAATTCCCGATATCGAGGCGGAGGAACCCGGGAATCCCGGAGAGCAACCGCCGCGCCATCGCCAAAACGGGTCTCTGACAAAAAGCCGTATCAACGGTGTCGGTCGCGGGGCAGCCGCAGCAGCGGAGGCGCCACCGGCCAGACCGCGATTCAGGCATCGATTCCGTCCGCACCCGGCCATGCCGGCCGGCCTGGCACTGCTCGTTTCGATGCTGGCCGCCTGGCTGCTTGTCCCGAAGGAAATCCCCCAGAGCGTCTTCGATGCCGACGCGGCGCAAGAGCGGATCAGGGCAATGGCGAACCGTTACGGCGCCCTCGTGGAGGTGACGTCAGACGGCCCCGAGGGCCAGAGAATTTCCGTGACCGGCAGCATCGGCACCACCCGCGACCGCCAGCGCTTTCTCGATGAACTGGCCGGAACGGGCATTCAGGCAACGGCGTGGATCACAGCCTCTGAAGATATCGCCAGAATCGCGTCCCTGTTCCTCGACCAGGCCCTGAACTGGAACCGCAAGAACCGGGTAACGGTGCGGGCCCTGGACGACTCGCCGAACACGCTTCTCGTCTCCGGCTACGTCGAGAAGGAACGCGATCTGTCCGCCGCCATGATCGGTCTTGAACGCGACTCCGGGGAACAGGTGCGTTTCCGCTACGAGGTACAGACGAAAAAAGATCGAATCCGGATACTGAAACGCCGGCTCGAAGAACTGGGTTTCGAATACAAACTGCGCGTGCAGGAACTGGAAGACGGCATCAGCCTGTTCGGCCCATGCCCCGATAGCGCGAAGATGGCCAAACTCACCGAACTGGCGAAGCGATTCAACAAAGAATTCAACGCCCGGCCACGGCTCAGGCTGACAGGTAACGAACGTTTCCTCGGGGAGTCCACGATAGACCTCGACATTCGAGCCGTGGTTCTCGGCGACCGGGAGCATGTCGTCCTGCACGATGGCAAGAGCTACGCGGAAGGCTCGACCATCGACAACGGCTACCGCATACAAACGATCGAACCGGAGTTCATCGTACTGGAAAAACCCCGTACGCTGGTGGCGCGGGAAAACGGGGAACGGCCGGACATCGCCTACTATGTTCTCGGGCAGCGGTGAGTCTCACTCATCCGAGAGCGCCCTGTCGTGCAGCAGCCTCAACACTTCGGCCACCGGGACGACAAGATCACCGGGAATGTACCGGTCGAGATCCGCATCCGCCAATAGCGAGCGGGCGAGCGGTGCGTTCACCATCACCGGCACGCCCTCCCGCCTGGCAATCGCGACGATACGCCGCGCGTTCAATCCCTGTTCCTTCAGCGTGACCACCGGCAACGGGGTTACATCGCGGTCGTAGTACAGCCCGACGGCCACGTGCACCGGATTGGCCAGGATGAGGCTCGACCGTCTGACGTTGGCGGTCTCGTGCGTGCTGATGATTTCCATGAACAGGCTGCGGCGGCGTCCTTTCATCTCCGGGTCGCCTTCCGATTCCTTGAAGTCCCGTTTGACCTCGTCCTTGGTCATCCTGAGCTCCCGGATGTGCGCGCGCTTCTGGAAGGAATAGTCCACCGCCGCGACGGCAAGGAAAGCCAACGAGACATAGATGGCCATCTCGCGAAACAGGGCGCCCAGCACCACAATGACACACTCCAGCCCGCAATCGAGGATCGCCACCAGGGCAGGCATCCCTTTCCACAGTACAAAGGTCACCGCCACGCTCAGAACCGCAATCTTGACGATCGACTTGATCAACTCGACGAGGTTCTTTCTTGAAAAGATGTTTTTCAGCGCCGTGAGGGGATTGATGCGTTTCGCGTCGGGCTTTGCCGCTTTCGGCGCAAACAGGGCGCCGATCTGCACGAAATTCACGAATATCCCTGCGATCAGGGAGATTCCCACGGGCGGGCCGAGAAGGGCCAACGACAGGACGATCGCTTTCATTCCCATCGCGCCGAGGGCCTGTTCGAACGTCATCTGCCCGATCCATGCCGGAAAGTCGAGCAGCTCCCGGAACAGACGCAGGTGAAATTCCGAGCCCAGGTCGAAATAGAACAGCAGCAGTACCAGAATGATCGCGCTGACCATCTCCTTGCTCTTGGCCACCTGCCCTTCCTTGCGCGCCTCACGCAGTCTTCTGGGTGTGGGCGGTTCGGTCTTTTCGGAAGACGGGCGATTCATGAACGGGCCGCTAGAGCCGGCGCAGCAGGTCCACGACTTCGAAGCCGACGAGCTGCTCGCTGAAATACAGGATAAGCGGTGTCCAGCAGAGGATCAGCACGAACAGGGCCACCGCGCTCTTTATCGGCATGGACAGGAAAAAGACATTGAGTTGCGGTGCGAATCGGCCGACAAAGCCCAGGCCCAGTTCCGAAAAGAACATGGCGATCACCACCGGGCCACCGACAACAACCGCGATCAGCGAAATCAGCGCGAACTGCGATACGAAGAAGTCGATGACCTGCCTGTCGATGGCGGGCCAGAACGAGGTCGCCGGCCAGACTTCGTAACTGAGGTAAATCCCGTGCAGAAAGACCATGAACAACCCGGAGCAGAAGAACACCGCGATCAGGGACTGCACAAGGAACAAGGCAAGCGGTGAGGTCTGCTCCCCCACCATCGGGTCGAAGGAACTGGCCATGGTGGCGCCGCGCTGGTTGTCGATGAAATCCCCCACCGCCTGAATGCCCCAGAAGATCACCATTAGCACCGAACCGATGAGCATGCCGAGCAAAAACTCCTTGACAGCCGCCCCGGCGAACAGCAGATGCGTGAGGCCGGCGTTCGCAAGCTGCGCCGATACGACCGGATAGACCACGACCGACAGGGCTGCGGCGACACCGTTCCTGGCCAGGGTGCCGCCAAGGACGTTGGGACCGAGAAACGACAGGGCGGTCATTGCCCCGATGATGCGCGGCATGGACAGAACCAGGGTGTAGAAGACTTCCTTGCCGAAATGAGCGAGCGGGTCCATCCCGTTCAGCGCCCCTGCCGAACGGTGGTTGCCGCCGCTCCGCCCCCCGGGCTGCCGATTGCCGCGAAGCGCGGGGCCGAGCGCCCTGCCGGCCGCTCCCGGCACGGGCGCGCGGAATCGGTGACCCCGCGCATCAGGGGCGCACGATGGAATGGGGAAGCGTTTCCAGCGGCGCCGGCGGCTCCGCTGCGCCCAGCACATAACGATAGCTGTCAACCGAATTCAGGTGTTCTTCGATCTGGGCTTCGAAGTCGCTGGCGGTCATTCCCGCGAGTTTCGAACGCGCAAACAGCGTGACGCTGCCGTCGTCCGACAACCCGGGCGTGCTGCGGCTGCGCTTCATGCGATGCAGCGCATAGTTCATGAGTCGACCGAACCACTCCCGTCTTTGCATCGGCGGATCGGGAGGCATCGCCAGGCGAGAGACAAGGTGCAGGTTCTCAAACCACTCAAAGCAACGAACGCGCAGGTCCGGGTCGAAACCGATCTCGAAGACCCCCTGATCGTCCGGACCTGGGGGCTCGATGCCCCGTCGGAGGGCAAATTCCCTCACAAGGGACTGGAGTTTGCGCATCGGCACCAACTACGCCTCGACGACCGGCTCATCCAGCGCGGGGTAGGCCTCGAGTGCCGAGCGCAGAGCTTCGATCTGCGCCTCGACCCCGGTCTCCACCACGCCGAGCTCGGTTTCGATTCTGCAGGCATCGACGTCGATCCCGGCATCCTCGATCACCTCCACCGGCGCGATACCCGCACCCGCACCCGGCACGCCGAGAATCCTTTTTTCGATGTCACGATGCTGCCGCGGAGAAACGTGCAACCGAATCTTTCCCTCGTCTCTTACCTCCCCCAACAGTTGGCCGATCACGCCCGCCACCGCCTCCACGTCGTCGAACTCGCCGATGATCCGTCGTAGGGCATCGACAACGATGGCGATCAGCTTTCTTTCCGACCGGTTCCAGTAGCCTTGCGCCGCGATCGCCGTTTCCGTCAGCAGTTCCCCGACCGCCTGCCTGCCTTCTTCGATACCTTCCGCCTTGCCCCGCTCGCGGGCTCGTTCGTATGCCCGCCTGCCCTGTTCCTCGATTCGAGCCACCGTTTCCCGGGCTTCGGCGATCACATGGAAGGCGTCGGCCTTGATCAGGTTGCCCAGCGGCACGACATCCGCCCGATCCAGGCGCTTTATCGCAAGACGGCTCATACGACATCCACCTGGCGGTCGAGCAGTGTGAACAGGCGCAGGAAATCAGCCGGCTTCGCCGCCAGGGGCCGCCAGTGGCGCTTGACGGAATCCATGGGAAACTTCAACTGCAAGCGGCGAACCAGCCCTGCCGGCGCATCCTGGAGTGCCGCCGCAAGCGCCCCCATTCCGAGGCCCCGGCATCGCTCTATCGGCCGGTCGAATTCCGCCGGCGACTGGGCGGGAAGGACATCTCCAAGCCGGCTCTGCTGCAGCAGGAACTTCCCGCGCCGCACCGCGAACTCATAGCGATCGACACCGAAACCGCTCTTGATCCGTTGCGTTTCCTCGCGGCGCAATGCACCGGAGACCGAAGGCGAAATCAGCGTCAGGCCGGCGAGAACAAGCAACCGGTCGAGACGCTGCCCATCCATCAGCGCAAGCCGCGTCGTCGTCGGCGACAGCTTCAGACAATCCGTGCGGCCCATGCCCATCTCACCGAGCACGCGGCGGGACAGATGGCGATGATTGCCCGGTTCGGCCGCAAGCCGGCGTTGCAGGCCCTCCGGCAATTCGGATGAATTCCACCAACTCGGGTCCATGTAGCGGGTCGGCAGAAAAAAGAACGCGATAACGTCGCCGCGCAGCGACCCGTCGGCCAGCCCGTTCGCTTCCCGTGTCATCGTCACTTTCAGTGCCCGGCCGGGTTCGCAAACCGCCCGTCAGGCGTTCGGTTCAGCCGCCGGGCGAACCCGGAACAGATACGCGGCTCCTCCCATGGCAAGGAGCAGCGCACCCGCAAGCAGGGCGAACAGCAGGTAGAAACGCCCGACCGAGCCCGCCGACATTTCGAGCCCGAGCACCGACCTGAGCGGCTCGCCATCGAAGCAGACCAGGTTTCCCTGATCGGCCGCGGGAAACAACGCGACATTGACCGCCTCGTATTCGAGGCTCTCGATGCCGCTTGCCACGATAGCCTTGATCTGTGGAATCTGTCCGTTGAGGTCGTAGTTGGGATCGTGCTTGATGAACACCGCCGCCGAAGCCACTGCGATGTCTTGCGAATCTTCGGCGGGCATGACGATATGAACCCTTGCGGTCATCACGCCATCCACGCGCGACAGCGTATCGGCCAGTTCCTGCGACAGGCCGTAAACGTATCGGGTCCGATCTTCGTAAGGGGAAGCAATCAGTTTGTCGGTGTTGAAAAGATCCTTGATCGTCGAGAACTTTTCCTTCGGATAGCCGTTTTTCCGCAACAACGCCATTGCCGCCGGAATCTTGTCGGAGTTGACATGCAGGCTGACGCTGTTTGCTTTTTCCACCTGCTTTTCGCTGCTGATGTTGTGTTGCAGAAGCAAGGCGAGCATCTCGTTGCCCTCCTGCTCGTTGAGCTTCGAATACAGTTCCGTCTTGCCGCAGCCCGCAAGGAGAACGAGCAGCGACAGGGCGTACAGCCGCTCCCGCGAACACGGGGGAAGAAGATGCGCGTTCATTGGGATTTCAGAAGGGTATCCAGGCCTTGCGTCGACCTCTGCACGCCGGCGGCGGCAAGGCCCACCCGCGCCCTGAACTGCGCGATCTCGGCCTGGGTGTGGAGCAGGTCGACAAGGCGGGATGTGTCGATCGAGGACTTGGCCGCCACGGCTTCGGCCGGCGTCGCGCGCCGCAACGCCGTGGCTTTCCTTGCGGAAATCGGCGTGTTGACAAGTACGCGGTCTCCCAGCGCATGGGCTGGGCCTGCCGTGTCCACGGCCACTCCCATCTGTTTTCCAAACTCTGCCGCCGCATGGCCGGGTTCCCCGGCATCGACGCCTCGCGCCTGTACCGTGAGAGGCTCGCGCAGCCTGTCGATCAGTTGCCCGGGGATTTGTGTCGGATCGATAGCGATTGTGGTGCTCCCATTGCCTCGCGCGGCTGCCGCGCCGGACAGGGCCGTCTGCAAGCCGGGCTACACGGCGATCAGGCGTTCCCGATCTCGTGGTCGAGCAGTGATTGCGCGAGCCTGACCGCATCCGGGTCCTGTCCGTCGGCGACAACCGCACGCGCGACTGTCGCCGCTTCGGAACGGCGCCTGGCCATCACCAGGAACAGCCCGAGATAGGCGCGGGCCAAAGCATTACCGGTCTCGGCCGAGATCCGCTGTTGTGTCATGAATGCGCACGCTGCCTGGGGATTTCCGCAGGCATTGGCATAGACCATCGCCACCCCGATTATCCAGGCGGGGCTGTCCGGCGAAACCGCCTTTACCGCCTCGAAGATATCCAGGGACGGCTCCTTCATTGAAGGCAAGCGACAGGCCACCAAGCCGAGGCCTACGCAATTTCTGAGTACTTCCCGCGATATTTCCATCATTCGTTCGTCCTTTACCCGCATATTCGTCGTTTACCCGCATATTCGTCGTTTACCCGCATATTCGTCGTTTACCCGCATAAGGGCCGTGTCAGCCGCACAAGGGCCGTACCACCCACATTCGGGCCGCATCCGGTTGCGCGACGGGGAGACCGGCTCGCAACGGGAATCCGGCGGTTCGGCAGGTTGAAGATTCGCGCCGTCAGAGCTTTTGAATGATCATCTGCTGGACGTCGCTGATGTCTTTCACCAGCGCCGCCATGATGCCGATCTCCGCCCGGTACTTGGCGACCTCCATTTCAAGCGCAAAGGTGGCCGCGGGGTCGTTTCCGTCGAGCGTATCCATCATTCCAGCGATATTTTCCTTGTTACGATTGAGCAGCGCGCCAATTTCGGTCGCGACGCTCTGGATGGTGAACTCGGTGTTGGTCGATGCAGTGGATTCGGACATGTTCAATAGCCTTTATCTGCTTTCGTCCGCCGTTTGACATCGCCATCCTCCCGGAGTTCCCTCGATATCACATCGTCCCGAATCGGAAGATCTTCCCGGCATCGGCAAGAAGGTACACGTCAGCCCGGAACGAACGGGTTGCCGCCAGGAATATTCGCCCCGGTATCCGGGGTGCTGACGCGCAATGAAACCGTTTGGCAGCAGGATGAGAGTCGGTGCCGCTGATCGGCGGTTCAACCGTCGCAAGCCGCGGACAGGGTCGCCAGCAGTGCGCCGCGTTCGATATTCTCCACTACCGAGGCTTCGCCGATGCCACGGGCCAGAACAAGGCGAATGCGTCCGTCGACGGCTTTCTTGTCGACGGCCATCGCATCGAGCATCGCGCTCGCCCCGATTCCCGCCGGAACCTCCACCGGCAAGCCCAGCGCCCGTATGACGGCCAGCACGCGCGAGGCGTCCCGTTCGCCGATCATCCCGTGCCGTACCGAGCAGTCCGCGGCCAGCGCCATGCCGATCGCAACGGCTTCGCCGTGCAGAAGGCGCTTGTAGTCCGTAAGCGTTTCAATGGCGTGGGCGAACGTGTGGCCGAAGTTCAGGATCGCCCGCAAGCCGCTTTCCCGCTCGTCCGCCGCCACAACCCCCGCCTTGATTGCGCAGGAGGTTTCAATGGCGTGCGCCAGGGCGTCCGGGTCCCGGCGCAATAGCCCGGCCGCGCCGGATTCCATCCAGGCAAAGAACGGCTCGTCGCGGATGACGCCGTATTTCAGCACCTCCGCAAGACCCGCCCGATACTCCCGCTCCGGCAGCGTGGCCAGGGTATCCGTATCGGCAAGTACGCACCCCGGCTGGTGGAACGCCCCGATCATGTTCTTGCCGAGGGGGTGATTTACGGCGGTCTTGCCGCCGACGGACGAATCGACCTGGGCGAGCAGCGTGGTGGGAACCTGAACGAAGCGAACGCCGCGCTGGTAGGTGGCGGCCACGAAACCGGCAATGTCGCCCACAACCCCGCCACCCAGGGCAATCAGCGTGGTCGAGCGGCTGTGGCGCTGTTCCAGCAGGGCGTCAACGATGCGCGAGTAGCTCTCCAGCGTCTTGAATCGCTCGCCGTCGTCCAGTTCGAAAACATCCGCGCGCACCTGGCCCAGAGCCGCCCGCAGCGAATCCAGGTACAGCGGCGCCACCGTGCGATTGGTGACCACCATCGCCTGATTGCCCGCCAGGTACGGCGCAAGAACCCCGGCTTGGCGGAGCAGGCCCGCACCGATCAGGACGGGATAGCTGCGCTCGCCGAGTGCGACTTCGAGTTCGATCATGCAATGACCCCGTCGTCCTGCAGCCTTCGCTCGATTTTTCGGGCAAGCGCCCTGGCCCCCTGGCTGTCGGTGTAGAACCGGTAATCGGCGATCTCGGCGTACAGCGGCGTGCGATCCTCCAACAGGCGGCTCAGCGTTTTCCGGCGGTCGCCCACCTGCAGTATGGGGCGTTTGCGGTCGCGGCAGGTGCGTTCCACCAGCCGGTCGACGGAGCTGTCGAGGTGCACCACGCATCCGCGCCCGGCCAGCGCGGTTCGATTGGCGGTGCGCAACACGGCCCCGCCTCCGGTCGCCAGCACGATGCCTTCCCTGCGGGTCAACTCATCGATTACGGCCTGTTCGCGGTCGCGAAAGCCCCGTTCACCCTCCACATCGAAGATCCACGCAACGGGCGCCCCGGCCCGCTCTTCGATGACGTGGTCAGAATCGAGGAATTCCCGACCCAGCGATTCCGCGAGCAGGCGCCCGATGGTGCTCTTGCCCACCGCCATCAGCCCGACAAAGTAGATATTCTGGCGCACCGAAAGATTTTAACGCGACCGTGCGACCCGATGCCCGCGGCATGCGCTTTATTCGCTAGCAAGCTGTGTCGTTTCGTCTACGAGGATGCTGGGCGTGATGAAGATCACGAGTTCCTGGTCGTCGTCGTTTTCGGTGTCGCGCCGGAACAGGCGGCCCAGGTGCGGTATGTCTCCAAGCAGCGGCGTCTTGTTCGTGGAGCGGTTCCTGACCGTCTGGAAGATTCCGCCGAGCACCACCGTCTGGCCGTTCTCGACCAGCACTTCGGTACGAATCTGGTTCGTGTTGATCGACGGTATGCCGTTGAAGATCTGCCCGACCGTGTCCTGCTTGACGTCGAGTTCCATTACGATGCGGTCGTCCGCCGTGATCTGGGGCGTCACCTGCAGGGAGAGCACCGCATCCTTGAAAGCCGTGGAGGTGGCGCCGCTGCTGGTCGCTTCCTGGTAGGGAATCTCGACTCCCGATTCGATGAGGGCGGGGGATTTGTCCGCGGTGACGATCTGCGGCCGCGCCACGACTTCGGCGAAACCTTCCGCCGCCAGAGCCGAGATCTCCAGGTCGACCAGGTACCCTTCCGCCGTGATGCCCACACCGAAACTCGAAGCGTCCGACCGGTGAACCCCCAGGTCGACCGCCAGGCCCTCCGGGTATGAGAGACCGATGCCGCCCTGCCCGCCGGGCCCGGACGTGTGCAGTTCGCCCAGGGTGGCAAGCGAACCGCCGAACCTGAGTTCCGTTTGCCCGTTGCGCTTGACCGCGCCGCCACCCCAGCGAATGCCCAACTGTTCCGAATGGTTGTTGCTGACGGTCACGATTCGCGACTCGATCAGCACCTGCCGCACCGGTACGTCCAGTCGCCGGATCACCCGGCGGAACGCCTCGATGTTGGCGGGGGTGTCCGTGAGGATGATGGCGTTCGTGCGCTCGTCCACCATGACGCTGCTCCGGGCTGAAAGCAGGGAGCCTTCGCTGCCGGAAGCCGTGAACAGCGCAAGCAGTTGTGCCGCGTTGGCATACCGGACCTGAATGAATTCGCTGGCAAGCGGTGCGAGGTCGGCCAGCGCCTGCCGGCTCTCCCGCTCGAGTTGTTCCCGAACCGCGATCTCCTCCATGGGCGCGACCAGCACGATATCGCCTTCCCGCCGCTGCCCCAGCCCGTTCATCCTGAGAATCAGCGCCATTGCCTGTTCCCAGGGTACCTCGATCAGCCGCAAGGTGATGCGGCCCGCGACCGTATCGCTTGCAACGAGGTTGAACTCGCAGAAATCCGCGATCAACTGCAGTGCGGCACGCACCTCGATGTCCTGGAAGTCGAGCGACAGGTTGCCGTCCTCGGCCTGCGCGGAACCCGGCTGCCCGGCCGTGTCGCCGAGCCGGGCGGCGGTGCGTTCCGCCAACGGGCCGTCGACACCTGCAAGCCCTGCCGTGCAAGGCTCGCCGAGTTTCACAGGCGACGCCTCCGCGGCGCCCGCCGCGGGTGCGGCCACGCAAAGAAGGGCGGATACAACGACAAACGCGGCCGGGCCGCTCACTTGTTTCACAGCTTCCGATCCTCCGTGAATTCCGGTAACGGCCGCCTCAGGGAAACGATGCGGGTGCGTTCGGCCCGGGCGCCGCCGTTGTGAACGATTTCGAGAAGCTCCATCGCCAGGGGATCGATCGCCTGAACGCGCCCGCGCTGCTCCCCCAGGTAGTCCCCCACGCCGATGCGGTGCACCCGCCCACCGTCAACCCGCACCAGGCCGAAGCGGACGTTTCCGCGGGCCAGGGTCCCCACCATGGCTATCCGGTCGACCGGAACACTTCGCAGCAGGTGCCGGGACCGATCGGAATCCGGAGCGGCGAGCGCGGGTTTCGCCCGGTGGACCGCCGCCCATCCGGCCGAAGACTCGAATGGGCTCCGATGACCGCGTACCCGATAGCCGAAGGTTTCCGGTTGCTCCAGCGGCGGCAGCGGTTCCGCCTGCACCCCCTGCGGGTTGCGAACCGCTTCCGCAAAGTCCTCCGGTTCGACTGAGTCATTGCCGGCGCTACATCCGGCGACGGCGATCACGGTGATGACGATGGCTCTCACTTCGGGGCATCCTCATCGTCCAGGCGCCTGTAGGTGTGAGCCAGCACACGCAGGCGCACGCCTGTTTCCATACCCGGCGCCACAGCCGATTCGAGGTCGAAATCGTGCAGCGTGACCACCCGCGCAAGGCTTGCCACACGGCTCAGGAAGGCGCCGACCTCGTGATAGCCGCCCTCTACCGAGATCTCCATGGGCCGTTCCGCGTAGAACCCGGCATGACGCTCCGGCTTCAGGTCAAGGCTTCTCATGACCAGGCCGTTGTCTTCCGCCGCGGCTGTTATGTCGTCGAGCAAATCGGGAATTTCCGCGCCGCTCGGCAGTAGCCTGAACAATGAAGCGGCCGCCGTTTCAAGCACTTCCCGGTTCCCCTGCTCCGCCGCGAACCCGGCGGTCTGTGCGGCCTTGAGCCGATTGATGCGGCGCAACTCACCCTCTTTGAGTTGCGCAAGTTCCAGGCGCTCCCGTGCGGGCGCAACGAACAGGGGGTAACTTCCGCCCAGAACAAAACCGCACACCACCATCATGGCAGCGGACCTCGCCCAACGCGGCCAGGCACCGACATCCCCCAGGGACAGGGCGGTGGGTTCGAAGTTCGGCAACCCCTTGATGGTTTCCCGCCAGTTCATCCTCAGGCCTCCGGTTCACTCACAATGGTTGTCAAAAGACCAGACTCCTCTCGTTGGCGGTTTATGCGCCGGGGGCGGCAGTTGCAGAAAGGTCATCTCGAACCTGCTGCCCGGTGAGCCCTGGGCGTCGCCAAGGGGCTCGTCCCGAAGGCGCTTGAGCTGGGCGGAAGCAAACTGCGGCGAGTTCTCGAGACTGCGCATCAGCGCCGCGACAAGGCGATTCGACGCCGCGTAGCCCTCCACCTGCATCAATCGACCCCGCCTCTGGACGCGCCCGTAGTGGATGCCATCCACCAGCGTATTCACCAACGCATCGAAAACCCGCACTGTCTCCGGCCGGCTGTCGCGCAAGTGACGCACGATTTGCATGCGCCTCAGCAGCTCTTCGCGCCGGGCCTGCCAGCCCCGTGCCTCCTCGATTCGGCTCTCGAGCAGCAAGGCCTCCTGCTCGAGTAACCGGTTGCGGCGATCCTGTGCTTCGATGCGCCGTTCGAGAGACCAGCCGGCCACGGACACCAGCAGAACTCCGGCAAGAAGCGCACCGCCCAGGGCACCCGCCATCGCCCTGGACCTGCGTGCCCGTTCGGCTTCACGCCAGGGCAGCAGGTTGATCGCCGGTCGGGCCGTTACCCGCAAGGTTCGGCCGGGTTCCACCGGCGGGACCGCGCCGCCCGCCCGGGACGTTGTGCGGCGACTGGCGAAGACCTGTCGAAACCTCATCGAGCGCTCCTTGTCGCCAGCCCGCAGCAAAGCGCCAGAGCCGGCGCATCCGCCGCCAGCTTCGCTGCATCGACCCGGGAGGACAGGGCCATGCCGGCGAACGGGTCGCTCAACACCGTGGGTGCCTGAAGCGCGTTCTGCAGCGCTTCCGGCAACCCCCTTACAGCGGCCGCGCCGCCAATCAGGAGGATGCGGTCAACATCGCTGTAGTGGGTCGACGTGCAAAAGAAGCGCAGCGAGCGCGACAGGTGCCGTGTCGTCTCCTCAATGAAAGGCCGTGCGACCGATTCGTCCAGGTCGAGCGTCGGATGGCCCTCCCTGGCGGCGCCTGGCGCCTCTTGATTCGAAAGTGACCGGCACTCCTGGATGGCATCCGCGATTCGCCGGTGGCCCAGGGCTTGTGCGCGGCTGAACACCACGCGCCCGTCAACCAGAACCCACAGGCTGGTCGCCATCGCGCCTGCGTTGGCCATCGCCATGACCACCTCGCCCACCTGCCTGTCGAACCGCGGCTCCAGCAATTCGAACACCCGTTCCACAGCCTGTGCCTCCGGCTCGACGACCGCCGGCTCCAGACCCGCGCCGCGAAGTACCCTACAAAGCCTGTCGACGTCGCTTCTGCGGCAGGCGACCAGCAGCACCTCCGCCCGTTCCGGGTGTTCTTCCGACAGACCGCGCACTTCGAAATCCATCGACACCTCATCGAGCGGGTAGGGAACGTAGCGGTCGGCGTCAGCGGCTATGTGTTCCAGGATGCCCTGATCGGAAAGGGATGCATCGAGGGCGATGGTCCTGGCAATGACCGACGTCTCCGCCACCGCGGCCACTGCCCGGCAGGCCCGGCTTCCCGATCGCGCGCACACCCGCTTTAGCGCTTCACCAACTCCCCCGATATCACTAATATTCCCATTGACAACAGCATCTGGCGGCATCGCCTCAATAGCGTACGACTCAACGCAATGGTTACCGTTGCTTTCGGACAGTTCGAGGACCTTCACGGAGGCGGAACCGATGTCCACACCCAGCAACGTCCTGCGCTTTTTCCTTCTGCCGATCAGCCTCATGTCCGCTCCGCCCTCCATGCCGGTTCACATCGAATGACCGCGGGCGACCCATGATTCCCAAACGCCTCACATGGAAGACCGCGCTGGCCTGGCTGATGTTTACGATACTGTTCGCGGGAGTGTTCGGTCTGTCAGCCGTTTTCCTTTATTTGAACCCGCAAATTCCTACAGCGGAGAGCTACCGGCACGTCAAACTGCAGACACCCCTCAGGGTTTTCAGCGATGACGGCGCGCTGCTCGGAGAGTTCGGCGAGCGCCGGTTGATCCCGGTTACGCTGGACGACGTCCCGCCGCTGTTCCTGAGCGCGGTGCTCGATACCGAAGACAAACGCTTCTACGAACACAGCGGCATCGACTTCATTTCGCTGAGCAACGATGTGGTCGGCCTGTTGCACGACCTGGTGACCGACGGCTCTCTCAGCGGCGGTGCGAGCACCATCACCATGCAACTGGCGCGCAACGTGTCGTTCACCCTGGAGCGGCGCGTGCTGCGCAAGCTCAAGGAAATGCTGCTTGCGCTGAAGGTCGAACGGGAACTGACCAAGGACGAGATCCTCGAGCTCTACATCAACGTCGTGCCGTTCGGCAAGCGCGCCTACGGCGCCGAAGCCGCCGCGCTCACCTATTATGGAAAGCCGCTCGTGGAGCTGAGCCTGCCGCAACTCGCCATGCTGGCGGGCATTCCCCAGGCGCCGACGGCGGGCAATCCCATCAACGGGCCGGAACGGGCATTGCGCCGCCGCAACCTGGTGCTGTCCCGCATGTACAGCCAGGGCTCCATCGACGAGGCGCAGTATCGCGCGGCCGTGGACTCACCCATTACCGCCCGGGTGTTCAGCCGCGAGGTGGACGTTCCCGCGCCCTTCGCCGCCGAATGGGTGCGCCAGCAACTCATCGGCCGGTTCCCCGACCTGTACACCGGCGGCTACGAAGTCTTCACAACGCTCAAGGGGCCGCTGCAGGCGGCGGCAACCCAAGCGCTCCGCAAGGGATTGATCAGCTACGATCGACGGCATGGTTATCGCGGACCGGAAGGCCGCTTCGAAGACGTCTCGGAGGCGGTCGATGCCCTGGCCGAACAGCCCACCTACGCCGACCTTGTTCCCGCTGCGGTTCTGGAAGTTCACGAAGACCACATCGTTGCCGCATTCACCGACGGCAAGAGCGCCATCGTGCCGTTCGAAGCCATGCGCTGGGCCCGGCCCTTCCTCGGTGTCAACGCCCTGGGCCGCTCGCCGAAGACGCCGGCCGATGTTGTCGGGGCCGGTGACCTGATCCGCCTCCAGGCCACGGAAGAGGGCTGGCGCCTCGCCCAGTTGCCGCAGATCCAGGGTGCGCTGGTATCCATCGACCCAACCACGGGCGGAGTGCTCGCGCTCGACGGTGGCTTCGACTTCGCCATGAACCAGTACAACCACGCCCTGCAGGCCGCGCGCCAGCCCGGCTCCGGGTTCAAGCCGTTCGTATACTCGGCGGCGCTCGACAAGGGAGTCACCCCGGCATCGGTGTTCATGGACGCGCCCCTCGTGTTCGACGACAGAAACCTCGAGTCGCTGTACCGCCCCGACAACGACAACAACCGCTACAACGGCCCGACCCGGCTTCGGGAAGGGCTCTACCGGTCGATCAACCTGGTGTCCATGCGCGTGCTGCTCAGGATCGGCGCGGGCCCGACCCTCGACTACGTGCGGCGCTTCGGTTTCGACACCAGCACGTTTCCACGGAATACCCAGTTGGCCATCGGCGGCGGCACCATGGCCGTCACGCCGATAGAGATGGCGGCGGCGTATGGGGTTTTCGCGAACGGGGGTTACGGCATCACCCCGTACATCGTGGGAAAGGTGGTCGACATCGCGGGCAACACCGTCTTCGAGGCCAGCCATCCCCAGGTCTGCAGGGCCTGCGACGAGCGATCGGCGGAACTGTCGCAACAGGAACCGGCCATTCTTGAGGACCCAACGGCGGAACCGGACCTCACACCAGCCGTGCCCGCCATTCGGGTGGTGGACGAGCGCAACGCGTTCATCATGCACTCGATGCTTTCAGACGTGATCCGCCGGGGCACCGGCCGCCGCGCCCTGTCCCTCGGGCGGGACGATCTGGCCGGCAAGACCGGCACCACCGACGATGCCGCCGACACCTGGTTCAACGGCTACAACCCGGACGTGGTCACCACCGTGTGGGTCGGTTTCCCCGACCACAGCCCGCTGGGCGAGCGGGAATACGGATCCAATACGCCGCTGCCGATCTGGATCGACTACATGGGCGTTGCCCTTGACGAGCGGTCGGAATCCCACCCCGCCCAGCCGCCGGGCATTCTGACCATGAAAATCGATCCGCAAACCGGAAACCCGGCCACACCCAACCACGACGACGCCGTATTCGAATACTTTCTGGCCGAGAATGCGCCCCACACCGGTTCAGCGGCAGCAACCGACACCCCGCCCGGCGACGAACGCGAAATCGACGTGGACGACATATTCAACTAGCGCTTTTGGCGCGGGTGCTTACTGAACGATCTTGATGTAGTCCCCGGCCCGGGGTTCGCCGCGCGGATGATGGCCGTTGAGGATGCGCAGGGTCTCCTCGGGATAGCGCTTGATGGAGACCTTTCTTGCCAGTTCTTCGTAGGTATCGCCGGGGTTGGCCATGATGACCTTGATGCGCTGGTTCTGGGCGACCTTCAGGTCGGCGGCCGTCATCGCGCGGAACGTGCCGAGGGTGTCGCGAAAGTCCTTCTCGAACTGGGCGGGGTCACCGACGGCGCCGAGGGTGCCCCTGATCAGGTAGATGCCCCCGTCCTTGTAGACGATGGCCATTTTCCGCACCTGGTCGTCTCCCCCTAGTATCTGGATGTCGGTGACATAGGCCGGATAGCCGTTCACCACGATCGACTCGCCGTTTTCGATGTCGTCGCGTTTCAGGGTTTCCCGTATGTACTCCTCCGGAGTCTGTTCCTCGGTGGGAGGATTCTGCCGCTGAACGGTGATCGAGCCGCTGGAAGCGCCGCTAAGATCCCGGCCGGTCACGGCGGAAGCCGTATTGGTCACCTCCCACCCTTCCGGAAAGGCGACCACGATGCGCAGGCTGCCGTGATAGTAGACGCCGTCCTTGATCAGGCCGGTGGCGGCCTCGTCGCCGTAAACCAGGCCATCCACCATGGCCCAGAAATCCCGTTCCGGAGGCCTGGTGGTCAGGCCCGCCAACGGCACGGCCCTGTGCACCGCATCGTTCAGGCGCTTGTCGTTGCGTGGGTGGGAGCCGAAGATGCCGTGATAGACGCTCGGCCGGTTCATGACCGACTTGGCGAACAGTTCCTGGTCTTTCAGCACATGAATCACATCGATCATCGCCAGCGGATCGTAACCCGCCTTCGCCAGGAACTCGGCGCCGTATGCGTCCGCTTCCAGTTCCTGTTCCCGCGCCTCGCGGGTAATGGCGGTTGCGGTCAGCGTGTCGCCGAGATCCTTCATGGCAAAGCTGCTCGTGCCGATCACCCCCAGCCAGCCGAGCAGCCCGCCGAGCCGGTTCATGCCCTTGCGGCTCTGGGGATGCCTGCCTACCACATGGCCGATCTCGTGGCCGATCACGCCCGCCAGTTCGTCTTCGTTCCGGCAGAACGCGATGAGCCCGCGGTTGATGAAAATGTAGGCGTCCTGGGTGGCCGAGGCATTGACGGCCGAGTTGTCGACCACGGTAAAGGTGTAGTTGCCGCCCGCGTTACCCGATGCGGCGAGCAGCCGTTCGCCGATCTCGGTGACGTAGTCCTGCCAGTCTTCGTCCTGATAGAGCCCGTTCTTTTCGCGCAGGTCGTTGTACATCTTCTCGCCGTCGCCGGCCGCGTGAGCATTGGGCAGCAGGGTCAGGCAACCCAGTAACAACGGAAGCGCAATCAGTTTGCGGCTAGCGATGCGAAACTGGATTGGGACGATGACGCGGCG
Organism: Gammaproteobacteria bacterium; assembly: GCA_028821125.1. Classification (GTDB taxonomy): domain Bacteria; phylum Pseudomonadota; class Gammaproteobacteria; order Pseudomonadales; family Azotimanducaceae; genus Azophilus. The sequence goes on from JAPPHD010000075.1 coordinate 23,648, forward strand.
GTCCGCAACGGGACGGCAGGCGCATGAAATCTCGCACAGACATTTCATTGGACCGGCTATTGTAGCGTGGTTCCGCAGGCGCTGAAATTCATTGACGAATCCGTCCGGCCGGCGCATCGAGCCGCGGCGAACGGCCGGCGCAGCCAAGGGACGCGCCGAATTCGCTTCCGGGGGGATTCGGGGCTTGCGCCGGGCGTCTTATCGAGCGACTTTGCCCCGGTCGCCGAAATGCCGGCGGAAGCGCTCGACCCGGCCGCGGGAATCGGCGATTTTCTGTTTGCCGGTATAGAAAGGATGGCAGGCCGAGCACACATCGATATGAATGTCTTCCTTCAGCGTCGAGCGCGTCTCGATGACGTTGCCGCAACTGCAGGTTGCCTTGATGGTGTTGTACTCGGGGTGGATGCCGGCTTTCATGGTCTGCCCTGTCGGGGGGCTGGTTCGAGCGGGCGCGCAGTGTACCAGACGCCTCCCGGATGGCAAGGTAAGCCTTCCATGAAACCCCGCCGGCCCCACGCCCGATGACGGAAGTCGCCCGGATCGCCCTGCCCGTGCCCCTGCGCCGGGCGTTCGACTACGCAGTGCCGCAGGGCATCGCATTGCCGGCACCGGGCGCCCGGGTACGTGCCCGGTTCAACAACCGGACACTCGTTGGCGTATGTGTTGACCGGAACCCGGCCGACGCCTACGCCGACCCCAAGCCGTTGCTCGATGTCCTGGATGCCGAATGCGCGATTACCCGGGAGCTGTTCGACCTGGCTCACTGGCTCTCCGGCTACTACCACCACCCGCTCGGTGAGGTTTTCGCCACCATGCTGCCCAGCGCCGCCATGCGGGGCGCCGCGTTTACCTGGAATCCCGAGGAGATCTGGCGGCGAACCGCGGCTCCGTTACCGCCTCTCGAACGCGCGCCCAGGCAGCGGGCGCTGGTGGCGTTTCTCGATGAGCGAGGTGGCTGGGCAACCGGAGCGGACATTCGCGCCGGGGGTTTCTCTTCCGCCATGGTCGCGGCGCTTGAGAAAAAAGGGGCGGTCGTGCCCGGTACGCGGCCTTTCGAACTGGAGTATCCGCCCGAACTGACCGCGGAGCAGCATGCCGTGGTTCAATGCTTCCGGGAAGACTCGAACGGGTTCGCCCCCACCCTGGTCGATGGCGTGACCGGCAGCGGCAAGACCGAGGTGTATCTCCAGGCCATGTCCGATGTGCTTGACCGGGGCCGCCAGGTGCTCGTGCTGGTGCCTGAAATCGCCCTCACGCCGCAGACGGTCGACCGTTTCCGGCGGCGCTACGGGGAGGCCGATGTCTTTCACTCCGGCCTCACCGACCGGGAACGGCTTGCCACCTGGCTGAAGTGCCGCGACGGCGCCTGCCGGATTCTGATCGGGACGCGCTCTGCCGTTCTAACCCCGTTCAGGCGCCTGGGGCTCATTGTCGTGGACGAAGAACACGACGCCTCGTTCAAGCAGCACGACGGCCTTCGCTATTCGGCGCGGGATGTCGCCGTGAAGCGCGCCCGGAACCTCGACATTCCCCTGCTTCTCGGCAGCGCCACGCCTTCACTGGAATCCTTGCGCAATGCCGGGTACGGCCGCTACCGGCACCGTCGCCTGCTGCAACGGGCCACCGGCGCGGCGATGCCGCCGATCCAGGTGCTGGACGTTCGCGGCCACCGGCTCAAGGACGGCCTGAGCGAACCGCTGGCACGACGCATCGGGCATCATCTCGGTTCCGGCGCACAGGTACTGGTATTCCTCAACCGGCGGGGCTACGCGCCGGTATACCTGTGCACCAACTGCGGCTGGCAGGCACGCTGCGACGCCTGCGATGCGCGCCTCACGCTGCACCGCGTACCCGCCGTACTCACCTGCCACCACTGCGGGGCGAGGGCAGCCATACCGGCCGCCTGCCCCGATTGCGGCACGCAGGACCTCCTGGCGGTAGGGACCGGCACGCAACGCACCGAAGCCGGATTGCGGGAACGGTTCCCGGAAGTGCCGCTGTTCCGCATAGACCGCGACACCACCCGCAGCCAACGGCGTCTCGAACAACAGCTCGGCCGGATTCAACGCGGCGGCGCCGCCATTCTCGTAGGCACCCAGATGCTCGCCAAGGGCCATCACTTTCCCGATGTCACGCTGGTGGCCGCCCTCAACGCCGATGCCGGATTCCTGAGCGCGGATTTCAAGGCCGCCGAACGCACGGCGCAACTCATCACCCAGGTGGCGGGCCGCGCCGGGCGCGCCGAGCGCCCCGGCGAAGTCTGGGTCCAGTCACTGCAACCGGAAAACCCGGCACTGAAAAGCCTTGTGCAGGGCGGCTATGCGGCATTCGCTGCCCAGGAGCTTGCGATCCGTGAGCGGGCCGGCCTGCCCCCGGCGCGCCCGATGGCGCTGATCCGCGCCGAAGCCGAGGACGGAGCCGCCGCACTACGTTTCCTCGACGGCGTGAAACCCATACTCCCTGCGAGCCTCGACGTACTCGGCCCGGCCCCGGCGCCGATGCTGCGCCTGGCCAACCGCTACCGCTACCAGCTCATGCTGCTGGCCGGACGAAGGCGGCCGCTGCACGAAGGATTGGAGCGTTTGGCCGACATTGCCGCCCCCCACTCGGTTCGCTGGGCAATCGACGTGGATCCCGCGGACGTCTCTTGAGACCATTGCCAAGGTCAAAGCTGCTTAATTGGAAAAGCTTTTCGACTCATTGTTTTTATTGGATATGTTTTCATGAAATCGAATTTTGAACAGTTCCTATGATCCGATTCCGAGAGCAGGTATGCGGTACGGGCATCCGGCACACCAGGCGGACGCGCTGCTGGAGAGTTCGAGGGCGCAGGGGTGCCTTAAAGGTGCCGGATGCCCGCACCGCACACCTACTCTCTCCTAGCCCGAACTTCCAGAGTCGATCCGATCTAACCTATTGATTTTTGGAGAGATCACGGA
>JAPPHD010000174.1 GCA_028821125.1 Gammaproteobacteria bacterium
GTACCGCACACCTACTCTCTCCCAGCGGTCGTCTGTTCCTTGCGCGTCAGCGTCCTGGCCCCCTGGGGAGAAACGTTCATCGGGACTCGGCGCCCCCTCCCGCTTCTCTCCCGGTCAACTCTTCAAGCCGCCCGTTGCCGGGCGTGTAGGGACGCAGCGTGAACCGGTAGCGGTATTTCGGCTCCGTCAGGCTGTATTTCGCCAGCGTGCGCGCCCCCCAGGAGTCGTTGCCGCCCAGGCCCATCTGGCCGTAGTCGATGTTCAGCGAGGTGAGCGGCCGCGGCTCGATATCGTTGACGTGCATATTGACGCGCTCGGGATTTTCGGCCGCCGAAGGGCCGTCTTCGCCGGTAATCGCGATCTTCACCGGTGGGACGAAGTCCTCAAGACGGTTGTGGTGCACGCTGAAACCCAGGGTGTCGCCGGCGATAACCAGCAGCGCAGCGTCGCTCCCATCGCTCAACGACAGCCAGCGAACGCCGGTCTTGTACCCGTTCTCCTGGGGACGCATGTACGCAACGTAGTGGTCGGCAACCCGGTTGCGGTAGCGTCCCACGTGGGCCGCCAGCCGGCGGTCCACGTAGTTCTCGAAGGGTCCGCGTCCGAACCACTCCACCCGGTCGAGGGCGGGGACGATTTCCACGTTCATGCCGATTCGGGGCACCGGCGGAGACTCGCCGATTCTGGCAAAACGGTTCTCCACATCGATGCGCCCGGACGCGTGGACGGTCCAGTCCGTCGTCCATGTGGCAATCGGCTTCGGCGCCCCGTTTGTGCACACATGCACGGTCGTCAGCATCATGCGGTCATCATGCAGATCGCCCACGGAGAATGACCTGAGCATGCAACGTCCGGAAGCCTGCCGCCAGTCGGCGGCCCATTCGTGCATGTAGTTGCCGAAGTCGTTGTCGGTGGGCGCACGCCAGAAATTCGGCCTGAGCGGCGCGAGCAGCAATTCCCTGCCCCGCCAGGTCAGGGAAGAAAGGAACCCGGTGCCGGTGTCGAAAGACGCCGAGAAATCCTTCCCCTTAAATGTCAGGGCCCGGCCCGTGCTCAGTCTGATCAAATCCGTTGAATCGTCCGGAACGCTGGCCCTGTAAGAGTCGTCCAGCGCGGGAAAAGCTTGTGCCGTGCCAGGCAACTCGAATTGCTCTTCGGCGAGAACGTGGCCCGCCGGTAATGTTCCCCAGCCGTCCGGAGCAATCAGGCGAAGATTCAGGTGATACTCCGGGCCGTCCGGCAAGTCGAGGGCATCGAAGCCGAGCCTTATCCGACCCCGGGACTCCGGATCGAGATCGAGTGCGCACGCTTCGCCGGTCGCAACCGGTCCCGGGCCGTCGGTTCCGTTCGACAATTCTGAAGAACAGGACTGGTCGGTCACCAGCCCGTCGCGCACGGTTCTGCCGTCAGCGGTGATGTCCCAGGACAGCGCAAAGCGCGCCAGGTTGGTGAAATCGTAGTTGTTGACGAGGCCTATTACGCCGTTCTGCAGGTCTTCGGGGACGAAATCCACGTACTGGTAGACACGCTTGACCTCCCAGTAGGCGGGTTGCACGCGTCGGTCCGGGAACAGGAGCCCGTTCATGCTGAAGTTACCACTCGAGGGCACCCGGGGCGGTCCGTAGTCGCCGCCGTAGGTCCAGTAGGGTCGGCCGGCTTCGTCGTGCTCGAGCAGGCCCTGGTCGACCCAGTCCCAGATAAAGCCTCCGGCCAGCGCTTCGTACCGATTGATGACGTCCCAGTAGTCCACCAGGTTGCCCGTGCTGTTGCCCATCGAGTGGGCATATTCGATGAGCAGAAAGGGCCGGTCGCCCCCGCTTTCGGCATAGTCCTGCAACTGCCAGTGGGTCCAGTACATGCTGGAGTGAAAATCGGAGTGGCGTTCGCCGACTTCGCGGATGTCGCCTTCCGTCTCGTACTGGACGGGCCGCGACGGGTCGCGCTGTTTTATCCAGCGATACGCGGCGCCGAGATTGACGCCGTCGCCCGCTTCGTTGCCCAGCGACCAGACGATCACCGAGGGAGAGTTCTTCGACCGTTCCAGCATGCGCCTGGTGCGGTCGAGGTGGTGCGGCATCCAGAGCGGCTTGTTGCCCAGGGTCTTGTCGTGATCGTAACCGAAGCCGTGGCTCTCGATGTTGGCCTCGTCGACCACGTACAGGCCGTACCGGTCGGTCAACTCGTACCAGCGCTCCTGGTGCGGATAGTGGGAATTGCGCACGGCGTTCATGTTCGCCGCCTTCATAAGCCGGATATCCTTCAACATGGTGCGATCGTCCACCACATGGCCGTGCTCGTCGTGATGTTCGTGCAGGTTTACGCCCTTGAGCCGCACATGACGGCCATTGACGAGGAACCGTCCGTTCTCGATGGCGACGGTACGAAACCCGATGCGCTGCGCGATGGCCTCACGACTGTCGGCGCTGCCCCCGTCGACTGTCAGCAGCAAACTGTAGAGGTGGGGAGCTTCCGCGGACCATGCCTTGACACTTCGAAGGACCCTGGCAAAGCGATGGGTGTTTGGGCCGGGCGCCAGCGACAACACGGCGCGGTCCTGATGAAGAACGTCATCGCCGTCGCTGATCTGAACGGCGAGTTCCCGTTGCACCTCCACTGCACTGTCATTCTCCAGTTCGATGTCAATCGCAAATTCGCCGTCGCGGTAGCCATTGCCGAGCCCGGCGTGCACGAAGTAATCCCGCACACGCACCCGGGGCCGCGCCTCCAGTCCCACATCGCGCTGGATGCCGCTCAATGACCAGAAGTCCTGGTCTTCCAGGTAGCTGCCGTTGCTCCACCTGAACACTTCGACGGCAATGGTGTTGACGCCCCGGCGCAACAGGCTGCCCACGTTGAATTCGGTGGGCGTCTTGCTGCCTTCGCTGTAGCCGACATAAGCGCCGTTCAGCCAGACGTTGAACGCGGAACTGACCGCGCCGAACTTCAGGAAGACCGCAAGGCCGCTCCAGGCATCCGGAACGGTGAAGTCACGGCGGTAGGAGCCCACCGGGTTGTTGCCGGCGGGGACGTGGGGCTCATCGACTTCGAAGGGATAGGGCACGTTCACATAGATCGGATACCCGTACCCGTGGCGCTCCCAGTTCCCGGGGACCGGGATTTCGTCCCAACCTGAAACATCGGCATCGGACCGGTAGAAATCCAGGGGACGTTCGGCCGGCGACTCGGAGAATGAGAACTTCCAGGTCCCGTTCAGTGACATGGAGCGGGGATTCCCGGCCAGGTCTCCTTCCAGGGCTTCGCCCGGTCCCGGAAAGGCGACAAAGGAAGCCCGTGGCGGTTCCGCGTTCTGGCGAATCACGCCGACGTCGTTCCAGTATGCGGGAACCCCGTTTTCCGCATGGCGTTCGGAACAGGCGGCGGAAAGGCCTATCGCCAGCGGTATCGCGACCGCCAGGACCCTCACAAGGCCATGGTAGCGTGCAGACACGCTGTCATCCTCCTGTTCGCGACGCGACCCGCCGGCTGTTTCGCGGCCCGCGACAAGGCCGGTTCCGGAGCATTATGTGTAGAAGTCGCGCGTGTAGCCACCGATGCCGTGGCGCTGGCAACGCCGAGACTCATCGCTTGATGTCGCGTTCGTTTGTCATGGCGTCACCGTGGCCATAGAATCGAAACGGAGCCTTGTCGGGGCTCGGCAGGATCGGTCATCCGTCCGTAACCAAGGGGAGAGAACAGATGGTCAACGCATTCCGGCGCCAGTCCACACCGGAATCCCGCGCGATTCAGGTGCGCAGGCGGGCCTGGGGCCCTGTCGCCCCTCGCCGCCGCGGTGGCTTCCGTCCTTCAGGGCCAGGTGATGGCCGAAGGCACGCATATCATCGAGGAAATCGTCGTCACCGCCACCAAGCGGGAGTCCGCGCTGCAGGATGTGGGGCAGAGCATCTCCGCGTTCACGGGCGACGACCTTGAGCGCATGGGCGTGAAGGACATGAACGACTACCTGAAGGCCACGCCCAGCGTGACCCTGTCGAACTTCCAGCCCGGACGCAACTCGGTGGTGATCCGGGGCATCTCCACCGGCGCCGACGAGTACCGCACCGACAGCTCGGCCGCCGTCTATCTCGACGAGCAGCCCATGACCACCAATTCCCAGCAGGTGGACCCCTGGCAGGTCGATATCGAGCGCATCGAGGTGCTGCCCGGGCCACAGGGCACCCTGCACGGCTCCAGTTCCCAGACCGGCGCGCTGCGCATCATCACCAACAAGCCCAACCACCAGGGCGTCTCCGGGCAGATTGACGGGGCGCTGGCCAGCACCCGATTCGGAGAGCCGAGCTACGACCTGAGCGGCCATATCAACGTGCCGGTCGCCGACAACCGTCTCGCACTCCGTGCCGTGGCGTTCTATTCCAAGGAAGGCGGCTACATCGACAACGTGGAAGGTCCCGACCTCGTCGGCCAGTTCGACAATTCGGATATCGCCGAAGACGATTTCAACGACTACAAGGTCTACGGCGGGCGGGTGGCGGCGCTGTGGGACGTCAGCGACCGCTGGTCGGTGCTCGGCAGCGTCATCGTCCAGAACAGCGACACAGCGGGTTCCTGGAGTTCCGATCCGCACCTCGGAAAATTCAAGATCACCAAGTTCATCGATGAGTTCCGGGAAGACGACTGGTACCAGGTGGCGGCCACGATTACCGGCGATCTCGGATTCGCCGAGTTCTCGGCCACTACCGCCTCCTTCGACCGGGACATCGCCTATGAGTGGGACAACACCCTCTATGAGCAGTACAACGCCTACGCCAAGCCCGGCACGCTCTACGATCGGCGATACATGATCGGCAGGCAGTTCAACGACCAGCAACAGGAACGCTTTTCCCAGGAAGTGCGGCTGACCTCGACGACGGCAAGCCGGCTGCAGTGGATGATCGGCGGTTTCTATGAGGACGTCTTCGACAAGTGGCTCTACGGCACCAAGGTGGATGGATTCACGGACACACCCGGCTGGGAAGTGGCCAACCAGTACGCCTACGCCTATTACGCCAACTACGACAACATCCAGTATCCCCTGGCCCCCACGGACGTCACCTATTCCAACGAGTTCCGCCGCAAGGTCAAGCAACTGGCGTTCTTCGGCGAGGTGACCTACAGCCTGACGGACGACTGGGACATCACCGGCGGCACCCGCTGGTTCGAGTACGACCGGAACGAATTCGACCGCAACCAGTGGCCGGAGGGGCTGCCGCCCCTGGATCACATCGCGGAGGACGGCGCGTACTCCGCAGACGGAAAGGAAAGCGATGTCGCCCTCAAGTTCGGCACCCGCTACCACATCGACAACGAGCGCATGGTCTATTTCATATTCAGCCAGGGATTCCGGTTGGGCGGCCACAACAGCCAGCGGGCCGCAGCCACGGGACTGGTGCCGTTGCGCTACGACTCCGACCGGCTGAACAACTTCGAGGCCGGGCTGAAGAGCACCTGGTTCGACCGCCGGATGCAGTTGAACCTGTCCGCTTTCTTTATGGAATGGACGGACATCCAGATCGACAACGCGGGCGGCGTCGACGAAGTCTGGTGGCTGCGTGGCAACACCAACGGCGATACCGCCGAGACCAAGGGCGTGGAACTGTACTGGGCCGCCCAGCTTTCCGAGAGCTTTACGCTGGAGGGCAGCCTGTTCGCTGCCGACCCCCAGTTCACCTCCGACTTCACCACCATCAACGGCGACGAGATCACCGACGGCACCGTCATGCCTATCTCGCCGAAGTACAAGATCTGGCTGGCGGCGGAATACACGTTCTACGAGTTCATGGGCCGGGGCGACCTGTGGGTACGGGTCGACTTCAGCCGCCAGGGCAAGGTCTACGACAGCCTCTACAGCGCCATCCGGAGGGCGCCGGACGGCGTGATACCGGCCTGGAGCTACAGCAACCTTCAGGCCGGCATCGAGTTCTACAACAACTGGAACATGACGCTCAGTGTCTGGAACCTGTTCGACCAGCGCATCATCAACTGGATCGACGACGGCTACAACGATCAGGCCAGCGCCCTGGGCGACCCCCGGTTCCGCGACCTGCTCACCTACGATAAACCACGCACCATAGGTATCAGCGTTACCAAGTGGTTCGGGTCGTAGCGCCCCTATCGCGCCAGGGGCCGCAATCTGGCCAGTCAATTGGCCCGGGGCCAGATAGGGTACCGGCACGCGCATGAAACTGATCGCCACCACCGTGGTGCGGGGCAGCCAGCCCGGAGAAAGCCACGGCGGCGCCTATCTCATCGACCTGGAACGGCGGACGGTCGACAGGCCCATTGACTGGTCGAATCTCGAGATCGACTGGCGCGGTCACGGCGGCGGCCGGGGATTGAGAGGCATCGCCTGCGATGGGCAAAGGGTCTACATCGCCGCCAGCGACCGGTTGTTCGCCTACGGCCCCGATTTCAAGCCGGTAGATTCCTGGCGGAACCCGTACCTGAAGAACTGTCATGAGATCGCGTTGTACGAACGCACTCTGTTCCTCACCTCGACGGCTTTCGACTGCATCCTCGCCTTCGACCTGCAAGAGCGCCGTTTCGCCCGCGGCTTCCATATCCAGACAAGCAACTACCGCTTCAAGGCCAGCGCGTTCGACCCCTGCGGCGACGACGGACCGCTGGAATTGAACAAGCTGCACATCAACAGCGTGGCCTGCAACCGCCACGGCATGTACATCGGCGGCCTGAGTACCGGCGGAATGCTGCACTTCAATGGCCAAACGGTGTCCATGGCCGCGGAATTGCCCGCCGGCAGCCACAATGCGCGTCCGTTCCGCAACGGGGTTCTGTTCAACGACAATGACGCTGGCCGACTGCGCTACAGCGGCCGGGACGACGGCAAAGAAGACCGCGCCATGGCGCCCCCACACTACGATCCACAAAACCTGCTCTCAGCGGACGCGGAAGATGAACGCATCGCCAGGCAAGGCTTTCTCAGGGGGCTGTGCACCCTCTCGGACACCGTTGTTGCCGGCGGCTCGTCACCGGCCACGATTTCACTCCACGACCTGGCGGCCAACGAGCGGATCGGGTCGGTGAATCTGAGCCGGGATCTTCGCGCCGCGATTCATGGACTGGCAGTCTGGCCCTACAAATGACACGTCTCCCCCGAATCGACTTTTCTTCACCACCTGCAGCTCTTCCCGACGGCTGCGCTACGCGTGAACACCGATTACGTGACCGTATTCAGGAATTCGCGCGGGGAAACGATCCGGACTCCGCGCCAAGGATTGAGTAGGAGCAGGTCGCGGTCGCCAGTAAGGATGCAGCCGCTCTCCGAGTCCAGGGCCAACGCCAGCAAGCGATTGTCGTCGGGGTCCCTGCAATCGTCCACCTCCGAGAGTACCGGTGCGATCGTCGCGATCCGCAAAATACGCCGCAGGAACTCTTCGCGATCCCGAACAGACACGTAACGATCGAATTTTTTCCGCGACAGCACGTCGGCGAGTTCTTCCACCAGCGGCTCGGACATCATGACTTCGAAGGCCGCCAGCGCTTTGTCGACCGCCTGTGCCAGTGCGGAGCCTGCCAGCAGGAGCCGGCTGACCCACAGGTTCGTGTCGATGACGACGCGCACGGGGGTTCAGGAGCCCAGAATTTCGCCCAGCTTGTCCTCTGTCAATCCGCGGGCCTGCGCGGCTTCGGAGACACGGTTGCAGAAACGCTGAAACTCCGCGATGTTGGCGCTGGTGAGCCGCCTGTAGTCCATGGGCGAAATGACTACCGCGACTTCGCGATTCTGCCGGCGAATGGTAACAGGTTCGCGTTGAACCGCGTCCAGCACGGCGGCCAGACGCTGCTTGGCTTCGGAGGCGGATACGTATTGCATGATTGTCTAAATTGTTCAAATTAGACAATTATAGTGCTGCCGTGCAGGGGTCGCAATCGGATTGGAATCGATTAGGGGTGACGGCGCCGGTCGACAGGATATGTCATCCCGATGCCTGGCTCACCGAGGAAGGCAGCTTCTCGATCACGCCCGCAAGCTCATCGATCCACAGGCCGATGTGCCTTTCGTAATTGCGCCACATGCCGAGCGCGCTCGTGTAGATCGGCTGCCGTACCTGCTCGGAACTCGCGGTTTTCACCGCCCGCCGGGTCTCGTGGAAGCGCAGGCAACGCTCTTCGAACGGCAGCCCGCAATGCGCCAGTATCCGCCCGACCTGCCCTTCCAGGTCTGAAACGGTGTCTTCGTAGTGGACATCGAGCACCTTGCCGGGCAGGACGCTGTGCCAATGGGCGAGCATGCGGTCGTAGCATCGGTAGTAGTGGGCCAGTTCCTCCATGTCGTAGGTGAAGTGCTGGCCCCGGGCGAATAGCTGCTTGTAGGCGCCGAGGCAGGTGTCCAGCGGATGCCTGCGCGCATTAATGACTTTGGCGTTCGGCAATATCAGGTGCAGCAGCCCAATGAACGGGAAATTATTCGGCAGCTTGTCGGTGAAGAAAGGCGCACCGGTCGAGCGGTGCCGCCTGGCATCGTCCATGTACTGCTGACCGTAGGCGGCCCAGTCCCTGCCTTGCAGCGCCAGCACCGACTTCGGAAACAGCAGGTCGTCCGGCTGGTAGCGGCCGATGGAATTCGCCAGGTTGTTGAGAATCGGCAGTTCGGAGGTGCCTTCCACCTGACTGTGGCTGGCCAGTATCTGTTCCACCAGTGTGGAGCCGGACCGGGGCAGCCCGACGATGAGTATCGGGTCTGCATCGTCGCAGCCATTGCCAGCATGCTCGGCGAGAAAGGCTTTCGTGAAGGTTTCGATGATCTCGTCGTGGCGTTTCTCCATGCCAAGCGGGTCGTGTGTGACCTGCATGCGCTGCCTGGTGTTGCCGGCATGGTAGTGATGCCAGGCGCCGTCGTAGTCTCCGTCGTCCTCCAGTGCCTTGGCCAGGGCGAAATTGAAATGGACCTCCGCGCCGGCGCTCAGTTCGCCCTGGCCGAGTCGGCGGCGCATGGCGGCGACTTCCGCATCTTCGAAACGGAAAGCCTTGAGGTTTGCCATGCTCCAGTAGACTTCCCCGAAGTCGGGTTTAAGCCGTATCGCCGAGCGGTACGCCTCGATCGCCCGTTCCTGATGGCCCAGGGTTTTCAGGCTGTGCGCGAAACTCATCTGCACCCCTGGCGCATCGGGATCCAGGCTGAGCGATTTCTCGAACGCCGCGAGGCTTTTCTCCGGATAGCTCGCCAGGGCGTACGCATTGGCAAGGCCGGCCCACACGGCGGGGTTGTCCGGATCGTTCCCGAGCGCCGACCGATAACATTCGATGGCATCCATATGCTTGTTCAATTCGGCCAGCACCAGGCCGAGATCGAGCCACGCGGGCATGTAGTCCGGCGCCATGTCGGTGGCGCGGCGCAACCAGGCTTCCGCATCGCCGAGGTTCTTTTCATCCCGAGCGTAGGCCAGGGCCAGGTACCGCATGGCGTCCACCTTGTCGGGGTTGCCCTTGAGAACCGCGCGCAGGCTGTCGACGGCTTCGTCGACCCGGCCCGCCTGCAGGTGTTCGACGCCTCGAGCGATCCCCCGCGATTCGGGGTCCCTTTCCAGGAATTCCTCGAACGCCTCGTCGGCCTCGGCTCCCCGGCCCACGGCAGCCAGGGCCTGGCCGAGTTTCCTGTGCGCCAGCGGCAGCCTCGGTTCGCGCTTGATCGCCTCCCGGAACAGGGGAACGGCTTCTTCGAATCGCCGCCCCATGGCCAGCACGCTGCCGAGATCCTCGTATACCTGGGCGAAATCGGGTCGCAGCGCGAGCGCCCGGCGCAATTCGCGTTCGGCCTCCTCGAGACGGTTCTGTTTCATCAGCGCGTGTCCGAGCAGGCGCAGATGGTCGATGGAGCCTGGATTCATGAGCAGATGGTCCCGGCAGACCTCCTCCGCCCGCAGCGGCCGATTCGCTTTCAACGCCTGCATCGCGCGCGCGACGCTTACCTCCGGTTCCCGGCGCTCGGAACTCATGCGGGGCATCCTTCGGATTCCGCAACCCGGTGACCGTCGCCGGACTCCCGGAAGCGTCCGGGCGGGACATAGTCGAAAATGAAATGGATGCGGCCAGCCCGGCTGTTGTTCATGACGGAATGGGGTTTCTGATTGTTGATCTCGTAGGCGTGCCCTTCCTCCAGGCTGAACGGCTTGCCGGCGATGGTGAAACGCACCCTGGCATTGGTGACCAGGGGGATGTGCACCCGGTGACCGCAATGGAACGACGAATGCGTATCGGTGTGCGGCATGATCCGCGCCCCGGGCCCGACGCGGGCGATCACGGCGCGAGCGACCACCCCGCCCGGCGCGAAGTGCGCGTCCACCACGTCGTCCACCAGCGTCATGGCCGCTGCCCCGAGATGCTTCCACCCGGCTTTCCGCTTGACCACGATGCGTGGCCACTCATCGATCTCGATGAACAGCAGAACCACGGATTCCGTCTGTTTGTGCACATCGAAAGACTCCTGCCGGACCAGGTTCTCCCGCCAGGTTCCGGAGTCGAGGGTGAGCACTTTCTCGCGCAAGGCCGAATAACGAACGGCGCCCAGATCGCGTAGCAGCCCGTCGAAGTTCACGCGCCCTGGGGCCTGTTAACACGACAAACATCGACCATCGGTTCGTTCCCTATTCGAGCAGCGGCAGCAGTCCCTCGGCGATCTGCACGCTGTTCAGCGCGGCGCCCTTGCGGACGTTGTCGGATACCACCCACAGGTTGAGCCCGTGGGGATGGGAGAAGTCCTGCCGGACGCGCCCCACGTAGACGGCATCGTTGCCCGACCCGTCCAATACAGGCGTCGGATAGCCGCCGGGCGCAGCGTCGTCCCGCAATATCACTCCCGGCGCTTCGGATAGCAGTGCGCGGGCTTCCGCCACCGTGATCGGCGCCCGGGTCTCGATGTGCACCGCTTCCGAATGACCGTAGAAGACCGGGATGCGCACGCACGTCGGATTGACCCCGATGCTGTCGTCCTCGAAGATCTTCCGCGTCTCCCAGACCATCTTCATCTCTTCCTTGGTGAAGCCGTTCTCCTGGAACGAATCGATCTGCGGGATTGCGTTGAAGGCGATCTGCACCGGCGCCACGGTGGATTCGATGGGCTTGGCGTTCAACAGGTTGGCGGTCTGCCCGGCAAGCTCCCGCACGCCACCGGCCCCGGCGCCGGAAACGGCCTGGTAGGTGGCCACATTGATCCGCTCGACACCCACGGCATCGTGAATCGGCTTGAGTGCCACGACCATCTGGATGGTTGAGCAGTTCGGATTGGCAACGATGTTGCGGTTTGCGTATTCGACCAGGCGATGCGGGTTGACCTCCGGCACGATCAACGGAATGTCATCGTCGTAGCGGAACTGCGAGGTATTGTCGATCACCACGCAGCCGGCGGCGGCGGCCCTCGGCGCGAATTCCGCGGAGACCGCGCCACCCGCGGAGAAAAAGCCGACCTGTGCCTCTTCGAAGTCGAACTGATCGAGACGCTGGACCATGACCGTCTCGCCGCAAAACCGGAAACGCTTCCCCTCGGAGCGTTCGCTCGCGAGCAGGAACAGCCGCCCGACGGGGAACCCGCGATCCTCCAGGATCTCCATCAATGTCTCGCCGACAGCGCCTGTGGCGCCCGCGATGGCGACGTTTACCGGTCCCGCGCTCACTCCGCCTCCTTCAGCACGTCCGTCAGTTCCGCGAGCAGGGCCTCACCCATAGCACGGGTGCCCACCAGTTCGATGCCGTTTGTTCGGACCTCCTCTCCGGCAATGTCCGCGGTTCTGAGCCCCCTGTCGAGCACGCGCCCGACAGCAGACTCGATGGCTGCCCCGGCCCCCGGGGCATCGAGGCTGTAGCGGCACAGCATCGCTGCCGACAGTACCATGGCCAGCGGATTGGCGCGGTCCTGGCCGGCGATGTCGGGGGCCGAGCCGTGCACCGGTTCGTAGAGGCCCTTGCCCGAAGCGGCCAGCGACGCCGAGGGCAGCATGCCCAGCGAGCCGGTGAGCATCGCCGCCACGTCCGAGAGAATGTCTCCGAACATGTTGCCGGTGACGATCACGTCGAATTGCTTCGGATCGCGCACCAGTTGCATGCCGGCATTGTCGACGTACAGGTGCGAGAGTTGCACGTCCGGGTAGTCGGAAGCCACCTCATTGACCACGTCCCGCCAGAGTTGCGTGACTTCCAGCACGTTGGCCTTGTCCACCGAGCAGAGCCTGCCCCCTCGCCTTTCCGCGAGTTCGAAGGCGACCCGGGCGATGCGCTCGATCTCGTGTTCCCGGTACACGTAGGTGTTCACCCCGACCCGCTCGTTCTCATCCACGCTCACACCGCGCGGCTCGCCAAAGTAAATGCCGCCGGTAAGTTCCCTGACGATCAGGATATCGAGCCCGGACACCCGCTCGGATTTCAGCGACGAGGCATGGGCCAGCGGTTCGAACAACAGCGCCGGGCGCAGGTTGGCGAACAGTTCCAGGCCGTAGCGCAGCCCCAGTAGGCCCTTCTCCGGGCGTTGCGCCATCGGCAGTTGCTCCCAGCGCGGGCCGCCTACAGCCCCCAGCAGGATGGCGTCTGCCGCCTGCGCCTTCGCCAGGGTTTCCTCGGGAAGCGGGGTGCCGGTCTCGTCGATGGCGCGGCCGCCGACCAACCCGTGATCGAGGCGCATCTCGACGCCCTCGCTGCCAAGCGCAAGGCGAAGCGCGTCCACGGCCACAGGCGCGACTTCCGGGCCGATCCCGTCACCGTCGAGAACCAGGATGTCTTTCAGATTCGCCATGAACGATACCCGCTATGAATTGCCCGGCAGCTCCCGCCCCGCGCTCATTGGCCGAGCCAGGAACGGCGCTGGTAATAGGCGTGCTCGAAGTCGCGGATCGCCTCGGCGTGGGCGAGGGTCAGGCCGATGTCATCGAGCCCGTCCAGCATCTTCCGCTTGCGCATGGGATCGATCTCGAAGCCCAGGGTTTCGCCGCCCGGGAGGCCAATCGACTGCCGCGGCAGGTCAACGGTCAATTCAAAGCCCTCGTTTTGCTCAACGAGATCGAATAGCCGATCTGCTTCATGTTCTTTTATTACAACCGGTAACAAACCATTCTTGAAGCAGTTGTTGAAAAAAATGTCGGCAAAACCGGGCGCCAAAACCGCACGGAAACCGTACTCCAGCAATGCCCATACCGCATGCTCGCGGCTGGAGCCGCAGCCGAAATTGTCGCGGGCCAGCAGTATGACCGCATCTGAATAGCGGGGCAGGTTCAACACGAACTCGGGGTCCGGCCGCCTGTCTTCCAGGCGCGCCCCGACATCCCCTTCGTCCTGGAAACGCCAGGCATCGAACAGGTGATCGCCGAAGCCGGTGCGCCTGATGGACTTCAGGAATTGCTTGGGGATGATCTGGTCGGTGTCCACATTGGCCCGGTCCATGGGCGCGACCAGCCCCGTCTCGACGCGAAACGCTTTCACAGCAACTCCCTTACATCGACGAAGCGCCCCGCCACGGCGGCAGCCGCCGCCATCGCCGGACTGACAAGGTGAGTGCGGCCCCGATATCCCTGCCGGCCTTCGAAATTGCGGTTCGACGTCGAGGCGCAATGCTCGCCGGGCAGCAGGCGGTCCGGGTTCATTCCCAGGCACATGGAGCAGCCCGCGTCGCGCCATTCGAACCCGGCGTCGGTGAACACCCGGTCGAGCCCCTCCCGCTCCGCGGCCTGCTTGACGAGTCCGGAGCCCGGCACCACCAGGGCCTGCTTGACGCTTTTGGCCACCTGCTTGCCGGCGACCACCTGGGCTGCAATGCGGAGATCCTCCAGACGGGAGTTGGTGCAGGAGCCGATGAATACGCGGTCGAGCTCGATCTCACGGACCGGCTGGTTCGGGGCGAGCCCCATGTAGCCCAGCGCCCGTTCGATACCGTCGGCCGCGAGTTCGCTCGGAGCGTCCGCGGGGTCCGGGGCGCTGCCGTCCACGGGAACCACCATTTCCGGAGACGTCCCCCAGGTGACCTGCGGCGCCACGTCCGCCGCATCGAGCGACACCTCGTTGTCCCAGTTGGCGTCCGCATCGCTCACCAGGGTGCGCCAATAGGTTTCCGCCGCATCCCACCCGGCACCCGTGGGCGCCAGCGGCCGCCCATGCACGTATTCCAGGGTCCTGTCGTCCACGGCCACCATTCCGGCCCTGGCGCCGGCCTCGATGGCCATGTTGCACAGTGTCATCCGTGCTTCCATCGACAGCGCCTCGACGGCGGGACCCATGAACTCGATGGTGTGCCCGGTTGCGCCGCCGGTGCCGATGCGCCCGATCAGCGCGAGAGCCAGATCTTTCGCGAAGACGCCTTCCTTGAGCGTTCCCGCCACGCATACCGCCATGTTCCTCGCCTTGCTCTGGGCCAGGCACTGGGTGGCCATGACGTGCTCGACTTCGGAGGTTCCGATACCCTGGGCAAGCGCCGCCAGGGCGCCGTGCGTGGACGTATGGGAGTCTCCGCAGACGATGGTCATGCCCGGCAGGGTCGCGCCCTGCTCCGGCCCGATGACGTGTACGATGCCCTGGCGGATGTCGTGGATGTCGTACTGAGTGACTCCGTGCCGCCTGCAGTTCTCGTCGAGGGTGACCACCTGCTCCCGAGCCACGGGATCGGCGATGCCGTCTATGCCGTCCGCGCGGCGTTGTGTGGGTACGTTATGGTCCGGCGTCGCCAGATTGGCCTGGGTGCGCCACAGGCCGCGTCCCGCAAGCCGCAGGCCCTCAAACGCCTGGGGCGAGGTGACCTCGTGCACCAGGTGACGGTCGATGTAAAGCAGGCCCTCGCCGTCCGAACGGGTCCCGGCGTAGTGATCTGCCCAGATCTTGTCGTATAGCGTTGGCACGGTGCGCCCTTGAGCATGCCCGAAAAAATCAGGGTGCGCAGTGTAGAGCCGCCGCTACCAGAAAAAAACCCGGGAGGCCCGGTACAACACGGGTGAACTCATCGATCCGGCCTGACCACCTTCAGGCCGGGATTGCGATCGAGCGGAGTTCCAACCGCCAGGGACTTTCTTTCGATTCCAAGAACGCGCCGCTTGTCACCGATGCCGGTGGGCGACGGACAGGTGCCGTCCGTGCGATAGCGCAACGCGGCCCGCAGGCGGGCTTCCTCCGGGTCTGCGAAACCGTGTTCGAAGTCGTCCGCCACGGAGCAGCCGGGCACTTCAGTTCCCTCCACCTCAGCGACGTTGGCGGGCGAGAATCCGTCGGAGAAATCGCCGAAGCCCTTGGCATTGACGCCCCGGAACTGCACCGTGAAGTATGTGGTCCCGCAGTTGGCGGTGGGATAGAAACCGTATGGCTTGCCGCAGGTGGTGGAACCGATCTGGACGACTTTGATGTCGATGCCGCGCAAGCCGTTGATGACCGATTCGCTGGCGGAGCAGGTGTTTGGGCCGGTGAGTACGAATACCCGCGGCAGGTTCACGCTGGGGAGGTCGCGCCCGCTCGGAACGGTGAACCCGATGGATGTCGTATGGAACAGCAACGGCCGCAGGCGCCGGCCGGTGACGGGGTCGAAAATCCGGTGCTTGTCGTTGAACTGCAGTTCTTCGAATACGTGGCCCTGTGCCGCCGACGGGCCGGCGACCATGAACCCGAGCTGGCTCGCGATGTCGAGGTAACCGCCGGTGTTATAGCGAAGGTCGAGCACGAGGTCCGTGATGCCCTGGCCGGACAGGTCCTCGAATGCATCGATGAGGTCCCGTTCCGCGGTGGCGATGAAGTCGTTGAACAGCAGGTAGCCCACGGGCCCGCTGTCGGTATCGAGCACGCGCACGTGCTGCACGGGATCGGACATCACGACTTCGGCCGTGAGCGTCACGGTGCGGGGTTGGCCGTCATCCAGCCCCTGTACCTCGAATTCGTGCGATTCGCCCGCCTCGGAAGGAAACAGCCCGGCGTTCAGGGTGTCGACATCGGACCCCCGCACCATGTCTACGCCGTCGATCTTGAGAATGCGGGTTCCGCGCGCCAGCCCCGCCAGGTCGGCGGAGGATCCCGGTTCGGTGAAAGCGACCACCGCCTCCCGGGGCGGACGGCTGCTCAACAGCACGATGTGGGCACCATAACCAACCGAGGCGCCGGTGCGGCTGAAGGACTCCCACACATCCGTCGGATAGGTGAAGTGAAAGCGGTCTTTCAAATTGCCGGACGCCGTTCGTTCGGTGGTTCTCAACAGGTCGAAATACTCCGGCGTGTCGAACAGCGCCGGGTTCCGGTCCACGATCTCGTCGTACCAGAGATAGGTGTCGTTACTCCACGACCTGAGCCAGTTGTTCTCGTCCAGGGTCTCACCGGCAAGATCCGGAAACGTCTCTCCGGTAAGCGGATCGCCTTGACGGGGATTGGCGCAGTAGTTCTTGAACCTGTCAGCGGGCTCGAACACCCCTTCGACCCAGCCGCCCTCGACGGTGACGGCGAACGTCACCGGTTCGGATTCCGCGTTGCCGGCGCCGCTGTCGTCCCGGGCGACAACGGTGATTTCGACGGTGCCGTTCGCCAGGCCCGTCAGTCTGAGCAGCCCGTCGGCAAGGGAAATCTCCACGATGCCTTCGGCGCCGGCGGTTGCCTCGATGCTGTGGCTGTCGCCGGCGTCGGCATCCGATACGGAAATCTCGATTTCCACGGCTTCGCCCGCCTCAATCCTCTGATCCGGAATGTCCGCAACCGATGGCCGGGCGTTCGGCTCCTCTACCGTAACGGCGAAAGACACGGACGGGGATTCGGCGTTGGCGGCGCCGCTGCTGTCTCGCGCGGTAACGCTGATGGTGGCCGAGCCCACCGCCCGCCCGGAAACGACGAGCGCCGCGCCGCTTGCCGATACCGAAACCACGTCCGGATCGCTCGATGTGGCCGTGAGGGTGTGTGAATCGGCCGCGTCGGCGTCCGTGACCGAAACCTGGACCCGTACCTCTTCGCCGACGGTAAGCGTCAGGTCGTCCAGGGCGCCCACCGAGGGACTGACATTGCTTGGGGCGGAATCGCCTCCGCCGCCGCAGCCCGTAACCAGGACTGCCAGAAGAAACGCCTGGGCAACACGAGCCGATGCGAAACGCAGCCATCGCACGATCGGACCTCCGGTGAAAATTGCGGTTTCCATAGTACTCTCCATGCAAGATGTTCAACCCGGCAACCTGCTGCAATGCCGGTCGGTGAAATTCCATTGGTGTCCCGCGGCTAGAGATGGTTTCCATCGGAAGTTCCCGGTGGCGGGGAAAGACCGGTCTCTCGCCGGGGCTCCGTTAAGCCATTGTTCAGGTTCCGGGCAATAGGGTATACCCAAGCGATGTGCGGCAAACGGAGGTTTACCGAACATGACAGTCACCGGCAATCAGGCTAAGGCACCCGGTCCTGCAACTTTTCATGCGGGTAGGGAACCCGGCGCACCGGGACGGGTACGTGCAGGAAACAGACGACCGCCTGTAGAGAGCAGGTGTGCAGTGCGGGCGCTTCGGCCATCCTGGGCGAATCTTGCGACGGTGACACGCGGCGCGTCGTTCCGGACTCGCTGCGTCCTGCTGTTCGCCGCGATTCTGTCGATCTGTCTTGCGGGAGTGGCGTCGGCCAGCCCCCGCGAGGCAGAAACGCATGAAACGGTGAGCGTCGAACCCGTTGAACCGCTCACCGGCGCCGAGCTCGAAGCCCTGGTTGCCCCCGTTGCACTCTATCCGGATGACCTTCTGGCGATCGTGCTGCCGGCATCCACTTTTCCTCTGCAGATCGTTCTGGCCGCTCGATTTCTTGAGGAGCGTGAGGTCGACCCCAGCCTCGAACCGGACGCGGAGTGGGACGCCTCGATCGTGGCCCTTCTGAACTATCCGGAAATCGTCGCGCTGCTCGACCGGGAGCTGAAGTGGACATGGCAACTCGGCGAAGCCGTGCTCCTGCAACAGGAAGACGTCATCGCCGCCGTCGCCGATTTCCGGGCCCAGGCCTCCGCGGCCGGCAATCTCAAGAGCGACGAGAAGCAGGTGGTATCCGTCAGCGACGCGGGCACCATCGAGATCGCACCCGCGGAACCCGAGGTCATCTACGTTCCCTACTACGACCCGGTCGAGGTGGTCAGCTACCAGCCCAGGCGCGTCTATCACTACTACCCGCGCGCATACCCCGTTTACTACTACCCGTATCCAAGCGGTCACTACTTCTCCAACGGCGCGTTCTGGGGCGTGACATCGGCTTTCAGTATCGGCTGGTACAGCAGGAGCCTCCACTGGCATCATCACGGGTTTCACGACCACCCCTATTTCGGGTACTCCTACTACGATCCCTTCTACTACCGCCGGCCCCATGTCTGGTTGAACGTCTACCACCGGGATCGCCTGCGGCGACACGACCGGCGGCACCACGACGACAACCGCTGGCGAAACGACGACCGGCATCGCGGCTCGAGGCCCGGCCGCCGGCCCGACCGGCGCGGCGTCGGAAGCCGGCCCGGCGGGACGGACGCACGTCCAGCGGACGGGCTCGAACAGCCGGCTCTGCCTCCCCTGCCCGCCGGCCGCGGCATCGAACGAACCGCCGTCGCCATGCCCGGCAAGCGGTCGGGCCACATTCCGGTGCACATTCCGGTAAAAGCGGCCGGGCGAGTTGGCGCCTCTTCGGAAAGAAGGGCGGGTCAGAGCGCGGTCCGCTCGCAAAGGACGGCAGAGCGTCCGGTCCGCTCGCAAGGGACCAGGAGAATGGCTTCCTCGGCACGCCCGCAAACCTTGAATGCAACGACCGGCCAAATCCGCCAACGGCCCGTCGGGAACGCCGCATCCGGTCAATCGCGGCGGATATCGACCCCGATCCGCAAGCCTGCAAACGTGCAAAGTCCTGCCGTCTCGACCCCGATCCGCAGGCCCGCAAACGTGCGACACCCTGCTGTCGCAACCCCGATACGCAAGCCCGTAAACGTGCAGCGCCCTGCCGTCTCGACCCCGATCCGCAAGCCCGCTAACGTGCAACGACCGGCCGTCTCGACCCAGATCCGCAGGCCCGCTGACGTGCAACGCCCCGCCGTGTCACCCCGGCTGCCCGCACGGGAGCGGCCGCCGCGCGCGACTCGTCCCGCCTCCGTCCGGAAACCCACCCGGAACAGCCTGTCCGGGGTGCAGCAGCGCCAGAGGCCCAAGGCCCCATCCCCCGGGGCCAGAGCGGCGCCGTCGTCTCGTGGAGCGGCTCCGGCCGTGTCACGGAATGCAATTGCCTCCGCCGTCAAGCGCCATGCCGCGAGAGCCGCGCGATCGTCCTCGCAGCCGTCCGCACCGCAGTCCGCACTGCAGTCCGCACCGCGAAACGCGCAGCGCGTCGCGAAGCCCCCACCGGCGGTCAGGCCCGCCCGAGCCAGTCAGCAGAGAGAGGCGCGGCAACCGGAACGGCGGCGGCCGAAAAACCTTCGGTAAGGTCGGCGCCGGGCGGCGCTCAGGCGGCGGCGCTCGGCCTGGCGGAAACCTCGGCGTGCCAGCGCTTGAGGTTTCCGCAATCGTCCGGAATGGGGACCCTGGCCGCACCCACCGCAAAATCCACGGTACAGAGTGCGGTGATATCGGCGATGGTGAAGTCGTCCCCGGCGACAAAGGTCGAATTGGCCAGGTCTTCGTCAAGGCCGCGGTAAAAGCGCAGTACCGTCGCCGTGCCCCGTTCCACCAGGGCGGGAATGGCGTCGACGGGACCGGCGGTGCCGGCCAGGCCGCGGGACGAGAACAGCGGAAAGCCGTTGCGGAATGCCTCCGCGGCGCCGAGCAGCCCGTCGAATTCCATGTGCCGTTGCCGGGCTTCCACCTGCGCCTTGCCGAGGGCTCCCGTGCCCATCAGGGGCGGTTCGGGGTGGGTTTCCTCCAGGTAGCGGCAGATCGCCACGCTTTCGTCGAGCACGGTGCCGTCGTCCAGAACCAGCGCCGGCAGCAGCCCGCGCGGATTGACGGCGAGATAGGACTCCTCCAGGTTTTCGCCCTTGACGATGTCGACCTGCTCTGTATCGCAGCTTATCCCCTTTTCCGCCATGAATATGCGCACGCGCCTCGGATTCGGCGCCAGTTTGGTGTCGTAGAGTTTCATGAATGCCTCCTGGTTCGGTTGAATGGGTGTGTGGCCCTACCACCGGTACTGTACACGCACCGCATAGTTGCGCGGCAACTCCGGAAGCACCACCACACCGCCGAACAGGTTGGGAAAGTTCGACCTGAAGTATCGTTCGTCGGTCAGGTTCTTGGCCGCCGCGCTGAACATCCAGTTGCCCCGTTCGTAGACCAGCCCGGCGTTGACGAGGGTGTATGCGGGCAGCTTCACCCGCTTGGTGAATCCCGAATGGGTGGAATCGACATCCACCACGCTGACGCTCGCGGCCATGCCGCGGCCGAAGTCATAGGTGCCGGTAACCGACCAGATGTGTTCGGGAATTCCGGCACGGCGGGCATCCAGCGTTTCCGGGATCAGAATTCCCGCCAGGGCTCCCCCATAGATGGCGCCGCGCGGGATGCCCGGCACATCGTCGGCGCCGATGAAGCTGAACCGCCCGCCCCGGTCCAGGGTATTGAGGTTAACGACCTCGATGTCGGAAAAGCCGAAACTCAGGAGCAGCCTGTCGTTGACCAGCCAGCGCAGCTCGAATTCCAGGCCTTCGGTTTTCGCGGCCTGGTTGGTGACGATCTGCTGGGCGGAGAAATCCACCCGCTCCTGCTCGTAGACCGCCAGCGCGAAGTAGAACAGGTCGTCGAAGAGGCTGCCCTTGAGCCCGAACTCGAGGAGCTTCGACTCGTCGAATGCCCGGCCCCCGGCGATATTGAAGGTGGTCAGGTCCGCGCCCTGCCCCGCGATGACCGTTGACTGCCTCGAAGCCGTGAAGTACGGGCGCAGCCCGAACGCCGCCGCATAGCTCAGGCTCAGGGTCCAGGACACACCCTCGACTTCGTCCTCGGCATCCAGCACCGTGCAGGAAGCATCCAGGCAGAAGTTCCGCGAACTCGGCAACAGCAGTTTCTCCACCGGCTGCCGGCTCTTCATGTCGATGACGTCGTAACGTGCCCCCGCCACGGCGTTGAAACCGTGCCAGTCGAGGTCGGCCATGAATGCGAAGCCCAGGTCGAGATAGTCGCCGATGAAATAATCGGTAAAGTCGGCATCGATCTGGGTCGACAGAAGGCGCCGGTCCAGGGAACTGGCCGGGCGGGTGATGTCGCGGCGGTCGAAGTACTCGTTGGTGTAGTCGTCACCGTGCTCGAAGTTCGTGTACCGGATCGACGGGGAGACCTGCAACGCCATGCCGCCCTCGTCCCACTCGAAGCGTCGCGACAGGACGAACTTGTCCTCGAATACCCAGGAGTCGTGAAACTGCGAAAAACCGTAGGCGACCTCGGTAACGACATCGTACGCCTCGAAGAACATCTGGTTGCGCCATTCCCAGCCGCCGTCCGTCTCGTGGATGACATCGAAATAGAGCGTTGTCACTTCCGCGGTCTGAAAATCGTCGGGGTCCACCAGCACCTGGCTGCCGCGAATCCTGGCGGTGCCGGGATTCACAAGGGCCAGGAAGCGGGGCTCGCAACCGAACACCAGGGTGCTTCCTATGCGGCAGGAGCCGGGGAACGGCCCCGACGGATTGAGCGGGGCCTGGGTCCCGGGGGTCAAGCCGGCGGCAAACGGGCTCAGGTCGGTAAAACCGTCGCCGTTGACATCGAATTCCTGGTGGGAGACGTAGCCGTCGCCATCGGTATCGAGGGGCAGCGGTTCGCCGGTGATGTAGGTGCCGTCGTCGATCAACGCCTGGGTGATGCGATTCCAGCCGGCGTTCTCGGCGCCGTCATAGTCGTGGTACATGCCGCCAAACTGGATTTCCACCCGATTGACGTGCGTGTCGATGGAAGCCTGCACGATGGTCTGGTCGGTGGTGAGGCCTCGGTAGTAGCTGTCGGAGTCCTCGACCTCCGCATACAGGTGGTAGCCAAAATCACGGCCCCCCAACCGGCCTGGCCCGCTGATCTCGGCGGTGGCCACCCGCTTTTCCCAGGATCCGGCTTCCACACCCACGGACCCGGAGACGGAATCCTGGCCCGCACCGACGTGCCCGGACCTGGGGTTGAAATTTATGTACCCGCCGATCTTGGACGGGCCGTGAATGGGCGACGCGGGGCCGCGGACGACATCCACCCGGTCGGAGGCGGCGATCGGCGTCGGGTAGTTGCCCGGATTGTCGAGGCGGCGAATGCCCCGATAGTAGATCTCGCCCGTGGTCCCGCGGATATCCAGCGTGCCGGCCACGCCGAAGAACGACTGCGTGAAGCTCCCGGGCGCGAGAGCGATCAGTTCGTCGATGTCCCTGATGATGAACCGGCTCATCATCTCTTCGCTGATCGTCGAGGCGGACCGCGGCGTTTCCAGTATCGACTTGTCGAACCCGAATATAGACCGGACATCGCTGCCGGGCATGCTGCCTAGATCCGCGGTGACGACGATTTCCTCAATCTCGTGGTCGTGCGAGTCGCCCTCGGCCGCAACGGCGAACGGGACGGCGGCTATTGCGGCCACGGAAAGCGCCGCTATCCAAGGGCGGCCTCGACGGCGGTACGGCCGTCCATTGAATTGACACATCAGGCGCTCCCCCCCACCGGGAGCCGGTACTGAAATACAGCTTTCGAAGTCGCTCACCTCATTTGCAGGAACACAGGCGGAAGAACGAAAGGCAGCAGGGCTGCCTCGGACTTTCGGGAACGGCGAAGTCAAAAATGCTACGTCAGCAAACGGCGCAGTTCAACGAGGATTTTACGACTCGGACGCCTGGCGGCGCGCAGCCCCGAAGGCAGCCCATGCGCCATGAACTGGGCGGATTGCGACATCCGCAACCGTACCGGCGCTTGGCCACGACAAAGCCTGCAATCGCAGTGGGCAACGCGCGACCGGCCCGGCCTCAGGTTCCGAAGAACATCCACAGCAGACTGGTGTCGCGGTGCACGACGGTGTGTTGCTCCTGCCCAGGGGGGATGGTCACGATGTCGCCGGCTCGCAGTTTCCTGGTTCTGTTTCCCGATACGGTAGTGATCTCGCCCTCGAGAATGAGCGTGATCTCGCGTTTCGGATGCCTGGAGTTGCCCTGGTCGGGCATGCGCGTGCCGGCCTTGAGGAAGCCGGTGCCGATTTCCAGGGTGACGCCGCCCACCTCGAACGTACGCTTCGACTCCAGGCGTTCGTCGTCGCGCGGGGCCCCGATCGGAAAGGTCTCCATGGAATCGTTCGCTATTGCTCCGCCTGGAACACGCTGGGCGTGCCGACGTACAGGAGTACAACCTCCCTGTCGGTGAGGTTCCTGGCGGTATGCGGGGTGCGTGAATTGAAGTGGGTGCTGTCGCCTTCCCGCAAGGTTTCCTTCAGCGACCCCAACTCGGTGTAAAGCTCACCCTTGAGCACATAGAGGAAGTCTTCACCCTCGCGCTGGTCTACGGGAAAGACATGGCCCGGCGGAATGACCATCAGCACGGCATCCATCTGCTGAAACTTCATGCCCGCACTGAGCTGAATGTATTGCACGGGCGATTCGATTTCGATGTATTGCGGATCGGCACTCCTCCGGACCGGGGCTTCGCCCAGGGGCAGTTCCATGAATGCCGTTACGCTAACGTCCAGCGCCTGGGCGAGATTCATGAGCGAAACCATGGACGCACTGGCCTGGTTGCGCTCGACCTGCGAAATGAAGGCCGGGGAGAGCCCGGACTTGTCCGCAAGAGCCTGCAGGGTAAGGCCCAGTTCCTGCCGCCTCGCCCGGATGGTCTGGCCGGTGGCGAAGCGGGTACGCCCTCCCCCGGCCCTTTCACGATGCAACATTGCGCTGTCCGGTCGCCTTGAAATTTCAGAAATTGTACGTGAATTCAAAGCCGTAGGAACGTGGTTCGGCAAGGTGCACGAAGCCGCCGAGCACGTACTCGGCGAGATAGGTTTCATCCAGGAGGTTTTTCGACCAGGCGATGAGCGACCAGCGTTCGCCTTCCAGCCCGGCGCGAACGCCCACAAGACTCACCGCGTTTCGTGCCGATGAGTTGTCGGGATCCCAATATTGCTTGCCGCGCCTCTGGTAATCGCCACGCAACAGCAGCTTGACGTCTCCCGCCACGGGCGCCCGGTATTGAAAGCCCAGGTTCACCGTATCCCGCGGTACGTAGGGGGCCTTGTTCCCCACGAACGCGGGCTGAACGTTGTATTCCTCGATTTCGCTGTCGGTGAACCCGTAGGCGGCGTATATCTCGAGCCCTTCGGCCACGGCAGCGGAAAGTTCGATCTCGCCGCCCACCAGGTCGACCCGGTCGATGCCGGCGAGCACCTGGGAACTGGTCGGTGCGAAAAACAGGAAATACTGCTGCCCGTCGACGTCGGTGGTAAAGAGGGAAACATTGAGACTGGCGAGGCCGTCCATCATCCGCCCCTTGAAGCCCACCTCGAAGGCGCGCGTCTCTTCCTGGCCCACGACATCGAACACACCGTTGACGCCGGCCGCAATGGCTGCGGCTGCGGTGCCGGACTGGTTGAACTGGCCGCTGCGGAACCCTTCGCTGTACGAAGCGAAGAGGTTCGCGCTCTCGGAGAAGCTGTAGCGCAACGAGACCTTGGGCTGCAGTTTGTCGAAGGTTTCCCCGCGCCGCTCGTTCGGCGGGCCCCCGGTGTGGAACGGCGATGTCGTCTGAATGCGCTCGTCCTCGTCGTAGCGAAGGGCGACGGAAGCCTCGAAGCTGTCGGTAACGTCGTAGTTAAGTTGCCCGAACACCGCGAACGCGGTGTTGTCGTTGTCGTCGGCCAGGAACGAGAACGTTGCCGGTTCCCTGGCGCCGGTGGGTCGGCGCTCGACGCGGACGATGCCGGTGCCCGTATCGTCCACGACAGGCGATGAAATGAACCGGTCGCTACCCACGTAGTAGGCGCCCAGCAGCCAGCGCAGGGGCTGGTCGCTCCGGGAAGTGAGTCGGAGCTCCTGGCTGAAGGCATCGACATCCCAGTACTGCTGCGCGATACCGTCGAACGGAATACCAGGGCCGAACGGGTATTGAGTGAGGCTCTCGCTGTAGGGAGCCTGGTCGGAACCGTACCATTCCTCGAGCCTGTTGAACGACGTGATGGAAGTCAGCGTTCCCCAGGATGCCTCGCGTTCCAGCTTGATGGCCGCCTCCAGGATGTCGCGGTCGTTCTCGCCCCGGTTGTTCTGCTCGTAGATCAGGTCCGTGTTGTTGGCGTCTCCCGGCGCGAAGGTGAAGGCATCGAGTTCGTAGTCGTAAGCTTGCCAGTTGTAGTTGAGCGAACCGCCCTCGGTGTTGGACGCGTAGAACCTCAGGTCGGCCGTCCAGGCATCGCTCAACAGCCAGTCGAGCCGTAGCTGTATGCTCTTGTCCTCCAGGGGGTCGACATGCCCACCCAGATTGACGTTCTCCAGGTATCCGTCGCGGTCGGACCAGCTTGCGGCAATGCGATACCAGGCTTTTCCGGCCGCCAGCGGCCCGGCCAGGGATGCCCGGCCCTCGAACCGCTCGCCGTTGCCCGCGCCGACCTGCACGCGCCCGGAAAACTCGTCGCTGGGCCCCCGGGTCGTGATGTTGATGGCTCCCCCGATGGCGTTTCGACCGTAAAGGGCGCCTTGTGGCCCCTTCAGCACTTCGATCTGCGCCATGTCGAGCAGCGCCTGATTGAACTGGTTCGGGCTCGTCTGAAGCATGCCGTCAACCGCGACCGCCACGGGCGGTTCGTTGTTGCGTACCTGCGTGATACCCCTGATGGTGAGAAAGGTGGTACCCGCGTTCTGCGCCTCCACCAGCGTCACGTTGGGCACGAGTGACAGATAGTCGTTGGGACGCCTGATGCCCGCATCTTCGATGTCCTGCCGAGAGAACGCGTTCACCGTGACGGGGACTTCCGCCAGGCTTTCGCTGCGCAGACGCGCGGTTACGACAATTTCTTCCACGAGAGCGGCGGCCGGTGCAGCCGTGTCGGCCAGCGCGGCCGAGATGGTGCCGAATCCCGCGGAGATCAGAACTCCAGCGCACAATTGCTGTCTCAACAAGTGCTGCATCTGACTCTCCAGTCCGTTGAACTCATTTTTGGTATAACAAATTATTTTTATGATATCAAATATTTTGATACTCTAAGGCGAAGTCGTCAGGCAGGCCACAACCAGCGGATAACCAAAGCAAGTGAACAGGTAGCAAGTGAACAGGTAGCAAGTGAACAGGTAGCAAGTGAA
>JAPPHD010000086.1 GCA_028821125.1 Gammaproteobacteria bacterium
CGAAAGCAATGAGTTTCGCTGGACAATGTGGCCGTGCGCCGAAAGGGAAGCGCCGCATGCGAACTCGCTGGTGAGATTGACGATATTATGTTAAATAGAAATATCTTTAAAATCAAAGGTTTGCGATTTGTTCCATGAAAGTCTGATTCGCTGCAACAGCGATGCCCCGGGCCTGCAACAAAGCGGAGCCCGGGTTCGAAACCGGTTCAGGAACGTGGATTGGGAGTCGTTTTCCGGGGCTTCTTCTTCCGCCGGGCACCGAACGTGCCGCGGGTGATCTTGCCGCGCCTGGTGCGCCTGTCCCCTTTGCCCATGGAAACCTGCCTCTGTCGGGATTCGGTAGCCCCGGCGCCGGTGGCGGCCGCCGGGAGGAGCGCATTATAGACCCCAGCACTCCAGGCCGTCAGCGAAGATGACGGGCCCGAGGTATTCCCTCTCGATGGCCTCGATGCTCTGGGACTCGCGTCCGCGGGTCGCGTTGGTGCGATGGCCCAGGATCAGCATGCGGGCATCCGCCCGGGCGGCGACGCGGCCGAGCTTGCTGGGTATCGCGAATTCTTCCCGGGCGGCCGGCCGGGCGGTTTCCGGCAGGGCGTGAGAGACCACCAGGGCGTCCACATCCTTCGCGAATCCGGCGACCAGGTCTTTCTGATTGGAGAAGTCCCCGGCAAAGACGATGGACTTGTCCGCCGCCTCGACGCGCCAGGCCAGCGTGGGGACGCCGCCGTGGTGCACCGGAATCGCCGCGAGCCGGAAGTGATCGGAGGCGAATCCGGCCCAGCGTTGCCGCCCCTTCGCGGGGACGTTGCGCACCAGCAGCCGGTATCCCCCGTCGGGTTTTCGGATGAGGGAGTCGGCCAGGTGCGGAAAGGCGCCGTCGGGGCCGATCATCCGGCGAACGAAGGTTTTCGTATCGGGAAAATTTTCGTCGCCTTCCGGGCCCAGTACGGTCAGGGGCCGGGTCCGCGCCAGGAAGCGGCCGCCATTGATGAAAGACGGGAAGTCGGCGCTGTGGTCGGCGTGCAGGTGCGTCAGCACGATGGCATCGAGGTCTACGAAGCGCGCGCCGATCTGGTCGAAGCGCACGGACGCCCCTGGCGCGGTGCCCACCAGCAGGCGGGCGCGGTTGTCCAGCCACACCACATAGCTGGAAGGGGCCCGCGTATCGTCGAGTTCCGGGCCGCCGGCGCCGAGAATCTGTATCCAGACGCCCGTCTCCCCGCAGGGCGGGGCGTCAACGGCGACGGCGGCCGGCGCCCAGGCGACCAGAAGGCTCAAGGTCGCGGCGATCAACGCCTTTTTCCGCATTTTTCCTGTCTCCTGCCGCAAGCCCTGTTGTCCGGGGCCTGCCGCGAGTGTACGCGAGATGCCGGCCGCACCCGGTCATGAAAAGCTGCGGCTGGCGACGTTTGCGAATCTGTGCCGATCAATACCCGTCGATCTCCGCAATGATCGAGGCGGCGGAGGCCTCGTCGGGCATCCGCCAGTCACCGCGCGGAGACAGGCTCACGCTGCCGACCTTCGGGCCCGGCGGCAGCGTCGTGCGCTTGTACTGCTGGCTGAAGAAGCGCTCGAAAAACAGCTTCAGCCACTGCCGGATGGTTGCGGGTTCGTAGCGGCCGTCGAACGCGAGCCGGGCCAGTTCGTAGATCTTCCTCGGCTCGAACCCGTCGCGGACATAGTGATAGAGAAAGAAGTCGTGCAGTTCGTAGGGCCCGATGATGGCTTCCGTTTCCTGGCTGATCCGGCCGTCGCGCGGCGGAATCAGCTCGGGTGTTATGGGCGTATCGAGCACCCGGCCGAGAACGCCGGCGAGTTCGGCGCCCGCGCGGTGGCGGGCATACCACCGCACCAGGTACGAGACCAGTGTTTTGGGTACACCGGCGTTGACGTTGTAGCCGGCGATGTGGTCGGCGTTGAAGGTGCACCAGCCCAGCGCCAGTTCGGAGAGGTCGCCGGTGCCGACGACGATGCCACCGACCCGGTTGGCGTAGTCGAACAGCAACTGGGTGCGCTCCCGGGCCTGGGCGTTTTCGAAGACGACGTCGTCCTCGCCGCTGTGCTGCAGGTCCTTGAGGTGCTGGGCCACGGCGGCGCTTATGGAGATCTCGCGGAGATGAATATCCGTTGCCGCCGCAAGCTGCTCCACGGAAGATTTCGTATGCGGGCTGGTTCCGGGGCCGGGCATCGAGAGCGCGTGCAGGTCTTCCGGCGGCAGTTCGAGCTGGTTCAGCGTATCCAGGCAGACCAGAAGGGCGAGCGTGGAGTCGAGGCCGCCGGACAACCCGATCACCAGTTTGTCGGCGGGGGCGGCAAGCAGCCTGCGGCTCAGGCCAGCGGCCTGAATGCTGAGGATTTCCCGGGCCCGGGCGTCGAATTCGTTTTCGTCCTTGGGGACAAAAGGATGCGCATCGCAAACCCGGTCGAGCGTCTTCATGCGCGGAATGTCGTCTGCGACGCTGACCCGGTGATAGCCATCGGGACGGGCTGAATTGGCGAAGGTGCCGTTGCGCATTCGGTCGCGACGCAAGCGGTCAAGGTCGAAGTCGGCGGTGATTACGGCAGCGCCCAGTTGAAAGCGCTCGCTCTCCCGCAGCAGGCGGCCGTTCTCCGCGGCCAAAAGGTGTCCGCCGAAAACCAGGTCCTTGCTCGACTCGGTGAGCCCCGCGCCGGCGTACAGGTATCCGCAAAGCCACTGGGCGCTCGCCATGCGCACCAGGTCGCGGCGGTAGTCGGCCTTGGCTACCAGTTCGTTGCTGGCGGAGAGGTTGAGGACAAGTTCCGCGCCGGCCAGGCAGTGGGCGGAGCCGGGCGGCACGGGCGCCCACAGGTCTTCGCAAAGCTCGACGGCGAAACGGCAGCGCCCGATCTCGAATAGCTGGTTCGGGCAGACCCGGACCCGTCCGAATTCCGTGTCCTCCTCGATGTCCACGCCAGCGCCGGAAGCGAACCACCGGCGCTCGTAGAACTCGCCGTGGTTGGGCAACGCCGTCTTGGGGACGATGCCGGCGATTCGGCCGCCGGCAATGACCGCGGCCGCATTGAACAGCCGTCCGTCCGGGCTCGGCCAGGGCGTGCCGACCACTGCGACAACGCCTCCGCCCGCTTCAGCTAATTTTCCGAGCGCCGCACGGGCATCGGCAAGCAGCTTCGCCGAGAGCAGCAGGTCTTCGGAGCTGTAGCCGGTCAGGCAGAGTTCGGGAAACACGGCCAGCGCCGCACCGCTCGACTCGAGCCGTTCGAGGTGGCCGACGATTTCAGCGGCGTTGGCGAGCGGGTCCGCCAGGTGAATCTCAGGCGCGACGGCAGCGGCTCGCAGGTAGCCGAGATCGGCATAGTTGGCGGGGGATGACGCCATGCCCAATTCTAGACCTCTTGTTCGTGGATAAACATTGCCGGATCGGGAGGGGCGCTGACTCCGGGCGTCAACGTTTCGGGCCGGGAGTCGTCACTTCGGCCGGACGAACGCGGCAAGCTGGGATGGACTTCGGGGGTTGCGGGTTCAGGCTCGCGTTTTGACCACAAAGTGTGGAGAATTGCGGGCTCGTTTTTTCCATGGAACCGACGAGGGGGACCATGAATTTCGAGTTCTCTGACGAACAGAAGCTGCTGCGCGACCAGGCGCGCGGATTTCTGGCTGATCATTGCCCGATGACCAAGGTGCGCGAAGCACTCGAAAACGGCGGCGCTTTCGATGCGGAACTCTGGGGCAAGGTCGCTGAGATGGGCTGGACGGCCACCGTGATTCCCGAAGAATTCGACGGCCTCGGGCTCTCCTACGTGGAACTGGTGGTGATCGCCGAAGAGCTCGGGCGCGCCGTGGCGCCGCTGCCGTTCTCGTCGTCGGTGTACCTGGCCACCGAGGCGCTGCTCATGGCGGGCAGTGCGGAACAGAAAGAAAAGTGGCTGCCCAAACTGGCAGGCGGCGAGGTTGTCGGTACCTTCGCACTTGCCGAAGGCCCCGGGCGCACGACGGCCGCGGGCCTGAAGACAATCGCTTCGAACGGCGTACTCAACGGCAGCAAGGAGGCCGTCGCCGACGGCGACATCGCCCATATCGCGGTGGTGGCCTCGGCCAGCGACAGCGGCGACGGGGCCGGCCTCAACCTGGTGGAACTCGATCAGCCGGGCGTGACCCGATCGCCCCAGCGTACCCTGGATTTCTCCCGAAGCCACGCGCGCCTCGACTTCAGCGATGCGGCATCCGAGCCGCTGGGCGCCCCCGGCGCCGGCTGGGCAGCGACGCAGAAACTGCTCGACCGGGCGGCCGTGCTGTTCGCCTGGGAGCAGGTGGGCGGCGCCGATGCGGCGCTCGAGATGGGCAAGGAATACGCCATGGGCCGTTTCGCCTTCGGCCGCCCGATCGCTTCCTACCAGGCCATCAAGCACAAGCTGGCCGAGGCGTACGTCAAGAACACTTTGGCGCGCTCCAACTGCTACTACGGCGCCTGGGCACTCGATACCGATGCGCCCGACCTGCCGCTGGCCGCGGCCACCGCCCGGGTGTCGGCCACCCAGGCGTATTACTACGCCTCCAAGGAAAACATCCAGACCCATGGCGGCATGGGATACACCTGGGAGTTCGATTGCCAGTTCCACTACCGGCGGGCCAAGCTGCTGTCGGTCAACGTCGGCAGCGAAGGCCAGTGGCAGGACAAGCTGGTCACCGCAATCGAACAGAGCAACGTGGCCTGACGGCAGGCAGGAGGAAGACATGGATTTCAACGACACCGCCCAGGAAGCCGCATTCCGCGAAGAGGCCCGGGCCTGGCTTGTGGAGAACGTGCCGACGGAAGAAGAGTTTGCCGGCCTGAACGTGATGGACCAGTCGAAACTCTGGCAGAAGCGCAAGTACGATGCCGGCTGGGCCTGCATCCGCTGGCCGAAGGATTACGGCGGCCGGGGCGCATCGGCCATCGAGGGGGTCATCTACAACCAGGAAGAGGCGAAATTCGGGCCCTTGCCCGGCGCCGTGTTCAGCATCGGCCAGGGGATGGCGGCGCCCACGCTCATGGCCTGGGCCACGGAAGACCAGAAGCGCCGTTACCTGCCGAAACTGGCGAGCGGCGAGGAAATCTGGTGCCAGCTCTTCAGCGAACCGGCGGCCGGGTCGGACCTGGCGGCGTTGCGCACCAAGGCGGAACGGGACGGCGACGACTGGGTGATCAACGGCCAGAAGATCTGGACCTCCGGCGCGCACTATTCCGACTACGGCATCATGGTGGTGCGCACCGACCCCAACGCACCCAAGCACAAGGGGCTTTCGTACTTCTTCCTGGACATGAAGTCGCCGGGCATCGAGACCAAGCCGATCAAGCAGCTCTCCGGCGACTCCAACTTCAACGAAGTCTATTTCACCGACGTGCGCATTCCCGACTCCCAGCGGCTCGGCGCCGTGGGCCAGGGCTGGCAGGTCTCCATCACGACGCTGATGAACGAGCGGCTGGCGATCGGCACCGGCGGGGGCGGGGGCAGGGGCGACGGTTTCCATTCGCTCGTCAAGCTGGCCCAGACGTTGACCATCGACGACAGGCCGGCCATCGAGGATTCCGCCGTCCGCGCGAAGATCGCGGACTGGTACTGCAAGCGTTCCGGCCTCAAGTTCACCGGCTACCGCGCGCTCTCCGCCCTGTCCCGGGGGGAGACGCCGGGCCCGGAGAACTCCATCGGCAAGCTGGTGGCCGCCCCCATGGCCCAGGACATGGCGTCGTTCGCCATGGACCTCATGGAAATGCCGGGCGCGCTCTGGGAGGGAGACTATACGGACCCGTCCGGTTCGTTCCCGCTGAGCTTCATGGCCGTCCCGGGCATGCGCATCGCCGGCGGCACCGACGAGATCATGGCCAACATCATCGCCGAGCGGGTGCTGGGCATGCCCCAGGAGCCGCGGCTCGACAAGGGCATACCGTTCAACGAAGTACCCACCGGGGCCAACTAGCGCGTCGACAGGTTGACTGGTTTCCCCGACCGGCGCGACCGCGCGGCAATGCGGCACGGGGCCCCACGGTGAAACCCGGAGCGCCATGCGTCCCGATCGTCGGAAGCTGACTCCGTCGACGGCGCTGCGGCGCATCGCCCTCGCCCACCAGGGGCTGATCGGCAGGCGCCGGCTCGGCCGCGGTCTCGATGGGGTGCGCAAGACGCTCGACCGTCTCGGCTACGTCCAGATCGACACCATCTCGGTGGTGGCGCGCGCCCATCACCACACGTTCTGGTCGCGGGTGAGCGGCTACCGGGACGACCTGATCAACCGGCTCATCCGTCGTGGCGAGGCCTTCGAGTACTGGAGCCATGCCGCCGCCTACCTGCCCATGCGCCACTACCGGTTCTCGTTGCCGGCCATGCGCGCATTCAAGAACGGCGAGGAGCGCTGGATGCGGTCCCAGGAGCCGAAGCTGATGCGCTCGGTACTCGACCGGATCCGGCACGAAGGGCCGCTGCGCGCCAGGGACTTCGTCGACAGCCCCCGCGGCTCGCCCGGCTGGTGGGACTGGAAACCGGCCAAGGGAGCCCTGGAGCAGCTCTTCATGCAGGGCGACCTGATGTGCGTGCGCCGCGACGGCTTCGAGAAGGTCTACGACCTGACCGAGCGGGTGCTGCCGCGCGACGCGGTCACATCGGAACCGTCCGTCGAAGGACATGCGGCCCACCTGGTGGATGCCACCCTGCGCGCGCACGGGCTCGCCGCGCCGCGCGCGTTCACTTACGGCATCTGCCTGGGGAATCGGAATGCGCCCACGCGCGCGGCGGTGAAGGATCTGCTCCGCCGGGCAGTCGGGGACGGGACCCTGACCACCGCCATGGCGTCCGATGGCCGCGTGTTCTACGGGCGGCCGGAAGCGCTCGCCGAGCGTCCGCGCAAGCCTCCCCCCGTGGTGCGAATCCTTTCGCCCTTCGACAACAGCATCATTCAGCGCGACCGCGCGCACGGGCTGTTCGAGTTCGACTTCCAGCTCGAGTGCTACGTCACCGAGGCGAAGCGGCGCTGGGGCTACTTCTGCCTGCCGATACTGTTGGGCGATACGTTTGTCGGGCGGATGGATTGCAAGGCGCACCGCACCTCCGGTGTCTTCGAGATCAGGCATCTGCACCTCGAGAAACCGGTCGGAGAGGCATTCGATCCGGCGTTTTCGGCGGCCATTCGAGACTATGCCGTCTACAACGGCTGCGACGGGGTGGAGGTATCGCGCGTCAGCCCGGCGGACCAGCGGCGCCGGATCGTGCGGGCCCTGGCCCATCCGCCCTGATGCGCCGGGCCGAAAACCGCGGGCTGTTACGCCTGGATGGCGCCGATGGCCTGCCAGAGGGCGACACCGCCCAGAACGATCGTCACCAGCAGGGTGACGCCGGCGCCGATGGCGCGCAACGGGTGGGTCGGCCTGTCGGGGTCCAACCCGAGGGGATGCGCGATGCGCGCCACGACCAGCAGGGCACCCAGCACGTGCAGCAGCACCGAACGTCCGCCGTTGATCTCGACGATGCCCATGAGAATCAGCGCCAGGGGCACGTTTTCGAGAAAGTTGGCGTGCCGGCGTATGGTGGTGGCGAGTTCCATGTTGTCTCCGTGCAGGAGCGAGATGCCCGTCTTGCCGCGCATGGCGCCGACCATGAACTGCAGGTAGATGTTGATGGCGACCAGGATGGCGGCGTACAGGGCGGTGGTTGCGAGCATGGTGCGGAGTCCTCCTTCGGTTCCTGCGTCATTGTGATCGCGCGCGGCGAAGCGGACAAGGCATCGGCTGTGGCAAGCACCGGGCGTTGTCTGTAATGTGCGCCCCTTCGCCGGGCCGGCGCGTCCTTGCCGGCAGGGACGACACCCGGCTGAACGACAAGGAGAAGCACACTGGACATTCACGGCAGTTTCGCGCCCGGGTTCGAGCGCGTCAGGCAGACCTTCGAGGACAACTTCACCGAGCGGGACGATGTGGGCGCCTGCGTTGCCGTGACGCTCGAGGGCGAAACCGTCGTCGATCTCTGGGGCGGCTGGCGCGACCGTGCGAAGACGTTGCCCTGGCGGGAAGACACCATCGTCAACGTGTATTCCACCACCAAGACCATGGCCGCCCTGACAATGCTCCTGCTCGCGGACAGGGGCGAACTCGACCTGCACGCGCCGGTGAAAAAGTACTGGCCGGAATTTGCCGCCAACGGCAAGGAAAAAGTGGAGTTGCGCCATTTCCTGAGCCACTCCGCGGGGCTCTCGGGCATGGACGAGCCGATCGTGGGGGACGACCTCTACGACTGGGAAAAGGTGGTCACCGCCCTGGCCCGGCAAAAGCCCTGGTGGGAGCCGGGAACGGCCAGCGGCTACCACGCACTCACCCAGGGACACCTGATCGGCGAGGTGGTGCGCCGCGTTACCGGCACGACGCTCGGCGCCTTCTTTCGCCGGGAACTCGCCGAGCCGCTCGGCGCCGATTTCCATATCGGCACCGGGCCAGAACATCATCACCGGATCGGGGAACTGGTGCCGCCCGCCGAAACCCCGGCAGCGGAGGCGGAGAAAGATTCCATCGCCGCACGCACCTTCGCCAACCCGTCGGTCCACGCCAGCGCGTCCGCCACCGCCGCCTGGCGGCAGGCGGAGATTCCCGCGGCCAACGGGCACGGCAACGCCCGCTCCGTGGCCGCCGTGCAGACCCTTGCCGCCAACCTGGGCGTGGCTGGCGGCAAGCGCCTCATGTCCGAAGCGGGCTGCCGGGTCATCTTCGAGGAACAGAGCTTCGGCCCGGACCTGGTGCTGGGCGTACCGCTCCGTTTCGGCATGGGCTACGGCCTGACCACCGAACTCCTGCCCATGGGGCCGAACGAGCACATTGCCTACTGGGGCGGCTGGGGCGGTTCAACCGCGGTAGTGGACCAGGACGCGCGGCTCTGCGTCTCCTACGTGATGAACCGCATGGAAGGAAACCTCCTGGGCGACCTGCGCGGTTTCAAGCTGCTGCAGGCAGCCTACCGGTCGCTGAACCCCCGCTGACGGTACCGGCGCTGGTGCCCGAATCTCGACGCAGTCAGGAAACCTGCCGGTCGCGCCCCTCCCAGTAGGGCTTGCGCAATTCCACCTTGAGGATCTTGCCGGACGGGGTGCGCGGCAGGTCTTCCACCCAGTCGACGGAACTCGGGCACTTGTAGCCGGCCAGGCGCTCACGGCAGTAGCTCATGACGTCCTCTTCGGCAAGGCTCTCGTCCGCCCGCATGATGAGGGCCTTGACGGTCTCGCCCCAGCGGTCGTCCGGCACGCCGATCACCGCGGCATCGGCGATGCCGGCATGCTGCATCAGCACGTTCTCGATCTCGGCGGGATAGATGTTCTCTCCGCCGGAGATGATCATGTCCTTGACCCGGTCGTGAATGTAGAGAAAGCCCTCGCGCAGGTAGCCCGCGTCGCCGGTCCGGAACCAGCCGTCCACGAAGGCGTCCCGGTTGGCATCCGGATTGTTCCAGTAACCCTTCATGACCTGGGGCCCCTTTACCCAGATCTCGCCGACTTCACCTTCCGGCATTTCCTCGAAGCTGTCCGTATCCACAATGCGGACGTCGTGGGTGTCGATGGGCTTGCCGCAGGAACGCAGGAGATGGGCTCGCGGCCCACCGGGGTCGTGATCTTCGTCGTGCAACAGGGAGACAACGCCGGTGGTCTCGGTCAGCCCGTAGGCCTGGTAGAACTTGCAGCCAAAGGTTTCCATGGACTGCACCAGAACGCTCTCCGAGATCGGCGAGGCGCCGTAGGTGATGGAATGCAGCGACGAATAGTCCGCCTCGCCCACACCGGGAACAGCCAGCAGAAACTGCAGCACCGCGGGCACGAAGAGCGAGTGCGTGATGCGCTCCTCGCCGATGAGGCGCACGATCCGGGGCAGGTCCACATCGCGGAGCATCAGGCTCCTGGCGCCATGGAATATGCCGACCACGCCCCAGCCGCTGCCGGAGATGTGAAACAGCGGCATGCAGACCAGGTTCACCGTGTTTTCGTCCATTTCCAGCGGCGTGAGGCTGTCCTTGAGGCAGGCCAGGAAATTGGCCTGGGTCAGTTCCACGCCCTTGGGCAGCCCGGTGGTGCCGGACGTGTAAAGCTGGTAGCAGGTGTCCTCGTCGCTCACCGGCACCTCGGGGTCGATGTCCGGCTGTCCGGCCAGCCACTGATCCCAGGTGGGATAGCCCGTATCTCCGGGATCTCCCAGTACGATAACGGTCGAGATGCCGGGCAGGTCCATGCGGCCGATGCCATCGAGAAACTCCTCGCCCGCCAGCAGCACCTTCGAGGCGCTGTCGTTCAGGATGTATTCCATCTCGGGCACGGCCAGCCGCCAATTGACTGCGACTGAGACCGCGTTGACCTTTGCGCCGCCGAACAGAAACGTAAAATACTCGGGCGAATTCCGGTCCAGGTAGGCGATGCGGTCTCCGGGCTCGACGCCCGCAAGAAGCAGCGCCTGGGCAACACGGTTCGCTTCCGTGTCGAGCTGGGCAAAGGTCCAGCTTCTGCCGTCGTTGACGTAGGTGAGAGCGACCTGGTCGGGCCGCTTCGCCGCCTGTTCCCTCGTGACATCCGCCAGCACGCGCATGTTTCCCTCCTGGGATTGCGACCGGGACTGCAACCGCTCACGAATCCGGGCCTTGGGGCCGATGCCGATTCCGGGTTCCATTGCAGGCAGACCTGGAGTAGTACCTTCGGGTGGGGAGTTTAACCCGGAATTTCGCTTTTCATGCTGCAAGGAGGCCATGTCGTTAAGCAGGTAACTCCGCACGCAGCGGTTTGCCTATAATCCACCGCGAATTCGGATTCGGCAGGTAGGGGCCGATGCAGATTGCCCTCATCTGGGCCATGACCAACAACCGCGTCATCGGAAAAAACAACGGGCTGCCCTGGCGCCTGCCCGACGACATGCGGCATTTCATGAATACCACCATGGGCCAACCGGTCATCATGGGGCGGCGGACGTTCGAGTCGATGAACCGGCCGCTGCCGGGCCGTGCCAATATCGTACTGACCACCAGGGAGGATTACGCGAGGGAAGGCATCGATGTCGTCGGAGACTTCGATTCAGCACTCGGCATTGCAGGACAAAGAATTTTGTCGGCGGCGGGCGATACCGCGTTCGTGATCGGCGGCGCCAGGGTTTACGAGTTGGCGTTGCCGGTGGCGCACCGGCTTTTCGTGACGTGGATCGATGCAGAGGTGGAGGGGGACACCTGGTTTCCGGAAGTCGACTGGAGCTTTTGGGAGGAGGTTTCGGCCGAGAGTCACGATGCGGATGAGGCTCATGAGTACCCGTTTCGCATCGCCGTCTATACCCGCAAACAGAACTGCAAACAGAACTGCAAACAGAACTGCAAACAGAACTGAGGGCGCGTCGATACGCCAGCTACACCCGCCACGGTGTGAAGCCCGCCGGCCAACGTCCTGGCAATTGTGGACTCAGGGATGCGCGACAGCGTGCCGTTCGGGTGTCCGGCGTCATGCGGGTGCGATTGGCCCAAGGTATCATGACCGCCTCCAGACGCGCCGGATCTTCCATGGTCATCAAGCCCCGGATTCGTGGATTCATCTGTACCACAGCCCACCCACGAGGCTGCGCCGCGCATGTCAACGGGCAGATCGAATACATCAGGTCCGCGGGGCCCATCGATGCGGGTGTGAAGAACGCGCTGGTGGTCGGGTGTTCGGGAGGGTACGGGCTGGCTTCCCGCATCGTGGCGGCTGCCGGTTGCGGGGCGGATACGCTGGGCGTTTCGCTGGAAAAACCGCCGAGCTCGAAACGGACTGCCACTGCCGGATGGTACAACAACCTGGCTTTCGAAGAGGCCGTTGACGGTTACGCCAGGACGCTGGACGGCGATGCATTCTCGGACGAGTTGAAAGCCGATGCGGTGGAGGCCATCCGTAACGACATGGGCAAGCTCGATCTCCTCGTCTACAGCCTGGCCTCGCCGGTGCGGCGGCATCCGCGCACGGGATTCCTGCATCGATCCGCGCTCAAGCCGCTCGGCGAGACGCTGAGGATGAAATCGCTGAACGTGGACAAGGGCGAAGTCATCGAAGTGGCGCTTGAGCCGGGTACGGAGGATGACATCGCGAATACCGTCGCCGTCATGGGCGGCGAGGACTGGGAGATGTGGATCGACGCGCTGGCCGAGGCAGACCTTCTGGCGCCCGGATTCCGGACACTGGCGTTCACCTACCTGGGCAGCGACCTGACCTGGCCCATCTACTGGGAAGGCACCCTCGGCAAGGCGAAGGAAGACGTCGACCGCGCCGCCGCGGCCATTACCCGGCGGCTGGCGCATCTGGGCGGAAGCGCGCGCGTGGCGTCCCTCAAGGCGGTGGTGACACAGGCCAGTTCGGCGATTCCGGTGGTATCGCTCTACATGGCGCTGCTGTTCAGGATCATGAAAGAACGCGGGTTACACGAGGATTGCATCCGGCACATCTACCGGCTGTACGCGACGCAACTCGCGACTGGGGCTACCCAGCGCCTGGACGAGGCGGGCCGTATCCGCGTGGATGACGTGGAACTTTCGGAGCCGATTCAGGGGGAGGTGAAGCGGCGCTGGGGCGTGGTTGCGACGGAAAATATCGCGGAACTAGGGGACCTGCCTGGATTCAGGGAGGACTTCCTGAAGATCTTCGGTTTCGGTCTTGCCGGCGTCGATTACGAGGAAGACCTCGATCCCGCTCTTGGCCGGGATGTCCGCTGACGGCGTCGGATTCCTACCATTAGGTGGCCGGGCACTGCCCCGGCCTGCGTACGGCAGGGGCATCGGCTGACACAACACAACGGCATAGACGCCTGGAGCAATTCAGGTCCGGGCTGATTCAATGCCGGGCAGGCTTGGTTCGTCGGGTGCGCGCAATCGCCATGAGCGCCGGCAGAAAAGGTCTGGCAGCCAATGCGCGGCCATTCCGTTACGGGTTCTTTCCGGTCATTGCGATCGGCTTTCTGCTATTCGAGGAACCCGGGGTCGCCCAGGCCGTAGCCGTGACATGCTGGTGTGCGCTATGGCCGCCGGCGGCGGATTTCATTTCACGCAGAGGAGACGCGACGCTGAATCTGCGGCTGCACCTCGCGGAAGTGGTGCTCACCTGTTTCCTTTTTGCCGCTTCGGGTTTGCCGCAGCCCCTGCTGCAAGCCATCTGCATCATTCTCGTGATGAGCAACGCCCTGCAGGGAGGATTGAACCAGGCTGCATGGACCATTGCCTGGTGTGCACCGGCACTGGCGGCCGGCATGCTGGTCGGGGCCCCGCCGGCAATGCCGGAGCCCTCCTCCGTGTTCGCCGCGCTGTTGCTGCTGGTTTACTGCATGCTGGTCGCGCATGTCGCGTTCGGCCGCGTGCTGGCCACCCACGGCGAACGTACCCGGGCCGCTGCTCGGAACACGCGCCTGCAGAAATACCTGCCCCATACGCTCGCCCGGCGGGTCGACGCCGACGAACGGCCGCGGCTGGAACGGCGCTGGCTGGTGATCGTGTTCGCCGACCTGGCGGGGTTCACCACGTTGGTCGAACGCCTGCAGATGGAGGAGGTGGCGACGATGCTCGACGGCTATCTCCAGTGCATCGCCGGAGTGACGCGCAAATGGGGCGGCGCGCTCAGCAAGGTGCTCGGCGACGGGGCCCTGCTGGTATTCGGTGAGGAGGGGAACGATTCACGCCGCCAACTGGTGGCACACGCTCTCGGTTGCTGCAAAGAACTGGATGTCGAACTGGAAAGGCTGACGGGCGACTGGCAGAGCCTTGGCTTGCCGGGTTCGGCAACCGTCAAGACCGGCGTCGCAAGCGGCTATTGCTCCCTGGGCGACTGGGGCGGCGGTGAGCGCCTGGAGTACACGGTGATCGGCCACCCCGTGAATCTCGCCAGCCGCCTGCAGGATCTGGCCGACGCCGGCGAGACGCTGCTGTGCGAACGCACCGCCCTGCTGGCGGAGGTTCCCTTGTCTCGTGTCATGCGGCGCGCCGTCAAGGGTCTGGGTGAAGTTGGCTTCCGGAAGATCGAACGCCTCACGGGCCTCGAGCCCCGCATGCGCGAGGAACAGGTTCGGCCGGAAGAAGAAGCAAGATGAAGAGCTTCACCACGTCGCGGCCTCGCGTGGCATGCGCTTGTCGCGTGAACCTGTCAAAACCGTCGACAGGTCTTCGGCACCCGTCGTTTGGGCAGCGATTGCGGTCGGAAATGTTGTCAATAGGTAACATATAAGGTACCTTATGCCGACGATTGATGTTCGGGAGTATCTCGACGTAACTGGCCGGAGTCCTTATGCCCACTGGTTCAATCGACTCGATTCCATTGCGGCGGCCAAGGTGGCGACGGCGCTAATTCGCATGCAGCACGGAAACCTTTCGAACGCAAAGGGAGTCGGCGGTGGAGTATTCGAGTATCGAATCAACTTCGGCCCTGGTTATCGGATCTATTTCGGCAGAATCGGCGACCTTCTGATCGTTCTGCTTGGCGGCGGAACGAAACGGCGTCAACAGGAGGACATCAAGGCGGCCCGCGGGTTCTGGCGGGAGTACAAACAGCGCAGGCAAAAGGAGCAACGACCGCAATGGCACTGACGCGTGATTTCAAGGAAACGATCAAGGCGCGTTTCGAGCGTGACCCCGCCTTTCGCGAAGCACTTCTCGAGCAGGGCGTCGAATGCCTGCTTGCCGGTGATGTGGCCACGGGAAAGTCGGTGCTACGAGATTTCATCAACGCCGGTATCGGCTTTCGGGAACTCGGAGGGCTTACGGAGAAGTCGCCCAAGAGCCTGATGCGCATGCTCGGCCCGCAGGGCAATCCGCGGGCCGGCAATCTGTTTGAAATTATCGGGCGCCTTCAGGAACGCGAGGGTTTCCGGCTCGAGGTGCGGGCGGTTCGATAGCGTTTGCCGCAAGGTGGGCGCAACGTAACACGAGGTGGCAGGGGCCGGGCCGCCCGCCGCGGATTGCGCCGGCGGCGGCGTTTGATATGGTGCGGCGGGTTTGCAGCAGGTCGCGGCATGGAAAAGAGATTCCTCAAGGCTTGCCGGGGTGAGCCGGTGGATGGCACGCCCATCTGGCTGAACCGCCAGGCGGGCCGCTACATGCCGGAATACCACAAGGTGAAGGGTGAGCTGTCGAGCCTCGAGTTCTTCAAGAACCCGGAACGCGCGGCACAGGCCACCCTGGATGCGCAGCGAATTCTCGGCGTCGATGCGGCCATCCTGTTCGCCGACCTTCTGCCCATCCTCGAGCCGATGGGTCTTTCGC
This sequence comes from Gammaproteobacteria bacterium, assembly GCA_028821125.1. Classification (GTDB taxonomy): domain Bacteria; phylum Pseudomonadota; class Gammaproteobacteria; order Pseudomonadales; family Azotimanducaceae; genus Azophilus. The sequence goes on from JAPPHD010000086.1 coordinate 15,232, forward strand.
TGGACTACAAGCCGGGCACCGGGCCGGTATTCGGCAATCCGGTGCGTACAGAACGGGATGTCGACGCTCTGGCCAATGCGCCTGCCGAGGAGGCGACGCCGTATATCGCGGAAACCGTGCGCAATGTTCTCTCGGGGCTCCCTTCGGACATCGCGCTGATCGGGTTCGCCGGCGCCCCGTTCACGCTGGCTTCCTACGCCATCGAAGGCAAGGGTTCCCGCAACTACCGGTTCGTCAAAAAGCTGATGTACGAGGCGCCCGCGCTTTGGCGCCGGTTGCTGGACAAGCTGCTGGAGCAACTGGAAAGCTACCTCGCCCTGCAGGTAACGGCCGGCGTCGACGCGGTGCAACTGTTCGATACCTGGGCGGGGTGTCTCTCCGCCGGTGACTTCCGGCAGCATGTCCTGTCGCATACCCGACGCCTGATCGAGCGCATTCAGGAACTCGGTGTGCCCGTCATCTATTTCGGCACGGGCAATGCCCACCAGCTTGCCGATGTCGCCAGGATACGGCCGGATGTGCTGGCGCTGGACTGGCGCGCGCCGCTAGGTGCTACCTGGGCCTCATTGGGATGCCGCGCGGTGCAGGGCAACCTCGACCCCATCGCGCTCTGCGCGACCAGAGCGGTTGTCGCCGAGCGGGCCCAGGCGGTGCTCGACGAAGCGGCCGGCAGGCCCGGTCATATCTTCAACCTCGGCCACGGCATCCTGCCCGAAACCCCGGTCGACAACGTCAAGTTCCTCGTGGACTACGTGCACCGGAACGGGTAAACGAGCCACTGGAGGCGGTGCGCGGTCACTCCGTCAGTACGCCGCCAAACCCTATACGCCCGCTTGCGCCTGGTGCATAGACCACATGCACGTTCTCCACGGGGCGCTCCAGCGATCGGGCGACCGCTTCCGCGATCTCGGCCATCTCCCTGCGCATCGTGGAGGCGTTGGGCAATTGCGCCTTCAGTACGTTTACGAACACGGGAAGAACTGCTGCCGGCCCGGCGCTCCGATTCTCAGCGTATGCGGTTTCATCGAGAGATCGAAGCCTTACCCAGGTATTCGCAGGTTCACTGTGGAAAACATCTCCCAAATCGTCCGTGAGTTGCTGCAGGCGCCGCTTGTCCGGCATCGACGCACCGCACTCGCCCGCAACGACTTCGATATCAACGATCGGCATGCCTGTCGTCCAACTGGTCGAGATAGAAGGTGTTGCCGTCCGGGTCTCGAAACACGGCCATGAATCCGCCCCAGGGCTGTTTCTCGGGGGACATGGTGAACTCGACGCCTTTCGCCGCGAGTTCACGGTGGCTGGCGACGAGATCCTCGACACCGAACCCGATTCCCGTGTGGCGTCCGACCAGGCTTGCATCGTTGGCCTGGACAATGGCGAACAGGACATCGGCGGTCGCGAAAGCGGCGTAGCCGAAAGCCGCGTCCTTCCTCCGGGCGGTTAAACCCAGCGTCCCTTCGTAGAATGCCAGGGCCCGCTCGAAGTCGGAGACGAACAGGTTCACATACCAGAGCTTCATGGCCGTACCTCCAATGTCCTACAGGGTTATGTGTAATCGAGTGCAAACATCATGGGCATATGGCGATTGTGCCGTCATGGGCTTTCCCGTATGGTAGCGAAAGACTGGAACACCGCCGGCCTGTACGTGCGATTGAATCTGATGCCTCCGTTTCGAGCCTCTAAATCATCTTGGCGGCGTTCCCAGCAAATGGCCCGGGTTCACGTTTGAGCCCCTGGCCGAAGGTAGTTCGTTTCGGGATAGAGGATGAAGATATACGTAGGCAACCTGCCATGGCGCATGACCAGCGCCGATCTTGAGGAGCTCTTTGCGCAGTTCGGTGAGGTCCGCTCCGCCAACGTGGTGATGGACCGGGAAACCGGGCGCTCGAGGGGTTTCGGTTTCGTTGAGATGAACGACGACGGCGCCCGCTCCGCCATCGAGGAACTCAACGAAACGGAAGTGCACTCGCGGCGCATCCGCGTCAGCCAGGCACGGGAACGGTCGAGGGACAGAAGGCCTTACCGGTAACCCGCGCCGGGGTATCGGGCGCAATAGCGCGCCGGTCGCCGGCGAACAGTCCCGCACCTTTACCGATCTGTTGCGGCCGTCGGCGTGATGGCTGGCGGAGGGCTTTTCTGCGCCGTCGCCTTTCGAGGGTGCCGACACTACAGGCCCTGCGCCCTGCGGGCCTGGGCGATCAATGCGGCGTAGACGCCACCGTTGACGAGAATCACCAGGGTTCCGAGAACCAGGTGCATGGCTATCGTCATGTCCGGCGGGTAGATGATCGGGATGATGTAGTGATCGATGAAGCCGCCGTCGTAGCCGGCATCGCCGGCCAGGTCGCGGAACTCCTTCTCCCAGGTCGTCAGGGGGCAGACCCTTCCGATGTACTGAACGTAAATCGCCCATGCGACCGCCGGAATGTGCAGCCACAGAATCCAGCGCGCCCGGAAAGCGATGAGCCCGCCCACGACCACGAACACGATGTAGAGCAGATGGGCGACCATCATCGTATCGGCGGCCAGGCGATATCCCATGAGTGCTACCGCCCCTGCTGAACCTCAACGTCGCGCATCATGTTGACGAATGGCTCAAGCTTGCACCCCTCGCCGCTTTCTCGACGGGCCGGGGCGTTGTCGGGTATGTCCTCACCACCGGTCCGTGACGGCGCCGCCGCTCGCGGAGCCGACCAGCCGGGCGTACTTGGCGAGCAGGCCGCGCTCGGCGTAGGGTTCCGGGCGCTTCCAGGCGGCACGCCGGGCCGCCAGTTCGGCATCGGTCAGCGTCACGTCGATGGATTTTCGTTCCGCGTCGACGGTAATCTCGTCGCCGTCCTCGAGCAGGGCGATGGGCCCGCCTTCGTAGGCTTCCGGGGCCACGTGGCCGATCACGAACCCGTGCGACCCGCCGGAAAATCGCCCGTCGGTGATCAGCGCCACCTCGGCGCCGAGGCCGCGCCCGGCAATGGCGCTGGTCGGTGACAGCATCTCGCGCATGCCCGGGCCGCCCTTCGGCCCCTCATAACGCACCACGACCACATCGCCGGGGCTGACGGCGCCGTCCATGATTGCCGCCATGGCCGCCTCTTCGCCATGGAAGCAGCGCGCCGTGCCGGTGAACGACAGGCCTTCGTTGCCGGTGATCTTGGCCACGGCGCCTTCCGGCGCCAGGTTGCCGTACAGCACCACCAGGTGGCTGTCCGGCTTGATGGGGTTGGAGAACGGCCGGATGATCTCCTGGCCTTCCGGGTAGGGCCTCACCTCCGCCAGGTTTCGGGTAAGGGTATTGCCGGTGACGGTGAGGCAGTCGCCGTGCAGCAGCCCGGCTTCGAGCAGCATTTTCATGAGCGGCTGGATGCCGCCGATTTCGATCAGCTCGCTCATGCCGTACCTGCCGGCGGGGCGCATGTCGCCCAGAACCGGTACCCGGGCGCCAATGCGGGTGAAATCGTCGAGTTCCAGCGGAATGCCCGCGGCGCTCGCGATGGCGAGCAGGTGCAGTACCGCATTGGTGGAGCCTTCCAGCGCGATGGCCACCGTGATGGCGTTTTCGAAGGCCTCGCGGCAAAGGATGTCGCTCGGCCTGATGCCTCGTTCAATCAGGTTGTGAACGGCGGCGCCCGCGTTGTAGCTGTCCTTGCGCTTGCTCTCCGAGACCGCTTCCTGGGCGGAACTGTTCGGCAGCGAGAGGCCCAGAGCCTCGATGGCCGAGGCCATCGTGTTGGCCGTGTACATGCCGCCGCAGGACCCGGGCCCGGGAATGGCGGTGGACTCCACTTCCTTCAGCGTTTGCTCGTCGATGCGCCCTGCCGCGTGCTGCCCAACCGCCTCGAACACCGAGATGATGTCGCGCCGCTCGGCGCCGAGCTGAATGGTGCCGCCGTAGACGAACACGCTGGGACGGTCGATGCGCGCCATGGCCATGGCGCAGCCGGGCATGTTCTTGTCGCAGCCGCCGATGGCGACGAAGCCGTCGAAGCCCTGGGCACAGACCACCGCTTCGATGGAGTCGGCAATCACTTCCCGGGACACCAGCGAGTATCGCATGCCCGGCGTGCCCATGGAGATGCCATCGGAAACCGTAATGGTATTGAACACCACGCTCTTGCCGCCGGCTTCGTCCGCGCCCATGGCGGCCGCATCGGCGAGCCGGTCGATGTGCATGTTGCAGGGCGTGACCATGCTCCAGGTGGAGGCGATGCCGACCTGGGGCTTGGCGAAATCGGCCTCGGTGAAGCCCACGGGGTAGAGCATGGCGCGGCTCGGCGCCTGCGCGATGCCGTCGACGACGATTGAGGAATGAGGCCGCCTGTCAGCCATGTTCCCGCTTCCCGATGGATGGCGACGGTTGCGGCTCCATGGCCTTGACCAGCACCTTGGCGTTGCGCTCGAGGCAGATGTGCGCGCGGTACGATTCCGGCAGCGAATCGCAATCGGTTTCCGTGAAGCCGTTCTCGACGAACCAGTCACGGGTCTGGGTCGTCAGGACGAACAGTTGGTCGAATCCTTCCGCCCGTGCCGCATCTTCCGCCGCTGCCAGCAGCTTGCCGCCGAGACCCGATTCCCCGCCGCGGTGCGCCGGATGCACGGCCACGCAGGCCAGTTCCGCACCCGACCCGGCCGGGAGCAGCGCGCAGCAGCCGGCGACGATGCCGTCCACTTCGGCAACGAGAAAGTACTCCAGCTCCCGTTCCAGCCGGTCGCGCGAGCGCTCGACCAGAACGCCCGCTTCCTCGAGCGGGCGGATGATTTCGACGATGTCCGCCACGTCGCCCGCTTCGGCGCGGCGCACCACTCGCCGGTCTTCCCGGGTGACCTGGGTCCCCACGCCTTCCGCGGTGAACAGTTCCGCCAGCAGCGCGCCGTCGTCGGCGTAGCTGACCAATTGGCCGCTGGCGACACCCCCGCGCACGGCGCCGAGCAGGGCGCGCAGGTTGCGTCGGGTGGATTCGCCGAGGAGGCGGGTACCCAGGACCTCTTCAAGTTCCTCGGGCGAGAGGTTGGCGATGCGCGCGTCGTCGGTGTTGGTGAGGTAGGGCGATTCATCCAGGACGATGAGCTTGTTCGCCCCGAGGGCAACCGCAACCTGCTCGGCGAGTTCATCGGCGGCCAGGTTGAACGCCTGGCCGGAGGGCGAATAGCCCATGGGTGAGAGCAGCACGATCGCGCCGGTGTCGAGCGCGGCGTTGATGCCGTTCGCCCGCACCCGCCGCGACTGCCCGGCAAGCTGGTGGTCGGCGCCGTCGAGCACGCCGATGGGCCGGGCGATCACGAAATTGCCGGTGACAAGCTGAATCTCCGTGTTGTGCAGCGGGCTGGTCGGCAGCCCGGTGGAGAAGAGCGCCTCCAATTCGGCGCGCAGTTGGCCGTGAACGCCGGCGACCGCGTCCATCGCCGCGGCATCGGTGATGCGCCGGGTGATGCCCAGGTACGTATGAAACCTGCTGTCCGGCAGTGCCCGGTCGATCTGGGGCCGTGCGCCATGCACGACCACGAGGCGCGCGCCCAGCACGTTCAGGAGCGCCAGGTCGTGCACGATATTGACCAGGTTGCCGTGCAGAATGGCTTCGCCGCTCAACAGGACAACGAAGGTCCGGCCGCGGTGGGCGCTGATATAGGGGGTCGAAGCGCGGAACCAGCGTGCGTATTGCTCGGTTTTCATGTCGGCTTTCCCAATCGGCTCCTGAATCGGATACATCCGAACCAGCGTTCGAATTATAGCTGCGGCCGGCGGCGGTGGAACAACGCGCCCTGCTAGAATCGGTGGGCTCAGGGATCGGCTGGACAACATTGACGGACGGCGCTTTGATGGATGCGCGCTCATTGCCCGGGAACCTGCTCGAATCGGTAGGCCGGTTCGTGGGCCGGGAGCGGCTCGAGTTGACGGCGCCGGCGCGCCGGGTACTGGCGCTCAGCGATTTCGCGCAGCGGGTAGCGGTGCAGCAGCGGGAGTGGTTCCTGCAGTCGGTCGAAACCGGTCTATTCGACGAACCCCTTACCGAGTCTGACCTGGTGCGGGAGTTGGCAGGTGCCGTTGCCGAAGCGGGGACCGGTAGCGACGCGGCCGCCGTCGCCGAGCTCAAGCGGGCGTTCCGTCAACTGCGCAACCGTTGCCAGCTCCGGGTTGTCTGGCGGCACCTCAACGGCACAGCAGCCCTTGAAGAGACCACCGGCATTCTCTCGTTCATGGCCGACCGGTTCATCGCCGCGGCGCTGGGGGCGGCGGAGCGGCGGGAGACGGGGCGGGCGGGCGAACCACGCGGCAAGGAGTCCGGTGAGCTGCAGCGGCTGGCCGTCTTCGGTCTCGGCAAGCTGGGCGGACGGGAACTCAACCTCTCCTCCGACATCGACCTGATCTTCGCCTATCCGGAAGAGGGGCAGACACCGTCGGGGCTCAACAACCAGCAGTTCTTCACGCGGGTCGGGCAGGGGCTCATCGATCTGCTGCACCCGGTCACCGCAGACGGCTTCGTATTCCGCGTCGACATGCGCCTCCGGCCCTACGGAGCGAGCGGCCCGCTGGTGATGCACTTCGGGGCGATGCAGCAATATTTCGAAACCAAGGGCCGCAGTTGGGAGCGCTACGCACTCATCAAGGCGCGCACCTGCGCGGGGGACATCGGGCGGGGCGAGGAACTGCTGGCATCGCTCAAACCCTTTGTGTTTCGCCGCTATCTGGATTTCGGCTCCCTGGAGTCGATGCGCGAGATGAAGGCGCGCCTGGCGGCCGAACGGCACAAGCCCCACGACGTGAAGCTCGGCCCCGGCGGCATCCGCTACGCGGAATTTGCGGTGCAGGTTCAGCAACTCATCCTGGGCGGCCGCCACGCCGGCATGCAGAAGCGCGGCTTCCTGGAAACGCTCGCCGAGTTGCGGCGAGCCGAGCATTTCGATGCCGAAACCTGCGCGGAACTCGGCGATGCCTACCGCTTCCTGCGCGACACGGAGCATTGCATACAGGCGGAGGCCGACCGGCAGACGCAGCAGTTGCCGGTGTCCGAAAGCAGCCGCCTGCGGCTGGCCTGCGCCATGGGGTTCGACTCTTACACGGGTTTTCTTTCCTCCCTCGCCCGGCACCGCGACAACGTCGAGCGCATCTTCGACCGGGTGGTGGGCGCCGAGGCGCCGCGCACGGAAGGCGGCCTGTGGGCGGCGCGGGAAGACCGGGCACAACTCGGGGAAGCGGGTTTCCACGATACGCGCAAGGTGGTCGCCCTGCTGGCGGACCTGGCCGGCGCGCGCGACCGGTCCTCGGTCAGCGAGGAAGGCCGCAAACGGCTCGATGCGCTCATGCCCGAGGTTCTGCAGATCGCCTGCCGTCAGCCCCATCCGGATCGGGATGTGGAAAGGCTCGTGCCGATCCTCAAGGCGCTGCTGCGGCGCTCCACCTACCTGGCGCTGCTGCGGGAAAACCCCCAGGCGCTGCAGATTTTCGTGCGACTCGCCGGGCAGAGCCGGTGGGTGGCCGAACAGCTCGCCTCCCAGCCCATATTCATGGAGGTGCTGCTGGACAGGCACGCCTGGGACCTGCTCTCCGGCCGGGATTCGCTGGTCGAGGAACTGGGAGCCGCGCTGGCCGCCGCCGAAGACGAAGAAGGCCGGGTAGACGAGTTGCGTGCGTTCAAGGAACAGCGCGTCTTCCGTGTGGCGGTGGCGGAGACCCGGGGGCTGCTGCCAATCATGCACGTCAGCGACTACCTGAGCTGGCTCGCCGAGGCGGTGCTGGAGCACGCCATCCGCATGGCCTGGAACCAGTGCGTGCCGGAAGCGGACCAGTCGGGGCGGCGGCCGTTCATCGCCGTGGGTTACGGCAAGCTCGGCGGCCTGGAACTGGGGCCGGATTCCGATCTCGATCTCGTGTTCATGCATGATCTGCCGATCTCGGCCTCCCAGTTCCTGCACCGCCTGGTACGGAAGCTGATGCATCTGCTTACGGTACGCACCTACGCGGGGCCCCTCTACGAGATCGACATGCGCCTGCGCCCCTCCGGCAATGCCGGCCCCCTGGTATCCAGCCTGCAGGCTTTCCTGAACTACCAGAACGAGAAGGCCTGGGTGTGGGAGCACCAGGCGCTGGTCCGGTCACGGGCGGTGGCGGGCGACCCGGAGCTGATGGATTCGTTCGAAAAAGCGCGCCGCGAACTGCTCTGCCGGGAAAGGCCGATCGGACCCTTGCGCGCCGAGGTGCTCAAGATGCGCAAGCGCATCGAAGCCCACCACGGCTCCGGCCTCGACCTGAAACGGGGTACCGGCGGCATAGTGGACGTGGAGTTCATGGCGCAATACCTGGTGCTCGCCCATGCCCACGAACACCCGCACCTCGCCACCTGGTCCGACAATGTGCGCATCCTCGAGGAGGCCGGCATTGCCGGGGTACTGGCACAGGAAGAGTCGGAACGTTTGGTGCTGGCCTACCTGGCGCTGCGCGGCGAAGTGCACCGCCGCTCACTGGACCTGTCCGAGTCGGCACAAACCGACGCGGCCCTGACCGTGCATCGGGAAGTGGTCTGCGAAACCTGGGAGCGGCTCTTCGAAGAACCGCGTCCGCTGGTTAGTGCTTTGCCTCATGCGCGGTAGAATGCCCGGCTGCAACCGGAAGTAGAGCGCACATGTCCGAACCGACCTTCGCCGACCGAGACGGCTATATCTGGCAGAACGGCACCCTGAAGCCCTGGCGTGAGGCCCAGGTGCATGTGCTGACGCATACGCTGCATTACGGCCTGGGGGTGTTCGAGGGCGTGCGCTGCTACGACACGCCCAAGGGGCCGTGCATCTTCCGGCTGAACGAGCACACCGAGCGGCTCTTCGATTCGGCGCACATCCTGGGCATCGGGATTCCCTACACGCGCGATGAGGTCAACGAAGCCCAGATCGAGACGTTTCGCGCCAACGAACTGGCCGAGGGCTACCTGCGGCCGCTTGTTTACCTGGGCTCGGAAGCCATGGGGCTGCGCGCCCAGGGCCTGACGGTGAACCTGATCGTGGCCGCCTGGCCCTGGCCGAACTACATGGACGAGGATGCGAGGGTGAAGGGCATCACTGTGCGCACGTCTTCGTATACGCGCCATCATGTCAACATCACGATGTGCAAGGCGAAGTCGAACGGCAACTACACCAACTCCATCCTGGCACTGCACGAGGCGCTCGATTCCGGCTGCGACGAGGCGCTCATGCTCGACAACGAGGGCTATGTCGCCGAAGGCTCCGGGGAGAACATCTTCATCGTGCGCGACGGGCTCATTCACACGCCGGAGTTGACGAGCTGTCTTGACGGCATTACCCGCAACACGGTGTTCCACCTCGCCGACGAGTTCGGCCTCGACATCGTTGAACGGCGCATCACCCGGGATGAGGTGTACATTTGCGACGAGGCGTTCTTCACCGGTACGGCGGCGGAAGTTCTGCCCATACAGTCGCTGGACGGGCGCCGCATCGGCAGCGGCAAGCGCGGGCCCATCACCGAGCAGTTGCAGGGCGCCTATTTCGACCAGGTTCGGGGCCGGCGCAACGCCTTTCCCGAATGGCACACCGCCGTGTAGGGGTTCGTGCAACAGGGCCGGGTTGAGCGCCCGGTCTGTCGGCGGGCAATGAATCATGACAGGGACCGGAAGCGACAGGCTGTCGGGATCGATATCCGAGCCCGCGGAGGCAAACGACGTTCCCGGTGCAAAGAAGGCGCTGATCGTCGCCCCCGCCTGGGTCGGCGACATGGTGATGGCGCACTCCCTGGTCAGCCTGTTGAAGGAGCGGCATCCGCCCGCCGGGATACACCTGCTCGCGCCCACAGCGACGGCGCCGCTCGGGCAGAGAATGCCCGGTGTGGACGCTGTGCACGAGCTTGCCGTGGGTCACGGCGAATTGGGGTTTGCGCGCCGGCGACGCCTGGCCGGGAAGCTGCGTGCGCTCGAATTCGAGACGGCCTACGTATTGCCCAACAGCTTCAAGTCGGCGCTGATTCCCTGGTGGGCGGGAATCCGGAGGCGGACCGGCTGGCATGGCGAGGCGCGTTACGGCGTGTTGAACGACCGCCGGCGGCTCGACGCCGGCCGATACCCCCGGATGATCGACCGCTTCATGGCCCTGGCGCTGCCCGAGGGCGCGGCGCTGCCGGCACGCTGGCCGCGCCCGGAACTCCGAGTGGACGAGAACAATCGACGATCGGCAATCGAACGGCTGGGCCTCGACCCGGCGTGCAGCCCCGCGTCGGAACGACCGTTGGGCGAATGTCTCGACCTTGACGATGATCCGGATCGAAACGGAGACGTTGACGAGAACGTGGAACCGCTGCGAAGCGAATCGCTGCATCGGGAGGACCAACCCAACCTGACGCTTGACAGGCCGGTTTTGGCCCTCTGCCCTGGCGCCGAGTACGGAGCGGCAAAACGATGGCCCGCCGCGCGATTCGCGGCTGTGGCGAATGACCGGTTGCGCCTGGGTCACGCGGTGTGGCTCCTGGGCTCGGCGGGGGATACGAAGGTCGCCGGAGAAATCGCGGCCGCGGCGCCGGGAGCGGTGGACCTCACGGGCCGCACGAGCCTGCCCGACGCGGTGGATTTATTGTCTCTGGCCAACACCGTGGTGACGAACGATTCGGGATTGATGCACATCGCCTGCGCGCTCGACCGGAGGGTGATTGCCGTGTTCGGTTCGACCTCGTCCGGGTTCACGCCGCCGTTGAGCCCGCTGGCGACGGTGATCGAAGACGATCTCGAATGCCGGCCCTGTTTCCAGCGGGAGTGTCCGCTTATGCATCTCAATTGCCTGCGCGGCATTGCACCGGAGCGGGTCATTGCGGCGATGACTCCATGAAAGTTTTCATCCCGGCGCGCCGGGACGAGGTCGCGCAAGGGACAGCGCCGGATTCTGGGGAAAGAGTTCGCATGCGGCGCTTCCCTTTCGGCGCGTTAAGCTCGTCCGAA
>JAPPHD010000039.1 GCA_028821125.1 Gammaproteobacteria bacterium
CTCCACCATGGAGACTGTTGCCATTGAAATTTAACTTGAAGTTGAAGTTGATGATGGATCATACGCTCTTGACCCGCGGCTGCAACCGGTCGGAATGGTTGGCCACTGCACATCGCGCCGGTGCACTCGGCGCTTGATTTGCATTGCCCGGCGACGATACGCAACACTCGGCGCTTTCGGGTAGAGACGGCGTATGAACCCGCTGAGGACCGGCAACCGAACGATCGAGGCGGACGACGAGACGATTCGTTCGGCGCTTGAGGACGCGCACGTTCCGACGCTGATGAACGTGCTCGTGCATCTGACGGGCGATGCATCGATCATCCGCGGGGACATACGGCCCGAGTCGGGATTTCTTGCCGATGCCCAGGGCGGAATCTCGCCAGAGGACCAGGCGCTGGTGCGCAATCGGGCATTCGAGGCGCTGAAAGCGTTGCGGGACAGGGGGGAAACCACAGGCACCAACGGTGACGGTTTGCCACCGGCGCCGAACGCCGATCTCGTCCACGAGATGGTCGAATTCGCGACCGGGCAGCCGCTCTCGTCGGCGTACGGCACTTTTCTGGAGTCGGAACTTGCCCTGGACGGCGAGGACGGCTATGGCGTCTCAGCGCTGACCGAACTGCCTCGGGAGGCGCGGGCGAATTTCAATGTGGTGGTCGTCGGCGCGGGCATGTCCGGGCTGCTGGCCGGCATTCGCCTGAAGGAAGCCGGCATCCCCTTCACGATTGTCGAACGCCACGCCGATGTCGGCGGGACCTGGTACCAGAACACCTACCCGGGATGCCGTGTCGACAGCCCCAACCATACCTACTCCTACAGCTTCCACCCAACCGACTGGCCGCAGTTCTATTCCTCCCAGGAGGTGCTCCGGCGCTATTTCGACGATTGCGCCACGCACTACAGACTGCGTGAGAATATCCAGTTCAACACCGATGTCGAGACGGCGGCCTACGACGAGGAGCGCGGTCTGTGGCGAATCGAGGTACGGCCGGGGAACGGAGGGACCGAGACCCTTGTTGCCAACGCGGTGATCAGCGCCGTCGGACAGCTCAACCGGCCGAAATGGCCGGACGTTCCGGGACAGGACCGATACCGGGGCATCGCCTTCCACTCCACGGAGTGGGAGCATGAACACGACCTGTCAGGTAAAAAGGTCGCTGTCATCGGCACCGGTGCGTCCGCTTTCCAGTTCGCTCCGGAAGTCGCAAAAACAGCGGCGCACGTCACCATTTTCCAGCGCACGGCGCCCTGGATGTTCAATGCGCCGGAGTACCACGAAACCGTGCCGGACGGAAAGCACTGGCTGCTGAATCAAGTGCCGTACTACGAGAAGTGGTACCGCTTCAGCTTGTTCTGGCGCATGGCGGAAGGAATTCTCGCGGCCGTCAGGAAGGACCCGGGCTGGAATGGCGGCGAGATGGCCATCAGCGCGGCAAACGACGAGATGCGGCAACTCCTTACCGAGAGCATGGCCGAGCTTTGCGGTAGCGATACGGAACTGTTGAAAAAGATCATTCCGGATTACCCCGTGGCCGGCAAGCGTATCCTCATCGACAACGGCAACTGGATCCGCGCCCTGCGCCGCGACAACGTCGACCTGGTGACCGACCCTATCGCGGAGATCACGGAGACGGGCGTGCGAACCGGGAGCGGCGCCCACCACGAATGCGACGTGCTGATCTATGGCACGGGTTTCACGGCGAGCAAGTTCCTGTGGCCGATGAAGATCACCGGCCGGGGAGGGCGAACGCTCGAAGATCAGTGGGATGGCGATGCGCGCGCTTATCTGGGCATCATGGTGCCTTGCTTTCCGAACCTCTTCTGCATGTACGGTCCGAACACCAACATCGTGGTGAACGGCAGCATCGTATTCTTCTCCGAGTGTGGGATGCGCTACATCCTGGGCTGCCTGAAGCTCCTGCTCGAGCGGGGCAAGCGCACCATGGACTGCCGTAGCGATGTCCACGATACCTACAATGCGCGCGTCGACGAGGGAAACCGTAACATGGCCTGGGGCGTCTCGAAGGCGCCGACCTGGTACCGCAACGAAAAAGGCCGTATCGCGCAGAACTGGCCGTTCACGCTCCTCGAGTACTGGAACCGGACCAGGGAACCGAATGCGGACGACTACCTGATCAATTGACCCAGACGTCCATGAACATGAAGCTCTACGACTTTGCCCGGTTTTCGCAACCGATCGAACGTGACAAGCAGACAATAGGCCGTTTTTTCTCCAAGCTCGACCGCCAGCTTGCCTTGGAATGGTGACGCTTGGCCCCACTTCTCCAACGGCTACGCGCAGATACCGGTCGACAACATCAAGCAGGAGTACTACCTGGGCCGATTCGAGCCCCGGGAGCGTATGCCCCGGAGAATTCGAGCCGGAAAGCTCGCGCCATCGGGGCGTTTCGGACCGATCGTTCCAAGCGCATCGACCGGCGCTGACCGTCAGCCGGCCGCGATGCCGAGCGCCGTCCGGGCCACCTCCCGGTTGCGCAGCAACTGCCCGGGCGTCGCGCCGGTGGCCCTGCCGTCCTCGAAGGTCACCTCGCCGTTGACCAGGATCCAGCGGTAGCCTTCCGCCCGCTGCACCCGCCGCCACTCGTTGGCCGGGTAGTCGTAGACCACATCGTGGCCGCCTTCCGGCGTGATGCGGAGCTTCTCCAGATCGTAGACCACGATGTCGGCCGGCGCCCCGGCGCGCAGGTAGCCCCGGTCCAGGAAACCGGCCGCCTGGGCGGGCAGGTACGACAGGTGGTAGTGGGCTTCCTCGAGCGTCATGGTCTTGGTGTCGCGCACCAGCCACATCAAGAGGTCGGTGGTATAGCTGCCCGCACTGAAAAACTTGGTGTGGGCGCCGCCGTCGGATACGCCCGGGATGACGAACGGGTCGGACGCGAGTTCCGCGACGGCCTCGGGATTGGTGAGGCTCGGCCCCGCGGAGTCGGTCTTGAACAGCGGCTTGAGGTCGCCGGCCACGGCGATATCCAGGATCGCATCGATGACATGCTTGCCCTCGGTTTCGGCGATCTCGCCGATCTTGCGCCCGACATAGCCGGCCAGGTTGCCCTCGGCGGCCTTCACCGTGATGTTCTCGATCCAGCCGCCGGTGCCCGCCGGCATGAAGTTCGGGTAGTCGTCCTTCATGGCCTGGCGGATGGCCAGGTCGGCGAGCTTTTTCAGCTTCTCCGCGTGGGTGCCCTGGGTGGCGTGGTTCCAGGGCGGGCTGAAGTCGTAGAGGTTCCAGTCCTCGAAGGTGTACTCGAACCAGATGCGCCCCGTGCCGGCCTGCCCGAAGATGCGCAGGCCCCGCTCGTTGCAGTCGTGGATCCAGTCCATGGCCTTGCGGTGCGCGTCCGGAAACTCGTCCACCACGGCGATGACGTTGTGCAATACCGGCCGCCCGGAGCGTTCGGCCAGGGTCTCCAGAAACCGGAGATCGTTGGCAATCGCTTCCGGTTTCGCGGTGACCGGGTTGCCCGCCTGGGCCTGGGTGATCTGGATGAAGCCCTCGTCGCGTTCGCGCAGCACGTCGGCCAGCGCCAGTATGTCCTCGTCAGCCATACAGTCGGTGGGCATGGGAGTGCCGTCGTAGTCCGTCTGCAGGGAGTGCTCGCCGAGCCGCTGGATGGAAAAGCCGCAGGCGCCGGCATCCATCGCCTCGTTCAACAGCCGCTGCATCTCCCTGCGTTCCGCATCGGTGGCGGGGCGGGACTTGGCCGCTTCCATGCCCATGACATAGGCCATCAGCGGCGAGACCGGCACATAGCTCACGCAGTTGACGCCCTTCGGGATGCGCGCCAGGTTGTCGAGCCACTCGGGAAACGTTTCCCAGTTCCAGGGCATGCCCGCCTTCATGGTGGCGAACGGGATCTGCTCGGTTCGCGTCATCATCAAAAGGGCACGGTCCCGGTCCGCCGGCTTCACGGGCGCGAAGCCGAACCCGCAGTTGCCGAGCACCACCGAGGTGACGCCGTGCCAGCCCGAGACGGTGCAGTACGGGTCCCAGTGGATCTGCGCATCGTAGTGCGTGTGCAGGTCGACGAAACCCGGCGCCACGATCAGGCCGGTTGCATCGAGTTCCCGGGCGGCCTTTCCGGGGCCGATGCGCCCGATTTTTGCCACTTTGCCGGCCCGGATGCCGACATCGGCGCGCAGCCGCGGCAGGCGCGTGCCGTCAACGATGGTGCCGCCTCGAATGATCAGGTCATAACTCATCGAATTCTTCCCTTGTTCCCGCAAACTACCTGAATATTGCGGTTAACTTCTCTAAAAAATCGACGCAAAAGTATCCCAAGATGCCGTAAGCAAGTCAACCGTGCGCAGCGTTCGCGACGACTTGGACACGCTTCCGTTCCGGCGATGGGTTGCGCTCGCCTACCGGAAGCCAACCTTCGTGTCAGGCCTCGACTGAAAATCATCGCGGGCCGCCGCGACCGTCACCGTAGCGGCCGGGGACATTGACGTCTTGACGAACCGGCTAGAGCCCCAGCACCACCTTGGCGATGATGTTCTTCTGTACCTCCCTGGCGCCGCCGAATATGGAGGCGGCCCGGGAATTGAGATAGCGCGGCGTTACGGTTTCGGCGTAGTCGGGCCCCACCCGGGGCTCGTTGAAACCGTTCATGGAGATGAGGTTGGCATGCGGCAGGCCGTAGTGCTGAACGGCCTCCAGCTTCAACTCGTCGATGCCCTGGCCGATATCCACCGAGACGTTCTTCGCGAGCGACGAGCCGGGGCCGGGCGATTCGCCCCTGGACAGGCGCGCCAGGGTCTGGTGTTCGGTGAGCAGCAATGCCTCGGTGCGGATCTCAAGCGTACTGATGCGGGCCCTGAATGAGGGAATCTCCCACAGCGGCGTCCCGTTGAGGGATTCGGCCCGGGCAATCGCTTTCAGGTGGTCGAGCGAAACCTGCAGGCGGGCCGCGGCGCCGCCTCCGCCCCGTTCGAATTCCAGCAGGTATTTCGCGACCGTCCAGCCCTGGTGCTCGGGGCCCACGCGATTGGCCTGCGGAACCCGAACGTCGTCGAAGAACACCTGGTTCACCTCGTGGTCCGCGGCCAGCGTGATGATGGGTTCGACCTTGATGCCCGGCGCCGCCATGGGCACGAGCAGGAAGGTAATGCCGTGCTGGGGCTTGCCCGATGAGTCGGTACGCACCAGGCAGAAGATGTGGTCGGCGAACTGGGCGTGGGTGGTCCAGATCTTGGAGCCGTTCAGGATGTAATCGTCGCCGTCGCTGACGGCCGCCATCTTCAGGCTGGAAAGGTCTGAACCGGAGCCGGGTTCCGAGTATCCCTGGCACCAGTAGTGCTCGCCGGAGAGCATTCTGGGCAGGTAGTGGGCTTTCTGCTCCCCGGTGCCGTACTTGAAGAGCACCGGCGCCAGCATCCGCAGGCCCAGCGGTATCAGGCCGGGCGCGCTGGCCCTCGCCGTTTCCTCCCCGAATATGTACTTCTGCGTCGCCGACCAGCCGGTGCCGCCGTGCTCGACCGGCCAGGAGGGCACGGCCCAGCCCTTCTCCACCAGGATCTTCTGCCAGGCCATGGCCAGGTCCCTGTCGGCGAACACCGTGGTGGTGCGCGCCGCGGCCTCGCGCATCGACGGCGTCAGTTTCTCGTCCAGAAACGCCCGCACTTCATCGCGGAACGCCTCGTCTTCCCTGCTGAACGCAAAATCCATCCCGGGTCGCCGTTGTCCGAATCAATCCTGGAACGGGTTTGATAACCGTTTGTCATCAAACCGTCAAATTTGCTGGTTTCGAGATCGGTACTTCGCCGGTCACCCGCTGCTGTTTCCCCATGTGCGGCCGCATGGCGCAAATCCAGCCGATTGGCGAGTCTTGCCGTCTGCCTTTGCCGGTATACTTGCGCGTTTTTCCAGGGGGTGCCGCATGACGGACCGGGTGCTGAGAGGCGGCTTGAAGGTCGCGGGGGAAATCGACCTCCTGGTACGCAAGGAGATGGTGCCCGGCACGGGCGTGAATCTCGATGCCTTCTGGGCGGGCGTGGAAGCGGCGCTCGACGAACTCGGCCCGGTCAACCGGGAACTGCTCGCGAAACGCGGTAAACTTCAGGAAGCCATCGACGCCTGGCACCTGGAACAGCGCGGCCGGCAGCACGATGCGGATGCCTACAAGGCGTTTCTGCGCGAGATCGGCTATCTGCTCCCGGAACCCCCGGATTTCGCCATCGACACCGACAGGGTCGATCCGGAAATCGCCTCCCTGGCCGGGCCGCAACTGGTCGTTCCGGTCATGAACGCCCGTTATGCGCTGAACGCCGCCAACGCCCGCTGGGGCAGCCTCTACGATGCCCTTTACGGCACCGATGTGCTGCCGGAAGAGCCGGGCCGGGAGAAGGGGTCGAGCTACAACCCGGCGCGCGGCGAGCTGGTGATCGCCAGGGCCGCTGCCTTCCTGGACGAGGCGGTGCCCCTCGACAACGCAAGCCACAACGATGTGGTTGGATACCTGATCGGCAGCGGCCGGGACGGCAACGCATTGCGCGCGGCGCTGGCGGACGGCGGCGATACCGGCCTTGCAGATCCGGCGCAATTTCGGGGGTACGTCGGCGGCGATGAGCCGACTGCCGTGCTGCTCAGGAACAACGGGCTGCACATCGAATTGCAGATCGACCGCTCCCACGATGTGGGCGCCGCGCATCCGGCGGGCATCAAGGACGTCGTCCTCGAGTCCGCGGTCACCACCATTCAGGACTGTGAGGATTCCGTTGCCGCCGTGGACGCCGGGGACAAGTGCCTCGTCTACCGCAACTGGCTCGGGCTCATGAAGGGCGACCTCGAGGAATCGCTGGAGAAAGGCGGGCGGACCATCGTCCGCCGGCTCAATGGAGACCGAAGCTATACAGGGGCGGACGGCGAGCCGCTGGTGTTGCCCGGGCGCAGCCTCATGCTGGTGCGCAACGTGGGTCACCTGATGACCACCGATGCGGTGCTCGACTGCGAAGGCCGCGAGATACCCGAGGGCTTTCTCGATGCGTTCCTGACGAGCCTCGCGGCCCTGCACGACATCAACGGTACTGGCGGGCTCAGGAATTCGCGTACCGGCAGCGTCTACGTCGTCAAGCCCAAGATGCACGGCCCGGAGGAGGTCGAGCTCACGGTGCGGTTGTTCGAGCGTGTCGAGGCGACGCTGGGCTTGCCCGCGAACACGCTCAAGGTCGGCATCATGGATGAGGAGCGCCGCACCTCGGTCAATCTCAAGGCCTGTGTCTACGAGGCGCGGGAGCGCATCGTGTTCATCAATACCGGGTTTCTCGACCGCACGGGCGACGAGATCCACACCAGCATGCAGGCGGGCCCGGTGCTGCCCAAGGAGGCGATCAAGGCCGAGCCCTGGATCGCCGCCTACGAGGACGCCAACGTCGATGCGGGCCTCGCCGCCGGTTTCCGCGGCCGTGCCCAGATCGGCAAGGGCATGTGGCCCAAGCCCGACGAGATGGCGGAGATGCTCGCCGTGAAATCGGGACACCCTAAGGCTGGCGCCAACACGGCCTGGGTGCCGTCGCCGACGGCAGCGACGCTGCACGCCATCCACTACCACGAGGTCGATGTGGCGGCCCGCCAGAAACAGCTCGAGTCCCGCACGCCGGCCAGCGTGGACGACATCCTGAGCATACCCCTGCTTGCGGGCAGGAATCTGTCCCCCGAAGACGTGCAGGCGGAACTCGACAACAACGCACAGGGCATACTCGGCTACGTCGTCCGCTGGGTGGACCAAGGGGTCGGCTGCTCCAAGGTGCCTGACATCGACGACGTGGGCCTGATGGAAGACCGGGCGACCCTGCGGATCTCCAGCCAGCACATCGCCAACTGGCTGCACCACGGCATCTGCAGCGGAGCCCAGGTGAACGAGACGCTGGAACGCATGGCCGGCGTCGTCGATGAACAGAACCGGGGAGATCCGGCCTATCGAAACATGGCCCCCGACTTTGATGCGAGCGTGGCGTTCCAGGCCGCCCGGGACCTGATTTTCAAGGGCCTCGCGCAGCCCAGCGGCTATACGGAACCGATCCTGCACGCCCGGCGCCGGGAAGCGAAGGCCAGGAGCTAATCCTCCAGACGCCTGTAGACCAGCCATTCGGCGACCAGCGCCGGCGCGATTTCGTCGCCTTCGATCTCGATGGCGGCGTCGAGATGAACAAGCACGCCGTGGTGGCCCTTGGGTTCCACCTTCCTCAACTCGAATCTTCCACGCACCCGGCTGTCCACCCGCACCGGCTGCACGATGCGCAGACGATCGAAGCCGTAGATGGTGCGCCAGGCGACGCCGTCGGTGGGCAGTGTCGTTGCCTGGGCCATGTCTGTCAGCAGCGAGATCAGCAGGAAGTTCTGGACGATCGTGCAGCCGAACGGCGTCTCGGTTGCCGCGCGCTCCGGGTCGGTGTGAATCCAGAGATCGTCGCCGGTGTTCTTGGCGTGGGTGTCGATGCGCCGCTGGTCGATGAGCACCCACGGCGACAGTCCGATTTCGTGGCCGACGTAGGCCCTGAGCATGTCGAGATGGGCATCGATCGCGACCATGATTGCCTTGCCTCAATGCATGTGGGGCCGTTCGACCCCGGCGGGAATGCGGATGGATTCCACCAGGGATTTTACGGCTACCGGTACCCCGGGCGTGTACCGGCTGACGATTAGCGCGGTGGCGAAGTTGAGGGCGGCGCCGACGACGCCGATGCCCTCGGGCGAAATGCCGAACCACCAGTGCCCGGCGTTGTTCGCCTCCGGGGCGACAAACTTGAAGTACACGATGTAGGAGAACGTGAACACCAGCCCCACGATCATGCCGGCAATGGCCCCTTCCTTGTTGGCGTTCTTGTGGAATATGCCAAGCAGGATCGCGGGGAACAGCGATGCCGCGGCCAGCCCGAACGCAAAGGCCACCACCTGGGCGACGAAGGCGGGCGGATTGATGCCCAGGTAGCCGGCGATCAGGATCGCGGTGGCGGCGGCGATGCGGGCGTACAGCAACTCCTGGCGGTCGCTGATCCCCCGGGCCAGGGTCTTCCTGATCAGGTCGTGGGAAACCGAGGCGGAGATCACCAGCAGGAGGCCCGCGGCCGTGGACAGGGCCGCCGCCAATCCGCCGGCGGCCACCAGCGCGATCACCCAGCCGGGCAGGGCGGCGATCTCCGGGTTGGCGAGCACCATGATGTCGCGGTCGACATAGACTTCGTTGGCGGCCTGCGTGGGCGCGTTCGCCAGTTCCCGTTGGCCCGCCGGCCCGCGCTCGCCGGTGAATTCCGGCGTTCCCGCGAAGGCGGCGCCGGGCGCGTACTGAATGGCGCCGTCCGCGTTCTTGTCGACCCAGCCGATCAGGCCGATATCCTCCCAGCGCCTGAACCAGCCGGCCACGTCTTCGTAGGCGGTCTCGTGCACGGTATCGATGAAATTGAGGCGGGCGAAGGCGCCCACGGCAGGCGCTGTCGTATACAGAAGGGCGATGAACAGCAGCGCGTAGCCGGCCGACAGGCGCGCATCGGACACCTTGGGCACCGTGAAGAAGCGCACGATCACGTGCGGCAGGCCGGCCGTGCCGATCATCAGCGCCAGGGTGATCGCCAGCACGTCCACCATCCCCTTGCTGCCGTCGGTGTACGGCCCGAACCCCAGCTCGACAAGGCTTCTGTCCAGCTTTTCCAGAACGGTCAGTCCGCTGCCGTCGCTCACTTCCGCCCCCAGGCCGAACTGCGGAACCGGAATTCCGGTGATCAGCAGCGATATGAAGATGGCCGGCACCAGGTAGGCAAAGATCAGCACGCAGTACTGGGCGACCTGGGTATAGGTAATGCCCTTCATGCCGCCGAGCACCGCGTAGAAGAACACCACCGCCATGCCGATCACCACGCCCCACAGGATCGGCACGTTCAGGAACTGGCTGAAAACGATGCCTACGCCGCGCATCTGCCCCGCCACGTAGGTGAACGAGATGACGACCAGGCAGATCACGGCCACCACCCGGGCCGCGTTCGAGTAGTAGCGCGCCCCGATGAAGTCCGGCACCGTGAACTCGCCGAACTTGCGCAAGTAGGGTGCGAGCAGGAGCGCCAGCATCACGTAGCCGCCGGTCCAGCCCATGAGGTACACCGTGCCGTCGTAGCCCATGAAGGCGATGATTCCGGCCATGGATATGAAGGAAGCCGCGCTCATCCAGTCCGCGGCGGTGGCCATGCCGTTGGCCACCGGGTGCACGCCGCCCCCCGCCACGTAGAACTCCCCGGTGGATGCCGCCCGGGACCAGATGGCGATGCCGATGTAGAGGGCGAAGCTGGCCCCGACGAAGAGGTAGGTAAGGGTCTGTACGTCCATCGCGGCGTCAGTCGTCCGGACCCCGGTCGCCGACACCGAATTTGCGGTCGAGCCGCCTCATGGCCGCCGCGTAGACGAAGATCAGAATGACGAAAACGTAGATGCTGCCCTGCTGGGCCCACCAGAACCCGAGCTTGAAGCCGAAGAAACGGAACTGGTTGAGCGGCTCGGCCAGCAGGATGCCGAAGCCGAAGGACACGGTGAACCAGATCGCGAGCAACAGGCCCATCAGCTTCAGGTTGGCGCGCCAGTAGCGTCGCTGGGTATCCGGGCCGGATTGTTCTCGATCGGTCATTTGCAACTCGCCCATGTGGGTTGATTTGCGGATCGGGCTGTCGAATCAGCCGGGTTCGTACCCGTTCACCGCGGCCCGCCCGGTCCGGGGCATTGTCCCGTCGGGATTGCCGGGGGAACTCTAGCCGCCGCAACCCGTTTGTTCCAGTGCCGGCAACTGGGCTAACCTTGCCGCCCGCAGAGGGAGCCAACCATGCGAAAAGTGCAGCCGATCCGGCCGGCCGCGACCGTCATCCTGGTGCGGCAGGCCGATCCCGGCTTCGAGGTTTTCATGCTCAAGCGAACCGGCAGGGCGTCCTTCGCCGGTGGGATGTTCGTGTTTCCAGGCGGCCGCGTCGATGGCGACGATCACCTGCACAAATACGATGCGGTCCGCACCGGCCCGTCGGCCGCCCAGGCAGCCCAGGTCGAGGCGCTGGGCGCCGAATGGCGGGGGTACTGGGTGGCCGGCATCCGCGAAAGCTTCGAGGAAGCCGGGCTGCTGCTGGCCTACCGGAACGGCGAGCTCGTCTCCTTTGCGGACGATGCCGAACGGGCACGGTTCATGGCCTATCGCGGCCCGCTGCACGCCGGCGAGACGACGCTGTTCGACATCTGCCGGCAGGAGAACCTGACCCTTGCCGTCGATCGCATCCACTTCCACAACCGTTTCGTCACGCCCGTCGGCCGGCCGCGGCGCTTCGACACCCGGTTCTTCATTGCCGAGGCCCCGGCGGAGCAGGCCGGCAGTCACGATGATAAGGAGACCGTCGACAGCATCTGGATCTCCCCCCGGCACGCCCTGGCGCGCAGTGCAGCGGGCGAGTTCGACCTGATGGGGGTGACCGAAGCGCAGCTCAAGTGGCTCAGCCCCCTCGAATCGGCGCCCGCGGTGCTGGCGATGGCGGAAGCCAGGCAGCACTTCCGCGTCTATCGCCCGGTATTGCCCCCGCAGATGCTGGACGGCGGCACCGCAACCGGGGCCCGGGGTTCCGTTTGAATCTGGAAGATCTGGGCTGGTCGCCGTTTTTCGAACGGCAGTTCGACCCGGAAGAGGCAGTTTCGTCGCGGCCGGGCCGGGTTACCGGCATGCAGCGAACGGGTGTCGCCGTCACCATGGAATCCGGCGAGGTCGAGGCGCCCCTGGGAGGGCGCTGGCACCGGCTCGACACGGAAAACCGCCCGGCGGTCGGCGACTGGGTTCTCTTCGACCGGCACAGCGGGCAGGTCGACCGGCTGCTGCGGCGAAAGAGCCTGTTGAAACGTGTCAGCCCCGGCTCAACGAGCCAGATTCAGGTGATCGGGGCAAACGTGGATACGCTGTTTGTCGTGACTTCCTGCAACGAGGAATTCAATCTCTCCAGGCTGGAGCGCTACCTCAGCCTGGCCCGCGAAGGCAATGTGCAGCCGGTGCTGGTGCTGACCAAGTGCGACCTCGCGGCGGACCCCTCGCGATTCGCGGAACAGGCTGCCAGCCTGGAGCAAGGGCTCGAAGTGCTGCCTGTCAATGCCCTTGACCGGAAAACGCTCGACGGCGTTCTTGCCTGGTGCGGTCCCGGCCGTACCGTGGCGCTCGCGGGCTCCAGCGGTGTCGGCAAATCCACGCTCGTCAACACGCTCTCTGGCACGGACGTGCAGGCGACCGGCAAGGTACGCGGCGACCGCAAGGGCCGGCACACCACCACCAGCCGCTCCCTGCACCTCCTTCCCCGGGGCGGCCTGCTGCTGGACACGCCGGGCGTGCGGGAACTGCAGGTTGCCGGCAGCAGTGTTTCAGCGCTTTTCGCGGATGTGGAAGACCTGGCCCGTCACTGCCGGTTCTCGAACTGTGCGCACGGTGGCGAGCCGGGCTGCGCCGTGCGGCAGGCCGTGCTGCGCGGCGAACTCGATGAACGGCGGCTCGAGAACTATCTCAAGCTCAGGCGCGAGGAAGGGGAGAGCAATTCAAGCATCGCGCAGCGCCGGGCGGGGCGATAACCTGGAAGGAACAACGCCGAATCTCGGGAAAGAGTTCGCATGCGGGGCTTCCCTTTCGGCGCGTTAAGCTCGTCCGAAAGCCTTGCGTACGGCAGGATGACGTGGCCGTGCGCCGAAAGGGAAGCCCCGTATGTGAACTCGCTGTCGCGACTGACGATACTTTGTCAAATAATTTATTCTTTAAAATCAATGGCTTGTGTATTTTCCATGAAAGTTCCCAACCCGCCCAGCCGGGACGCTGACGCGCAAGGAACAGAAGACCGCTGGGAGAGAGCAGGTGTGCGGTACGGGTATCCGGCACCTATAAAGCACCCCTGCGCCCTTGAATTCCACGACAACGCGTCCGCTTGGCGTGCCGGATACCCGTACCGCATACCTGCTCTCGGAGCCGAATCGAAGGAACTGTTCAAAATCCGGTGAAAAAAACATCCATTAAAAACAATGCGTTGAAGATGTTCCATGCAAGTCGGGAACCCCAGGCCCCAGATTGGCCGTTTGCAGTCAAAAGATGCCTTGCGTCAATGGCCGGTAGGCATTCTCAGTTACGTGTCGTAGCATTGTTGCGTCGATGAGTCGGGAGTTGAGAATGGTCCGGCCCTGTATTGGCATGCTCTGCACTCTGACGTTGGCCGCCTGCAGCGAACCCTTCGTCACCATCCCGGGTGGCGAACTGGACGGCCGTTCCGCGGATCCTCCCGTCGAATGGGGCGAGGTTCCCGACACGGTCCAGATGGAAATGCGGCCTCACGACCCCTACTCCATCAACATCTGGAGCGTCGGCGTCGGAGCCGACCTGTACGTGGCCACCAGTGCCGACGGCACCACCTGGACCGGCTACCTGGAATCCGACAACAGCGTGCGGGTGCGCATGCACGACGGCATCTACTCGCTGAAGGCATCGGAAGTGCGCGATGCGGAGGAGCGCGACCGGGTGGCCGAGGCCTACGCGGAAAAATACGAAGTCGACCCGGGCGACGGCTGGGTCATCCGGGGCATGATCATCCGGCTGGACCGCCCCTGAACGTGGCGTATCTGCTGGAAGGCATCCGGGTCGTCGATGCCGCTTCGTTTCTGGCCGGGCCCGGCGCGGCCACGGTGCTCGCCGATTTCGGCGCCGACGTCATCAAGGTGGAACCCCCCGGTGGAGACGGCTACCGGCGGCTGGTCGGCGCCTATCCCGTTCCCTATCACTGGCAGCTCACCTCGCGCAACAAGCGCAGCATCGCCCTGGACATTTCCAGGCCGGAAGGGCAGCGCATCCTGCACAGGCTGGTGGAGGGGGCGGACGTCATCCTCACCAATTTCCTCGAGAACCGGCTCGAGCGCTACCGGATGACCTACGAGGAAATCAGGGACATCAACCCGCGCATCGTGTTCGGCCAGTTGACCGGCTACGGTACCGAGGGGCCGGAAGTCGAACGCAAGGCTTTCGACATCACCGCCTGGTGGGCGCGCTCCGGCCTGATGGACTTCGTTCGCGACCAGGGCCAGACGCCGCTGCACGCGGCGCCCGGCATGGGCGACCACGCCACCGCCATGTCGATGTTCAGCGCCGTGATGACCGGCCTGTACCGCCGCGAGCGCACCGGGCTCGGCTGCCGCGTGTCGACGTCGCTGGCGGCCAACGGCGTCTGGGCGAACGGCATGGCGGTGCAGGGCGTGATCGCTGGGATGGACCTCGGCGCCTACAAGCAGGAGCGGGGCTGGAAGAACCCGTTGACCAGTGCCTATCCCACATCGGACGGGCGCTTCGTGACGCTGGCCATCGTCAATCCGGGCCGGGAGTGGCCGCTGCTTGCCCGGGCGCTCGGACACGCCGAGTGGCTGCACCCGGAGCGCTTCGGCGATCGCCTCCCGCTCATGAAGAAACGCCGGGCGCTGATCGCGGCCATCACCGAGGTCACGGAGCGATTCACGCAGAAGGAACTGATGGAACGGCTCGATGCCCAGGGCGTCACCTGCGGCGTGGTCGCCCCCATGGGGGACGTGGTGCACGATGAACAACTGCGCGCCAGCGGCGTCGTGATCGAGACCGGCGATGCGGGCGAGGACTACCGGTATACGGTCGCGAGCCCCATCGACGTGGCGGAAGAGCGGAAGCGCCCGCCGTCGCGCGCACCGGACATCGGCGCACAGACCCGGGAAATCATGCGGGAGGCGGGTTACTCCGAAGAAACCACAAACAGCCTGATCGCCAGCGGCGTGCTGGTCGCAGCGGGGGAGTGACCGGGTCGACGAAAGTGCCGGCGACACCAGAAACAAGCAGCATTTCCCACGCATCTCCGGGTTGATTTCCCCGGTACGTCCCGGCCGGCAGAGGTCATAATCGCTCCCGTGATCGAACGTGCCCACGAACTGCTCGGCAAGGTCTACGGATACTCCGGCTTTCGCGGCCGCCAGGAGGCGGTGGTCGCGGCGGCGCTGGCCGGCAAGGATGCGCTGGTGCTCATGCCGACGGGCGGGGGCAAGTCGCTGTGCTACCAGATTCCTGCCGTGGTGCGTCCCGGATTGGGCCTGGTGGTCTCTCCGCTCATCGCCTTGATGCAGGACCAGGTCGCCGCCCTGGAACAGCTCGGCCTCAAGGCCCGGTATCTCAACTCGACGCTTTCCTACCCGCAGCAGCGGATTGTGCTGGAGGAGGTGGCGCGCGGCGAACTCGACCTGCTCTACCTGGCCCCGGAACGGCTGCTGCAGGCCGAGACCCTCGATTTGCTGGGCGCCGTCAAGCTCTCGCTGATCGCCATCGACGAGGCGCACTGCGTCTCGCAGTGGGGTCACGACTTCCGGCAGGACTACCTGGGCCTGAACGTGCTGCGGGAGAGGTTTCCCGGCGTTCCGCGAATGGCCCTGACCGCCACCGCGGATGCCGCCACGCGCCGGGACATTCTCGCCAGGCTGGAACTGAACGGCGCCGAAAGGTTCATCAGCGGATTCGACCGGCCCAACATCCGCTACACGGTGCAGGCGAAAACAGACCCTTCGGCCCAGCTCGTTCGTTTCCTTGAAGGCAGACGGGACGAGGCGGGCATCGTCTACGCCATGACGCGCAAGAAGGTCGAGGCAACGGCCGACGCGCTGGCCGAACGGGGCTTCAAGGCGCTGCCGTATCACGCCGGCCTGCCGGGTGAGGTGCGTGGCGAGCACCAGACCCGGTTTCTGCGCGAGGACGGCATCGTGATCGTGGCAACCATCGCGTTCGGCATGGGCATCGACAAGCCGGATGTCCGCTTCGTCGCCCACATCGACCTGCCCAAGAGCGTGGAGGCCTACTACCAGGAGACGGGCCGCGCCGGCCGCGACGGCGAGCCGGCGGAAGCCTGGATGGTCTACGGCCTGCAGGACGTGGTGCGCCTCAGGCAGATGGTGGAGCAGTCGGAGGCGGACGAGGCGCACAAGCGCATCGAGCGGGCGAAGCTCGACGCCCTGCTCGGCTGGTGCGAGGTTACCGCCTGCCGGCGGCAGGCGCTCCTGGAGTACTTCGGCGACGGGCTACCGGAATCCTGCGGCAACTGCGACATCTGCCTGGCGCCACCGAGAACCTGGGACGGCACCGTAGAAGCCCAGAAACTGCTGTCCTGCGTCTACCGCACGGGCCAGTATTTCGGTGCCGCCCACGTCATCGACGTGCTGCGCGGCAGGGACACGGCAAAGGTGCGCCAGCACCGCCACGAGCGGTTGAGCACCTACGGTATCGGCGAGGACCGCTCCGTCATGGAGTGGCGGTCGATCCTCCGGCAGTTGCTGGTGCAGGGCTACCTGCGCTCGGAAGTGCAACGATTCGGGGCGCTGCGGCTGACGTCGAAATCCCGTGGGTTGTTGAGAGGCGAGGATTCGGTGCAGTTGCGCGAGGATGTGGCGGCGAAGCGGCAGGCCAAGGTGGCGCGGGTGTCGTCCTACGAACCGTCCCCGGAGGACCAGCCGCTCTGGGATGCATTGCGTGAACTCCGCAGCCGGCTCGCAAAGGAAGCGGGCCTGCCTGCCTACGTCGTCTTCCATGACACGACCCTCAAGGAAATGGTGCGCCTGCGCCCGGAATCGCTCGAGCAACTTGCGGAGCTGCACGGCGTGGGGCAGAAGAAACTCGAGAGTTACGGCGCTGTGTTCCTCGAATTGCTTGCCGATTGGCAGCCATAGTTCGCGATTCGGCCGAGTTCCCGAAATGCCGGTGCAGCCAGGCTTCAGTGCCCTCCCCGGAATTCGAGTTCGCCGATTTTCAGGTTCCGGAAGCGGGGGTCGACCGTTTCGATCTCGGCGTTCCTGAACGTCACCGTCAAGTCGATGTCCTCGGGCACGCCGCCGGGCAGGTACAAAGGCTTGCCGGTCCAGGCATCGCCGTCGCGGGAATACCGCCAGCCGTCCACCCCGGGGTAGCCGCGTTCCTTTGCCAGCAGAACGTACTCGGGCAGGCCGTCGTTATCGAGATCGATGCGAATCAGGACGAAGTCCTCATGCGACTCCGGCAGCCCCGGACGGGAGCGCCAGATGGCTTCATGCAGGCCCGCCGGGGCTTCGAAGGGCTCCGGCCGGTAGACCATTCGTTCCCAGACGTCGTCATGCCGTTTCTCCCAGCCGGGCATCCGGCGCACCGGTTCGCGAATGCTCTGTACCAGGCCGGGATCGGAATCCTTGAACCGTTCGATGAGCGCCTGCATCTCCAGGTAACCGGGGCGCGCCAGCTCGTGCTTTGCGAAGTGGAAATCGAAGTCACGCAGTTCGATCTCGCCCGCTTCCACCCGCGCCAATTGGCTTGCGAGCGAAATCGAGCGGAAGTCGAGCAGCGGGCTGTTCACCAGCAGCATCACCCCCAGTACGACCCACCCCATGACCCTGTTCACCCGGCCGAGATGCAGCGGCCAGTCGGCGCGTTTGCGAACAATGGACCAGGCGTAGCCCCCGGAGAACAGAGCCAGGATCGCAAACACCGTCAACGCCCAGCAGCGCGCGACGGTGAGCCCGTACTCATCGATCCGCAGATAGAGCCCGTACAGCGCCAGCACCGATACGACCGGCAGCAGGGCGATGGCGGGTGACAGCAGCCGATGGAAAAGCGCGGGATAGGGCAGGTTGCGGCCGGTCTGGTAGACGGCGTTCACGAAAAACAGGCCGAAGGCGTTCAGCCAGAGCAGGAGTGCCGTGCCGCTGCCCGTATCCCAAAGCGGCTCCAGACCGGTAAAGGGCAGCGCCCCCAGAAAAGCGACCACCACGGCGGCGATCAATGGCAACAGCAACCGCATCAGGCCCTCCAGAAGGGCCGTGATGGTGTCGATCACCGGAACGAGGCGCCGGAAGATCAGCACGCCGAGCCCGAACGCTACGGCGAGCACCGGAAAGAGGAACCAGTCCTCGCGGAACAGGTCGCGAAAGAAGTCGATGCCGATCTGGGAAAATAGGGCGCCCGTGAGGAAGAGAATCAGGCTGACGCCGACGGTCAGCAGGTTCGCCAGGGCAAACACCAGGAAGTTGCGCCAGGAGTAGCGGAACAGGTGCTCGTAGGACGGCGGCGTCTGCCCGATCCACCTCTGGCAGTACATCAGCCCCTTGAAACAGGCGATGGCTCCCGTGACGGCGGAGACGAACAACAGCGATTCGATCGGAAACTCGCCATGCGGGGTGGCTTGCCAACCGATGTAGATGGCGAGCAGCACCAGAACCGCAGTGAACAAGCTGACGGCCTTCAGGCATCGGCGCAGGTTGCCCGTCTCCAGGCTCAGCAGCATCAGCACCGGCCAGGCCAGCGCTAAGGTCCACAGGGGAAAGTTGACGGCCGGCGTCTGGCTTGGCCAGACCTGATTGTCCAGCGCCCGCCAGAGCAGGAACAGCGCGATGCCCTGCCCGAACGCGATGCCGAGCATCAGGTTTCGGGGGAGTTCCCGGGCAGGCGACTGCAAGTCGGACATGGCTGCGAACCTTGTAGAAGAACGACAGGATGCCAGCGTAGCGGACAAGCCGGGGAACGATACCCCGATTGCGCGGATTCAACCGACGTTCACGCGCTTTTTCAGTTCTGCTGCAGACTGTTGGTGAAAAGCCCGGATGCGCCGGTTTTTCCGGCCTTACCGCAGGCCGCAGTGCGCAGTCGCCGACTCGCAGGCCGGCCCGGCGTGGTCCGTGACCGGAACGCTGACCCGAGGTCTCGCCAGCGGGTAGTGTCAACGGGATGGTCAGGTCCGGCAGAGTGGCGCATTGCCCTGCCTTGCCGCATATTCTTCCGCATTGCGCCAGACGCGCATGGTGTTGCCGCCCAGTATCTTCTCGATGTCCGTCTGCGGGTAGCCCCGTTCCAGCAAACCCGCGATCAGGTTGGGGTAAGTGGAAACGTCCTTCAGGCCCGTCGGCAGGGAATCGCCGACACCGTCGTAGTCGGACCCGATGCCGACGGCGTCCATACCCGCGAGTGCCACGGCCCGGTCAATGTGGTCGAGCACATCGTCCAGCGTGGCGTAGGGATAGGGGTGCGATTCGCGGTAGGTCTTCTGAAACTCGGCGATGCGCGGATCGTCTTCCGCGAGTTGATTGGTGAACGAGTAGGCCAGCGTGGCTTTCCTCATCGCCGTGCGGTAGTCCTGTGCCGCCCCGGTCAGGAAGGAACTGCCGAAGTTGATCTGTATGACGCCGCCGTTGGCGCCGAGCGCCTTCACCATGTCGTCGCTCATGTTGCGGTGGAAGCCGGGGGTGAAGTGCCGCAGCGAGGAGTGGGTTGCGAGCACCGGCACCCCGGTCAGCTCGAGCACCTGCCGGAAGGCGCGGTCGGAAACGTGGGACACGTCGATCATGACCCCGAGCCGGTTCATCTCGCCGATCAGCGTCTTGCCGAACGGCGACAGGCCCTGCCAGCGCTCGAAGTCGTCGTAGGACGAATCCGAGATGTGGTTGGTTCTGGAATGCGTCAGGGTGATGTAGCGGATGCCGCGTTCCCGGAAGTGGTTCAGGTTGGCGAAGTCACCGGCGAGGGGGCCGCCGTTTTCCAGGCCGAGCGGCAGCGCAATTCGCCCGCCGGCCCTGATGCGGCCTATGTCGGCCGTGCAGGTGGCGATGGCGAACTTGTCCGGCGCCGCCTTGGCGATGGCCTCTACGTTGTCGATCAGTTCGTCGGCGAGTTCCACGGCGCCGCCCGCCGCATCAACGCTCGCCGGGATGTAGATGGACATGAACGGTGCGTCGAGCCCGCCGGCCACCGCGCGCGGGTAGTCGAAGTCGCCGGATTCGGTTGACTGGCTGACATCGGCCTCGTTCAGATACAGCCGGTAGGGTACGTCGATGTGCGTATCGACGATCAGGTAGCGCCCGGCGAGTTGCTGTGCGCGGTCCGGGGTGTCGCAACCCGCCAGCCCGCAAATTGCGCCAACGGCCAGGGCCAGGGGAACTCCGGCGATCTTTCGTCCCGCGGAACGCCAGTGGCGGCGGGACTTGCCAAACGAAAAACAGGTCACGGTTTCCTCCGTTCCGGAATCATGCCGGGCGCGGGTGTCGAAACTCGCCCCGTCCCGGCGCCCGCTCGGGGCGGCTTCCAGTATCGGCAATCGAACGCCGACTTGGCAACGGGCCGCCAGCAGCCTGCGGCAAGCGTCCGGCGGTCGAATTCAGGCGGACTTCAGCCACGGGCTGCCGGCAACCGGCCAGCCTGCATTCGGGTATCATGACGCGCGGCACCGATCCGGGAATCGCCGATGACCGTCATCAAGCAGGAAGACCTGATCGGGAGCGTGGCGGACGCGCTCCAGTTCATCTCCTACTACCACCCGCCGGACTTCATTCGCGCCATGGCCGAGGCCTACGGGAAGGAAGAATCGCCG
This sequence comes from Gammaproteobacteria bacterium, assembly GCA_028821125.1. Taxonomy (GTDB): domain Bacteria; phylum Pseudomonadota; class Gammaproteobacteria; order Pseudomonadales; family Azotimanducaceae; genus Azophilus. The sequence goes on from JAPPHD010000039.1 coordinate 20,377, forward strand.
GCCGCAAGGGCAGCCCTGCAACAGGTACTGGTCAATTCGCGCATGTGCGCGCTCGGCAAGCGGCCCATCTGTCAGGACACGGGCATCGTCATCGTCTTCCTGGAAGTGGGCATGGATGTCCTCTGGGAAGGCGACATGGGCGTCGAGGACATGGTGAACGAAGGCGTACGCCGGGGCTTCACGCACCCGGACAACCTGCTCCGGGGCTCGGTGCTCGCCGACCCGGACGGCGCCCGCACGAACACCGGCGACAACACTCCGGCCGTGATCCACACCAGGCTCGTGCCCGGCGACAAGCTCGGCGTCGAGGTCGCCGCCAAGGGCGGCGGCAGCGAGGCGAAGGCGAAGTTCGACGTGTTGAACCCCAGCGACTCGGTGGTCGACTGGATACTCTCGGTGGTGCCCGCCATGGGTGCGGGCTGGTGCCCGCCGGGCGTGCTCGGGGTCGGCATCGGCGGCACGCCGGAAAAGGCGATGCTGCTGGCCAAGGAAGCGATGATGGAGCCCATCGACATCCACGAACTGCGGGCGCGGGGTGCGGCCAACCGCTCGGAAGCGCTCCGCCTGGAACTCTACGAAAAGGTCAACGCCCTCGGCGTCGGCGCCCAGGGCCTGGGCGGGTTGACCACGGTGCTGGACGTCAAGGTCAGGGAGTACCCGACGCACGCCGCCAACAAGCCGGTTGCCGTGATCCCGAACTGCACCGCGACCCGGCACCTGCACTTCACGCTGGACGGCAGCGGCCCGGCCCGCTTCGAACCGCCGGACCTGGCCGACTGGCCGGACATCGGCTTCGAACTGGAGGAGGCGCGGCGGGTCGATCTCGATACCCTGACGCGCGAGGAGATGCGCCACTGGCGGGCCGGAGACACGCTGCTGCTCACCGGCAGCATGCTCACCGGGCGCGACGCGGCCCACAAGAAGATCGCCGACCTGCTCGACCGGGGCGAGGAACTGCCCGTTGATTTCCAGGGGCGTTTCATCTACTACGTAGGCCCCGTCGACCCGGTTCGGGACGAAGTCGTCGGCCCGGCCGGCCCCACCACGGCGACGCGAATGGACAAGTTCACCCGCATGATGCTCGAGCGCACCGGGCTCCTCGGCATGATCGGCAAGGCGGAACGCGGCCCCGAAGCCATCGCGGCCATCCGGGAACACGAGGCGGCGTCGCTCATCGCCGTCGGCGGCGCCGCCTACCTCATTTCCCAGGCCATCACCGGCTCAAGGCTGCTGGCCTTCCCGGAACTCGGAATGGAAGCCATCCGGGAATTCGAGGTGAAGGACATGCCGGTGACGGTCGCCGTCGACTGCCGGGGCAATTCCGTGCACGTCGACGGCCCGAAAGCCTGGGCGCGCCCCGCGGGGGGCCGCATCGAAGCCGTAACCGTTTCCTGATTGACGATCAAGAGGAGAACCCAATGATCACACGCCGCACCCTGCTCGGAACGGCGGTGGCCGCCGCCGTGGTCTCGCCGTTCGCGCGTGGCAACGAAGCGTTGCAGGCCGCCATGGCCGAGTCACAACTCATCTACCTGACGCCGCTGCAGTCCTCCGGAGCCGAGAGCCGCTGTCAGGCGGAGATCTGGTACGCCTTGCACGAAGGCGCCATGTACGTGGTGACGGCCACCGATGCGTGGCGCACCGAGGCTGTTCGGCGCGGCCTCACCCGGGCCAGGGTCTGGGTCGGCGACGTGGGCAACTGGCGCCGGGCCGATGGGCGCTACCGGAACCTACCCGTTGTCGAGGCAACCGCCAGCGTCGAGATGGACGCCGCCCGCCACGAACAGGTACTCACCGCCATGGGCGGGAAATACGCCGACGAATGGCCCACCTGGGGCCCCCGTTTCAGGAATTCGCTTGCCGACGGTTCCAGGGTGATGCTGAAGTACCAGCCCGACGCCGCTTGACGTGCCCGCGCAGGCTGTATCCTGACTCCGAGAGAGTTCCCTCCCGGCGCGCCGTGACGAGGACGCGTAGGAATAACGCCGAACCTCGGGAAAGAGTTTGCATACGGCGCTTCCCTTTCGGCGCGTTAAGCTCGTCCGAAAGCCTCGCAAACCGCTGGACAATGTGGCCGTGCGCCGAAAGGGAAGCGCCGTGTGCGAACTCGCTGCCGGGTGCGGGCGAAGAATCCATACAATCAGAGATTTGAAGAATGGTTTCATGAAAGTCGGGAACCCGGCGCACCGCATGCCTGCTCTTGGCACCCGATCGAAAGAATCGTTTTCCAGATCGATTGCCGGCAACTAAATATTTCAAATCAATAGCTTGGAGTTTTGTTCCATGAGAATGCCCTCGATAGCGACAGTGGTCGTTCTGGCGTCGTTCGTGCCGGCGCCGGTGTTGGCCGACGCGGAAAAGGGGCTGCCGCTGAAGCCGGAACGCGAGATCGAGTTTTCGGTCGACGAGGCGACCTGGCTGTCTCTGGACGTCTCGCCGGCGGGCGATGAGCTCGTTCTGGAAATCCTGGGCGATCTTTATCTCCTGCCCATCGAGGGCGGCCGGGCGCGCGCGATTACCCGCGGCATGGCCTACGACACCCAACCCCGATACTCGCCGGACGGGCAACGCATCGCCTTCGTTTCCGACCGTGACGGGCCCACCGCCGTCTGGATCGTCGATGTGGACGGCGAAAACGCGAAGAAGATCGGCAGCGGCAGCGACCGCGCCGACTACGCGTCACCGAGCTGGTCGCCGGACGGCGGGCACGTGGTGGTATCGAAAACGTCGTGGGGGCTGCGGACCTTCGAACTCTGGGCCTATCACGTCGATGGCGGCACGGGCGTGCAGATCACCAAGGCCGCGCCGGGCGGTCCGTCGACCCCCAGCGAACGGCGTCACAACGCCCTTGGGCCTGTGTATTCCCCCGATGGCCGCTACCTGTACTACTCCGGCAAGTTCGGGGGATTCGGCTACAACCTCAGGCTGCCCCAGTGGCAGATCGTGCGCCGCGACCTGCGCGACAACGTCGACGACGTCGTCACCGCCGCCCAGGGCAGCGCCATGCGCCCGGTACTCTCGCCCGACGGCGGCACCCTGGTGTATGGCACCCGCTACGAGCAGCAGACCGGTTTGCGGGTGCGCGAGCTGGCTACCGGCAGAGACCGTTGGCTGGTCTATCCCGTCCAGCGCGACGAGCAGGAATCGCGGTTCACCCGGGACCTGCTGCCGGGCTATGCGTTTACACCGGATGGCGGGTCGCTGGTTTTCACAACCGAGGGCGGCATTCGCCGGGTCGACCTGGCCAGCCGGGAAGTTGCGGATATCCCTTTCGAAGCGCCGGTGAAAATGGGCCTTGGCCCCAGCCTCTATTACCCCTACCGCATCGGCCTGGGCCCGGTAAAGGCCCGCCTGCTCGAAGCGCCGTCGGTCTCGCCGGACGGGGAAAAGGTCGCCTTCTCCGCTTTCACCCGCGTCTATGTCCACGATTTCACCAGCGGCGAATCGACAGCGGTCTCGCCGGCGGGCCTGCAGGCCTTTCATCCGGCCTGGTCGCCCGACGGCAGGGATCTCGCTTTCGTTAGCTGGGGAGCGAGGGGCGGCCACGTCTGGCGGCTGCGGGCCAGCGGCCGTGGCCAGCCGCGGCGGCTGTCGCAGGACCCGGCCTTCTACTCGGACCCGGCCTGGTCCACGGACGGCAGGCGCATCGTGGCGCTCCGGGCGGCGAGTTACGACCGGCTCTACCGCGAAAACGACTTCGGCGCGCCGGTGGGTTCCGACCTGGTGTGGTTGCCGGCGTCGGGGGGGCGGGCTTCGGTCATCATGCCCTCGCGTGGTTACGGAGCGCCGCATTTCGGACCGGAGCCCGACCGGGTTTACGTCTACGCCTCCGGCGGACTGTTCGGCTCCGTCGAAGCCTCGGGGCTGGTGTCGGTTCGTTTCGACGGCACGGACCGGCGCCTGTTGATGAAAGCCACGGGCCCCGGAATCTATTTCGCGGAAGGAGAGGTTCCGGCGGCGGACGTGCGCGTCGCGCCGGACGGCGCCCACGCATTGGTGCATCACGCCAACCAGTTATACCTGGTGCGCCTGTTGAACCCCTATGCACAGGACCTGACGGTCGACATCGGCAAACCGTCACTGCCGCTCAAGCGTCTCACCGATATCGGGCTGGATTTCTTCGGCTGGTCCGAAAACGGTGCGGAGGTCTACTGGAGCACGGGACACACCGTGCATCGCCGTGCGGTCGCCGATGTCTCGTTCGAGGCGGATACTGCCGAAGACGATGAGGGCAGCGGTGAATCCGCTCCGGAATCCGGGGAGGTTGCCGATGCCGGCGACGGGTCCGATGCGGGCGATGACGCCGCGGAAGCAACGGCGGAAACCGCGGACGAAACCGATGCAGCGGATGCGGACACGGCCGATGCAATGGCCGCGGAGCCGTCTGAACACGAGGAGGCAGAGCGGGAACCCTTGCTGGAAGAGCACGAGTCCGTCCGCTCGTGGGCCATCGAGATCTACCGCCCGCGACACAAGCCCGAAGGCCGGCTGGCCCTGACCGGCGCGCGAATCCTGACCATGGAGGAGGGCGCCGCGCCGATTGCGGAGGGTACCGTGCTGATCGAAGAGGACCGGATCAGCGCCGTTGGCGCCGCCGCCGATGTGGTCATCCCCGAAGACGCGGACGTCATCGATGTTTCGGGCAAGATCATCGCGCCCGGATACGTCGATACCCACGCTCACTTCCGCCCGTTGCGGCGCGTTCTGGACACCGCCAATGCCGCTTTCCTCGCCAACCTGGCGTACGGCGTGACGACCGGCCTGGACGTGCAACCGAGCACGACCGACATCCTCGCTTACGAAGACCTGATCGATGCGGGTTACATGGTCGGCCCCAGGGCGCTTTCGACCGGGCCGGGCATCTTTATCAACAACGAATTCCGCTCGGCCGGGCACGCCGAGGCGGTGTTGCGGCGCTACAGGGAGCACTATCGGGTACGCAATCTGAAAGCCTATATCTCGGGCAATCGCAAACAGCGCCACTGGCTGGCCCAGGCTGCCCGGAAACTGGAGCTTATGCCGACCACCGAAGGAGCGCTGGACATGAAGCTGGGCATGACTCACGCTATCGACGGGTTCAGCGGCAACGAGCACAACTTTCCCGTAGTCGACCTCTACGAAGACACCGTGCAACTGGTTGCCCGCTCGGGCATGAGCTATACGCCGACCCTGCTGGTGGCCTACGGCGGCCCCTGGGCCGAGAACTGGTTCTACAGCCGTGAATCGCCCCACGACAACGAAAAGCTGCGGCGATTCACGCCCCTTCAGGTCTTGGCGTCAAGGACGTTGCGCCGGGGGTGGTTCCACGACCGGGAGTTTCACTTCTCCCGTGTTGCCGCCCAGGCCGCGAAGATCATCCGCGCCGGCGGCCGGGTGGGGGTGGGCTCACACGGACAACTGCAGGGACTGGGCTATCACTGGGAACTCTGGGCGCTGGCCAGCGGCGGTCTGTCGAACCAAGAGGCGCTGACCGCGGCAACGCGCCACGGCGCGGAAATCATCGGCATCGCCGAGGACATCGGTACGGTGGCGCCGGGCAAACTCGCCGATCTGGTCGTTCTTGACAGCGACCCGCTGGAAGACATCCGCAACACCGAAGACCTGGCATTGGTGGTCAAGGGCGGCGAGGTCTTCGAGGCCGACACACTCGATCAGGTCTGGCCCGACGAGGTCAGGCTGCCCGCCCAGTGGTGGTGGGATACGGCTCCCTAGCCCGAAAATCTCACCAAAAAATTGGAATGGGATCTCGATTTGTCGGATA
>JAPPHD010000150.1:0-21431 GCA_028821125.1 Gammaproteobacteria bacterium
GGCTGGTCTACGACCCGCTCGGCCAGGTGGTGCTCGACCCCGACGCGCAGGTGCAGCACAGCGTGCGGCTGCTGTTCGAGACCTTCACCCGGACCGGCTCGGCCAACGCCACGGTGAGGCACTTCAACGAACAGAAGCTGCTGTTTCCGTACCGGCCGTTCGGCGGGCCGCACAAGGGCGAGCTCCATTGGAGGGCTCTGACGACGGCGCGGACACGGCGCGCGCTGCACAACCCGCGCTATGCCGGTGCGTACGCGTTCGGCCGTCACCGCAGCCGGCGGCGTCCGGGCGGCGGCGTCGTGACCAGAAAGGTTCCGCGCGCGGAGTGGACGGTGCTGCTGCGCGCTGCGCATCCGGGCTACATCACCTGGGAGCGGTTCGAACAGAACGAGCGCCAGCTTCGCGACAACGACAACGCCCATGCGGACGGCGAGGCGCGGCGCCCTCCCCCACGCGAGGGACCGGCGCTGCTGCAGGGACTGGCGATCTGCGGAGTGTGCGGCCGGACCATGGGGGTGCGCTACCACCAGCGGAAGGGGGGCCTGCAACCCTACTACGTGTGCCACCGCGAAGGTGAGCGCACAGCGAGTTCCTGGTGCCAGAGCAGCATCCCCGGCGCCGCCATCGACCGCCGGATCGGTGAACTGCTGGTGAAGCTGATGACACCGCTCACGCTGGAGGTGGCGCTCAAGGTGCAGGACGAACTCGCCGCGCGTGCCGGGGAAGCCGATCGGTGGCGCACCCAGCAGGTGCAGCGCGCCCGCGAGGAAGCGAACCTGGCGCGGCAGCGGTTCATGCAGACCCATCCCGACAACCGGATGGTCGCCGACGTGCTGGAGGCGGAATGGAACGCGAAACTCCGGGCCCTGGACGAGGCGCAGCACGAGCTCGATCGCAGCCGCGCCGAGCCTGACCGGGGGTTGGACGATGAGCAACGAAAGCGAGTGCTTGAGCTGGCCAGAGACTTCCCCCGCCTGTGGAACGATCCGGCGACGCCGCACCGCGAGCGCAAGCGGATGGCGCGGCTGCTGATCGAGGACGTGACGCTGACCAAGGCCACGCGGAGCCTGGGGGTGCGGCTGCGCGGCGGAGCGACCCGACAGATCACCTGGACGCGGGATCCAGCCGCAAACAAGACCCCCGGCGAGGTCCTCGCCGAGATCGACAGACTGCTCGACGACCACACCGAGGGAGAGGTCGCGAGAATCCTCAACGAGTGCGGGTATCGAACCGGTCGTGGACTCGCTTTTACCCCGAGGCGGGTCGAGGTGGTGCGCCAGCGCCACAAAGTGAAGTCGCGCTATCGGCGGCTGCGCGATCGTGGACTGGTGGGCCCGGGCGAGCTCGCGGAGCGACTCGGGGTGACGGGAAGCACGATCCAGAGTTGGCGCAAGGCCGGGTTGCTGCGAGCACATGTCTTTTGCGACGCCGGCTTCCACCTGTACGAAATCCCCGACCCTCCGCCGACGAAACAACTGGGCGTTCCCTATGCCAATCGGCGACCGCCGACATCGAACCTTGTAACGAACCGCACAATAGAGGTGTAGTATGAAACGTAGTCCGCCAGCGCTTTTCTCCGGCGCCGACAACTGCGCGCCCGCCTTCGGAGGCACCCGCTGCACGAGCGAGCGTATTCACCGTTCTTCTTGATGGCGACGGGTTTTGAGCATCCGCGCTGGACGCAATTCGGGCGCGCCTGGCTGAAGGAATCCGGGTGCGGGACATCCGCCGGGAGGGTGCCGCGCAACTGGGCGAGCATGTGATCGAGGTTCATGGTGGTCTCCGGTTGCGACGCGGAGTGCGTCGGTGCCCGAACGGCGGCACACGCGCGCAGGGCGGTCACCTCGCGCCAGCGAGGCCGGAGCGTCAGCGCAGGACCGGTCCCGGTTGACCACCCAAGCGCGCGTGACACGCTGGGCCGGTGTCGACGGACGGAACGCTGGAGATGGAGTGGGCAAGGGCGACCGATAGAAAGGCCACCACGCGTGGCGACTCAGCTTGTGCGATGCTTTACGGGATGCACGACGATTCCGGTGACGGGCCGCACGCGGACAAAGCGAAGCTGTCGCCGGTTCTGACGGTCGAGGCGGGAGGGTTGCCGGTGGTGGTGAGAGTTTTCCGCCGGCGAGGCGGCATCGGCAAGCGCAGCGCGCCAGGCGTCAGGGACCGTTACCCGAAGGGCCGAGACCCGCCCCGCGGGGCTTGGTTGGCCGAAGGCCAATAGGGCCCGGCCGAAGGGACGCCCACTCATCCCCTCCCCCAATTCCCCTGCCGCCAGGGAAACCCGGCCCCCGCAATCCGGACCCACGACAGCCCTGCCGAAACCGATCTCGGGGCAGCACGCGCGCGCAGCCCGGTCACCTCGCGCCAGCGAGGTCGGAGCGCAGCGGAGGACCGGTCCCGGTTGACAGCCCGAGCACGCGTGCCACGGTGGGCGGTAACGACGGACGGAAGGACATCGTTGTGGTGGCCCGGGGAGCGGCCACGGCGAGCGACAGAAGTTGGGAGCCACGCTATAGTTCGACAGACTGAATGAGAATAGCTACTAAAAGACTCAGTGGCGTAATGCCTTGGCTGGTCGGCTACTACGGCGTCTTCCAGACATTTCACGTTGTCTTCAACGTTCTGGTTCTCACCGGACTCCTGACGATCGAGTTCCCGTGGCCACCGCCCGAGGGTTGGCATCTGCAGACGAGCGCGTCCTGGACGGCCGTAGCGCTGGTCGACACGGCGATCGCTCTCTTGGCGCTTTATTTCGTGGCGGGGTTCTTTGGTGGACGGCCCCGGACGTTATGGGCAGGGGTCGTCTCGCTGGCCGCGTATATGGCGACCATATTCGTCTTCAACTACACCGTGGTGGCCGTCGATGCCTGGACGCATCATCCTGTCGAATACACCGTGCTGAATGTCGTGGCGATTCCGCTGGTCCTGCTGTTCCTGGCGGTCGTCCGCGACCTGCGGGACGGCGGCGGCTGACACGCGTATTCGGGATGAGGAAATACTCGAAGGTGGACGATCGCGGGTTGGCATCCTGTTCCGTCATCGCGGACGACGCCGGCAGTGGAACAACGCTGCCCCGAGGAATACTGCGCTGGGGAGCAACATCGACCAAGCCATCCCCTCCGGACCGCCTGACCAGGACCATGTATCGCCCAACGCACGAAACCCGAGCCGAGAAGCCAACCGGTATCCACCATCCCGAGCAGTCCGGCTTGCACCAATCCGTCACCCAGCCTGTGACGGAGCGACTCGCCTGAATTTCGCTTCAATCCGCCTCTTCAAACGCCGGATGGCGCCTCAATCTGGGTAGATACCGGCCAGTGCCGTTGAAATACGTGGCATAGGCGATCCCGTGCTGCCTATGCAAGTGTGGTTCTTCGAACTTGCGCACATGCAGTTCGATGCCGAGATAACCGCCAGCGAGAATAGGGATCATGTACGGATGTGGAATCAGGAACAGCAGTCCAACGCCGAACAGCATCATTCCGGTATAGATCGGATTTCTGGCATACGAGTAAAGCCCATGCGTCACCAATTCGGTCGATTCCGACTCGCCGATTCCTATTCTCCAGGATGCGCCCATCTGAAACTGGGCGGCGACCGTTGTTGCGATCCCGATCAGTCCGATTCCGATTCCGACAAGTTGACCAGTGACTCCAAGGTCGACCTGCAGGCGGATAAGGTCGGCAGCCTTCAAACAGGACAGCACAAAAGCGCCCACCACCGAGAGGGCCAAGAGGGCCTGCACGAAAAGCAGCAGCGTCGACGCATGCCGCTTCCGAATTCGAATTCCGTGGTCTCCGGCGAACCGATAGTGCATGGCGATTCTGCCCGCAACTGCTATCGACAGGAACGCGATGCAAAGCACCAGCGCACTCATGGGTCTGTCTTGGTCACTTTGGGCATGCTTCGTGGAGGGCTCTTCCTTTTCGCGTAGCGCCTGTGCGGGGCGCGATCGGGCTGGCTCGATCCGATCGACTTTTATCTCGCCGATGCGATTCTGAACGTGCCAAAGATCTTAGTCCATCCGCATGGTTCCCATCCGGTCGCAAGACGCGACGCCACGGCGCGTCCCGCTGCCAAACCAACAATCACGCTGGTACGCGCTTTGGACAAATGTAAAAAGCGTAGCTAAATCAGAGCTTGTGGCAGTGTGCCGCTAAGGTACTGATCTCGCGCTGTTCCTTTCGTCAGTGGGACCGCTGTCCCGCTATCGGAGTGGTTTCCCGTTTTCAGCCGACGCGTACTATCGGTGCTGCATACCGCTCCCGTTGTTTCAGTGGAGGTCAGCCGTAATCCCAGGCGCTCTTTGGATTTCCCGCGATTGCCTGGATCGAGCGTACTTGCGCTTGCGCCCGACTGGGTTTGCTCAGGTAAGGCGGGACAGCCGTACTTGGCGGCAACGGGTGGAGCGGCATAGGGTGGACTGTGGTCAAGTATGCGCGAGCCATGGCGCAGGCGTGGACGGTCGCGGTGGCGGACGAATCGGCCCGCTGTCACTACCGGCGGCAGTCACAGGACGTCTCGGGCATGAAGCTGCGTATCTGACCTGTGCGGGAGTGGGGGTAGTGACAGGGGGCAAAAGCGGCATCCAGGCCAGTGGCGGCAAGGGATTCACTAAGGATTTTTGTAGTTCGGCTTTCGTGACGCTGCGCTAAAGTCCGCCCCGTACCTTGCTGCGATTAGCAGCTGGCGGTCGGCACAAGCCGATCTTATGAGGGCGCCGAAAGGAACCCAGTGCCGCAGTGCCGTAATGGCGCTGCAGATTCGGGCAGACGCACCGAGAAAGGCACGATGGGCCACATCGCATCGGATGGGGGCTTAATCACACACACGGCCAGGCGGCTGCTGCGCGGACTCTTGGAGCCGCGCGGGCGACGGGTGACATCCCGTTGCAGGGCCGCTACAGCCGTGGCGCGACGACTCACGAATGCTTGGGAGCCATCTCACTCCCCTGCTTGTTGCGGAATCTCAACCGCTGGAATCGACCGTCGCCGCGCCGAAACCGGGCTTGCGGCCAACGTCGACGACGCGCCGCAGCCGCCGCATTTGAACGGCAAGCGCAAATTGCGTCATGGGCCATACGTAGCAGTAGCTGCGGCTCCGGATGACTTGATCGAATCGAGGCAACGGATCGCCCATCACAACTGAGCTTTCTACGCCCGCCCCGGCCGCCTGGCGCGGCCGTGGGCCGCGGCCGGAAAAGGTGTCGCCCAGGATCCCGAACCGGGGCGGATTCGGATTGCCCGATGTGAGAAACTACACTTCGCTTGCCGCCTGCCGGCGGCTTTCATCTACATGGACGTGCGCGAGATGGATCGCGGAAGCGACCGGACGCCCGCGAACGTGCGTAGGAGCGATTCCTTGGGTGCGCTGACGAAAGCACAGATGGCCGAGCGCCTGGTTGAGGAGGTGGGTTTCAACCGGCGTGAGGCGGACGAGATCGTGGAGCAGTTCTTTGACGAAATCGCCGTTGTGCTTGAGGGCAACGAACCGGTCAAGCTTTCGGGATTCGGAAATTTCTCGCCACGGGACAAAGGCGAGCGACCGGGGCGGAATCCGAAAACCGGAGAGGCGTTTCGCATTGCCGCACGGCGGGTTGTCACGTTTCGCGCCGGTCTGAAACTGAAGGCCAGAATGGAAGCCTGCGCCGGGCCGCAATCCGAGGGGTGACGTAAAGTCAGTCAATTGAGGTAGTCGGCCCATCGCTGAATGAGCGACCTGCGGCGGTCGAACAGGTCGCTGCGCAGGTTAGCGGCCTCGAAGCGGTCGCTGTTGACGTGTACCAGGGCGAGCCGTGCCGGCACCGTCGGCGTCGAGGATGTTGATCATGGCCGGATGGAACCATCCGGCCATGATCGGGCCGGCGGGGAGTTGGGGCGGATTTGCCGCTCAGGCGGTGGCGGCGAGGTAGTCGGCCCACTGCTGCATGAGCGTTCGGCGGCGGTCGAACAGGTCGCTGCGCCGGTAGGCGGCCTCGACGCGGTCGCTGTTGACGTGGGCGAGCGCGAGCTCGCAGACCTCGCGGGGCGTCTCGGTGCACTCGGCGGCCCAGTCCCGGAAGCTGGAGCGGAACCCGTGCGGCACGGCGTCGATGCCGACCTTGCACAAGAGCTTCCGCAGGCCGGTCTGGCTCGGCATCCGCCCGGTGGCGCTGGGGAACACCAAGGCGGCTCTGTCGGCAAGCTGGCGCGCTTCGTCGAGCACGGCAAGGGCCCGGTTCGAGAGCGGCACCCGGTGCTCGCGCCCGGCCTTCATGCGCTCACCGGGGACCGTCCAGACGGCGGCGTCGGTGTCGATCTCCGACCAGCGGGCGCCGCGGACCTCGCCCGAGCGGGCGGCGGTCAGCACCAGGATCTCGAAGGCGAGCACGAGACCCGCGTAAGCGCCCGAGGCACGGACGCGCTCAAGGGCTGCCCCTACCTCGGCGTGGGGCAGCGCCTTGCGGTGCTCGATGCGCACCCCGGTCTTCGGCAGCGCACCGGAGATGGCATCGCCGGCGGGGTTGTCCACGCGGTAGCCCTGGGCGACCGCCCACTTCATCACCGCGCCAATGCGCTGCCTCAAGCGCCGGGCGGTCTCACGCTTGGTGGACCAGATCGGTAACAAAACGGCCATGACGTCGCCGGTGGTCACCGCGTCCACACGCATGCTGCCCAGACGCGGCAGGGCGTAGTCGCGCAGGCTGGTGCGCCACTGCTCCTCGGAGCGGGAACCCGGCTTCCAGTTCACGGCGTGGATGGCCAGGACCGTCTCTGCAGCCCTGGCGAAGGTCGGCACGCCGTTCGATGCGCGGCGGGGATCGCGCCCAAGGGCAATCGCGCGGGCGTTCTCGAGCGCCCGCTCGCGGGCCATGGCGAGCGTGATCACCGGGTAGGTGCCGAGCCCCAGGGTGGTCTTTCTGCCGTTGATGCGTATGCTCTGCCCCCAGGACTTGCGGCAGCCGCGCCGCGACGAGGGCTTGACCAGTAGGGTGAGGCCAAGGCCGCCCCGGCCGTCCCCGTAGCGGCCAGGCACGTTGACCGATTTGACGAAAGTTGCGGACAGCATGGTGGGTCGTTTGTTCATGAAGCGGTACTCCTATTGACACAACAAAGTGTGTTGACGGAGTGTGCCGCAGTGAGGCGCTCATAACCAATAAGTATTTATTTATCAAAAGGTTAAGAGAACCTTGTGCGATTCCCCGAACCCTCAAAATACCCCTGGTTTGCTAAGTGCGGGTGATCAATCGATCCGAGCAGAGTGGTGAAATAGCCGTCGTTGCGATTGACGATGCCGGTTGGCGCAGCCCGGAGATCACACTCACGATCGATGCGGGCGAGACCGTGCATTTCAACTCTTACGATCTCGAACAGGGCAATCCCGCCAAAGGGCTCTCGGGCGGCGCAGGAGCGCCAGGCAACGGCGACTGGCGCCTGGAGATGGCCGCCGAATTCGACATCGAGGTGCTGGCATACATCCGCTCGAGCGATGGCTTTCTTACCGCCATGCACGATGTGGTGGAGCGTGGGCTCACTGGCAGCCGCGTGGCGATCTACAACCCCGGCAGGAACAAGAACCAGGTCAGCCTGTTGCGGCTGATCAATCCCGGTTCGATCAATGCCGAGGTCACCATTTCCGGCCTCGACGATACGGGTACGGCATCCGGCAGTGAGGGCGAAGTATCGGGCGTGGTGCGTGTATCGATTCCCGCCGGCGGGGCGCGGACGGTCTCCGCCGCCAGTTTTGAATCCGCCGCGGACCGTGCGACTACGGACTCGAGTGACGGGAATCCGAATAGCGCAGACAACCCGGCACTTGACGGCGAGTTGGGTTCCGGGACCGGCAAGTGGCAATTGCTGGTGACCTCGGAACAGCCGGTGGTGGCGATGAACCTCTTGCAGAGTCCGACCGGGCACCTCACCAACCTGTCGACCGCTCCGTTTCGAGCAATCGCCGCTTCTAACCTGATTCGGCAAGTGGCAGAGAACTCAGAAGCCGGGGTGGCCATCGGCGAGCCGGTGAGCACGGATCTCGGTGCCGACGCAGTGCCGACCCACACACTCGAAGGCCCGGATGCGAACTCGTTCGACATCGACGCGCCAAGCGGCCAGCTTCGTACGCGAGAAGGAACGACATACGACTTCGAGACCCAAAGTGCGTACGAGTTGATCGTGCGGGTGACGGACAGTCGTGGCGGTCTGGTGCGCATCGGCGTCACCGTCGAGGTTACTGACGTTGAAGAGCCTCCCAGCAAACCTGCACCTCCGGAGATTGAGGGAATTTCGTCCCGTGGCGTACGTGTGAGCTGGGACGAACCGGAGAACACCGGTCCGGCAATCGAAGACTATGATGTGGAATACAGACGGCCGGGCGCCGCCGAGTATACCGATGCGGAACACGAGGGAACTGAGCGAGCGATCGAGATCGAACGGCTGCTAGCGCGCACCGAATACGAATTCCGCGTCCGGGCGAGCAACGCGGAAGGAACCGGCGAGTGGTCGGAACCCGCACGCGGCCGTCCCCGCACAGGTGGCGGCGGTGGCGGTGGCGGTGGAGGAGGCGGCGGTACCGGCGTCACGCGTTGCGGCCCCGAGGGCAACACCGATCCCCGGCCCCTGATCGAAACCGAGAGTTTCACGATACGAGAGAACGATACCTCCGTAGGCCGTGTACGGGCCTGCGACCCGGATTCCGGCGACCGGATCACCGGCTTCACAATCTCCCTCGGAGCCAACGAATCCCTCTTCGAGGTCGCCGCCAACGGCGACCTGAGTTTTCGCACCGCCCCGGACATCGAGCGCCCCGAAGGCCAGTTCACGTCCAGTTTCGATGCGCTGAACAACCTCGAGAGCATCGAGTACGTCATCACGCTCGAGGCCCAGAGCGGCACCGGCGCCAGCGCAATGACATCGGAGGCTAAAGACATCACGGTCACCGTCACGGATGTCGACGAACCGCCCCGGCGTCCGGATCGGCCGGCCGTGGAGAATTCCACCCAGGACAGCCTGTCGGTCCGCTGGCGGCCGCCGGTGAACACCGGCCCGGATATCGACGACTACGACTACCGGTACCGGGAAAACCGGTCAGGAGCCGACTGGGACGAAGTGGTTGACACGACGCACACCGCCACCCAGGTCACGCTGACGGATCTCGAAGAACAGACCGAGTACCGCATCGAGGTGCGTGCATCCAGCGAAGAGGGCACCAGCCCCTGGTCGCCCTACGAGCTGGGCACGACACTGGACAACCAGGCGCCGGTGTTCCGCGATGGGGCCCGCGCATTCCGCTCGGTACCCGAGAACACCACGGGAATCACCGACATCGGCACTCCGGTAACTGCCGACGACAACGACGGCGGTACCCCGGAGTACAGCCTGGAAGGCGCGGATGCGGCAAGATTCCAGATCGATGCGGGCACGGGTCAACTACGCACGGCATCGGGAGCGACGTACGACCACGAGGCCGACCCGCAACACGAAGTGACGGTGCGCGCCGAAGACGGCCAGGGCGGCAGCGCCACCATCGGTGTGACCATCGATGTGCTCGATGAACTGGAGCCTCCCGCCTCGCCCGGGCGGCCGCGGGTAACGACAATCGACACCACCAGCGTGTCGGTGGCCTGGACAGCTCCCGCCAATTCCGGCAAGCCGCCCATCACCAGCTACGACATCCAGCGCCGCATCACGGACAGCGGCGACCCCTACCTGATCTCGAACCGCAACGTACGCAGCACCACCGCCACGGTCGAAAACCTCGACCCGCAGACCGAGTACGACGTGCAGGTGCGGGCGAACAACGACGAGGGCGAAGGCGCCTGGTCCATGCCCGGCGAAGGGATGACCGACCTGACCACGCCGGAGGCGCTTTCCGTATCGCTCACCTCCGACGCGGGCACGGACAACTACTACAAGCTCGATGACGCCATCGAGGCAACCGTCACGTTCAGCGAGGCGGTAGCGGTAAGCGGCACCCCGCGGCTGAGCATGCAGGTGGGGCAGACGCCCCGGCGTGCGGCCTACAAGGAAGGATCGGGAAGCACGGAACTGGTATTCGCCTACGAGGTAACCGGCACCGACCACGACGATGACGGCGTGGGCATCCCCGCCGACCCCTTGCGACTCAGCGGCGGCGCCATCCGCAAGGACGGTTACAGCCGGGACGCCGTCATCACCCCCCTTGCCGGGGTGTCGGATTCGTCCGGTCACAAGGTGGACGGTAGCACCCCCATGCTGGAGAGCCTGGAGCTGCGAGACGACGAATTGACGCTGACGTACAGCGAATCCCTCGACGACAGCGCCAATCCCGCAACCACAGACTTCCAGGTGACCGTGGCGGGCAATGCCGCGACGGTGTCGACAGTCGACATCACAGACAACGAAGTGAAGCTTGCCCTCGCCTCCGAAGCGGACGTCGGCGATGCGGTGACCATGACCTACCCCGGAACCGGCGCCAACCCCATCCGCGACCCGGCGGGCAACGAGGTGGCCTCCTTCACGAACCGCGCCGTGAACAACCAGACTTCCAAGGTCTGCGACCGCACCTTGCAGGTACAGTCCGCGATCATTGAAGAAGCGGGCGTCGGTTCCTGCGGGGACGTGACGGCGGACGAACTTGCAGCGATTGACGAACTCGACCTGGGGCTCGCGGGCATCACCGCCCTCAAGTCCGGCGATTTCGCCGGCATGACCGCGCTGGAAGACCTGGATCTCGATCAGAACAGCCTCACCTCCCTGCCGGCAGACCTGTTTTCCGGCCTGTCGGCGCTGGAAAGGCTCGACCTGGGCGAAAACGATCTCGACGCGCTGCCCGACGGCATCTTCGACGGCCTGACAAGCCTGCAGGTGCTTTTCCTCGACAACAACGAGTTCGACAGCCTGCCCGATGTGTTCTCCGGGCTCCCGGCGCTCGAGGTCGTCAGCCTGGATCACAACGAGCTGACCACGCTGCCGTCGTCCGCGTTTTCCGGGTTGCCCAGCCTGGAATGGCTCTGGCTCGCCGACAACATGTTCACCACCCTGACCGCCGAGATGCTCACCGGGCTGACCGGGCTGGAGTGGCTCGACCTGACCCGCAATCAGTTCAGCACCCTGCCGAGCGGGTTGTTTTCCGGCCTGACAGGGTTGCGCTGGCTGTGGCTGGACGAGAACCTGTTCGCCGTGCTTCCCGACGGCCTGTTCACGGGCTTGACGGCACTCACCCGGGTCGACCTGGCCGGCAATACCCAGGACCCGCTTTCGCTCACCGTGGGGCTCGAGAATACCGGCGCCGGGCAGTTCCGCGCCAGCGTTCCCGCCGCCGCGCCCTTCGAGCTGCTGCTGCCCATACGGGTAACCAACGGCACCGTCAGCGGAGGGCATGCGCACATCAGCGTTGCGCAGGGTAGCACCGAGAGTTCCAACTACAGCGTCTCGCGTACCTCGGGCTCCACCGCCGCGGTCACGGTCGACTTCGGCACCCTGCCCGCAACGCCCGAGGCAGACAGCGGCTACGAACTGGCCAGATCGGAGGACCTGCCGCTCGAGGTGATTGCCGCCAATGCCGGGGTCAACGTTCATCCCACGAACTTGACGGTGAGGGACGGCGGCGAAAACCGCTACTCGGTGGTGCCCAATTCCAAGCCGACAGCGGATGCGATTGTCACGGTGACTGTTCCGGCGAACACCGACCTGTCGCCAAGCGACACAACGCTGACCTTCACCCCGGACAACTGGCAGGACCGGCAATGGGTGACGCTGACCTCAACCGCCGATCTGGATACGGACGATGCGACCGTGACCGTCACCCACAGTGTGGATGGCGGCGACTACGCGGGCCTGTCCGTGGCGAGCGTCCGCGTGACCGTCGCGGAGAATCTGGCAGACACCAACGCCGCACCCGATTTCACCAGCGATGCGGCACTCGACGTGGACGAGAACGCAACCGCCGCCGGCGACGTTGTCGCCACGGACTCCGACACCGATGACTACGTCACCGGGTATGCGATCACCGGCGGCGTCGACAGCGCCTTGTTCGAGATCGGCCACGGAGGCGCGTTGCGCTTCGTGGACCCGCCGGACTTCGAGAAACCCCAGGACCTGGAAAGCACTTCCCCGGCAAACGCGGCGGACAACAACGAGTACATCCTCGACGTGACGGCGACCGGCGGCTCCGGCGCCCGGGAGATGACGGCAACCCAGACCGTCACCGTTACCGTGAACGACGCCATCGAGCCACCCGGAACGCCTCCGGCGCCGATCGTGCGCGCGGGCAACTCGCGGAGTGCCGTGGAAATCGATCCCGGTCGGCGTCCGGTGGTCAATACCGGACCCGGGATCGCGTACTACAACCTGCGATTCCGAAAAAAGAATCAGGGCGGCTTCCGTGAGTTTTCCTTCCCGCTCCCCAGCCTGTTCGTGGACGTCACCGGGCTCGATGCCAACTCCACCTACGAATTTCAGGCCCGGGCGGTGAACGATGAAGGTTCGAGCGACTGGTCGCCGTCGGGCGAAGCGACTACGCCGGGCAACCAGAATCCGCGGTTCCTGCCCGATCGCGTCGAGCGGGTGGACGCCACGGCCGGCGGCGCCGTCGTCCTGACCGAGGCTCGCAGGGCCTTCACCGATCCGGACGGCGACCCGCTGGATATCGAGGCATCATCGAGCAACGAGACCGTTGCGACCGTTGACACGCCGGGCATACTGGCTGCAATCACGCCGCTGGCTGTGGGTTCGACGACCATCACCCTGACGGCAAGCGACCAGAACGGCGGGACGGCCCGGGGCAGCTTCAGCGTACGCGTGCGCTCACCGACGGTTCCCGATCCCACGGTCACCATCGATGACACCGCCAGGACGATCACCGTCGCATTTACCGAATCGTTCGGGGCGCAGGAGATTCGCGCCTACGATTTCAGGGTTCGGCAGCAGGATCCCCGGGGCGGATGGGACCATTTCTGCCGCGCCCTGGAGAACGCCGAAACGATGCGGCGCAACATCGACGTATCGAGCCAACTGCCGATCGATGCCTTCTACGAGCCGGGCATCACCTACGAGGTCGACTACCGGTATGCCGGCAATTCGTGCGCAGACGCCTCCACGCCGGGCCTCTGGTCGACGGTTTCCACGGTGACAGCGGCGGGGTCGAGTGCCTTCGATGTCGACGTCGTGCTCGTCGGCACCGGGATTTCCGGCACGGTGACGCAGGCATTCCAGGACGCCGCCAGCCGCTGGGAGCAGATCATTACCGGGAGCCTGCCGGACGTCGACTTTTCGGACCGGCCGCTGGCCGCCAGCCGGTGCACCGCCGGGCAGCCTGAAGTCAACGATACGGTGGACGACCTGAGGGTCTACGGCAGGGTGGCGGATATCGACGGTGCCGGCGGCACGCTTGCGGTTGCCTCGGTTTGCCTCCGGCGCCACGCGTCGACCCTGCCCGTGATCGGCAAGGTCATCCTCGATGCGGACGATGCGGCGGCGCGCTCGGCCAGCGAAGTGGAGAGCATCATCCTGCACGAGATCGGGCATACCCTCGGCATCGGCACGCTCTGGCTGCACCACGATCTGCTGAAAAAGCCGGCGCTCGACCCCGACGACGAGGATGTCGAGCCGGTGCCCGACACCTACTTCTCCGGGCCGCTGGCGACAGCGGCCTTCGACGCCTCCGGCGGCATGGACTATGCGGACAGCAAGGTGCCGGTGCACAACACCGGCGGACAGGGCAGTGCCGACAGCCACTGGCGGGAATCGGTGTTCGACAACGAACTGATGAGCCCCTACTTTACGAGCGGCGCCCAGCCCCTGAGCGCGATCACCGTGCAGTCCCTGGCGGACATGGGTTACGTGGTGGATGCCGGCCAGGCCGACAGCTACACGCTGCCCGCCGCCATGAACCGGGGACCGGGCCTTGTCCCCAAGGCCGCCGAAGTTTCGGTGCCGCTGAACTGCAGGATCGATCCGACCGTCGGCACGGTTGAAGATGGCGGACGCAAGCGCGTCATTCTCGAGCCGCGGCGACTCTGAAGCGCCGCATGCGGATGAACTCCGGCAAGTAGGACATCCGGAGCAGCCAGGAAACCACCACGTGGCGCCGGTCGCCCCGCTCACCCTCGAAAACGGTTTGTGCCTCGATGCCGGTGTAGTCGTCCACCTCGAGAAACTCGAATACGCGTTTGAGCGCCTCATCGTGGAACCGAGCCAGATCCTCGGCACGAACGAGCAATACCTGCGTCGCATCGAAGTACCGAAACAGATTGCGCAGTTGCACGCTGTACAAACCACGCCGACGGTAGCTGTGCCGCCGCCAGGCAGACCCGTGCTGCCTGCGATCACCGCACCGCCACAGCCGCCATGACTCGACGAGCAGAGCCAGCCACAGCGGAAACCTCTCATGCCCCTTGTTCTTCTCCATGTAGTAGTGAGAAATGGCCCGCTCCACCGGATTGCGCAACAATATGATCACCTTCAGCTCCGGGTTATAACGCTTCAGTTCCGGCGCAATCTCGGGCAGGAAAAGGTATATCGGCGTCGCCTCTCCCCGCAACCGACCGTCGGCGGCTGTCTGCCTTAATGTGTGAGGCCCTACCTTGCCGATGGTAGGTGTCCCCTCTTCACCAACGGTAGGTGTCCCTTCGCTCCCTGCAGATGTCCCCTCGTCGAGCGCCCTATTACCGATGGCAGGTGTCCCTTCTGTCCCTACGGTAGGTGTCCCATCCGGGCTGAAGGTAGGTGTCCCATCCGGGCTGGATGTCACTCCAGGGCTGTTGAAATAGGGACGGTAGCGTTCATCTATCTGTTCCGGTGTCCACTTCGGAGAATAGTCAGGGGCGTCGAAAAGGTGGGGCTCCTTTTCGGATGACATGCGTATCCGGGGGTGTTGGGCCAGAAAGTGGGCGAGAGCCGTCGTGCCGCATTTCTGGGCGCCAATGATCATGAAGTTCACCCGCGGGTGGCCGGTGGGAACCATTTTTCGTGATAACCAGTGGCGGTCGATGTCGCGCAGCACGGCGTGGAAGCGCCTTCGTTCCGCCTCAAGCGAGTACTCGCGTACCGTGTCGGCCCCGCCGGACCGCAGGTGCTGCCCTTCGTTAGCCCCCAGACCGAGCGCGGCTTGCACCGTGACGGCGAGGGAATCCGCGGTTGGGTCGGCAATCAGGCAGTTCCCGTCGTGGGTGCAGAAACTCCGGTTGCCGACGCAGTCGAGCGTTACCACCAGGCAGCCCGCCGCCATGGCCTCCAGCGCTGGCAGGTAGAATCCCTCCTCGGCACGCGGCAGGCAGACCGCTACCCGGCTGCCGGCCAGGCGTTCCAGGAACTTCTCTCGTGCCAGGAACTCCGTCAACAGCGTGTGCTCGATGCCCAAAGCTGCCAGCCGATCGGACAACGATTTGGCCAGAACTGGTTCCTTGTAACCGGCTATCACAACCGGTCGGCGTTCGGAGCCGGCCGCGCCCGCGAATGTCCGGATCGAAAACGCCTCAATGCCGTTCGGAATCGTCAGCACGGGGCCGTTGACGCGGCCCGTGGCGGTAATCGCGTCGGCTACTTCCCGGCTCACGCAGATGCGTACCGCGCGGTTCGCCAGATAGCCGTACAGCTCCGTTCCCTCATGGGCATGCCGAACGTGCTGGATCAGGTTGATTCGCGGATTCGGCAGCGCATCGAAACCGCCCGCCGCGAGGTAGCGCCAGTCGACGCCCGCGACGAACAGCAGGTCGTCGGGCCGCGGCGCCCAATCGGCGGCGGCACCGGCATCGCCGGGCGGCCAGAGTTCCAGGCGTTGCCGTGCCAGCGTCTCGGTTGCAGGCTCTCCCGTAAACGTGATTCTGGGCACATAACCAGGCATGCAGCCAGCGTGAGAGAAGTAATGCGAATGCTTGAGATGCCCGCCCTGAAAGCGGTTGTATTCCCGATGGAACCAGATCGTCCTCATCGGGCCGAGCGAATCATATCCGCTACCCGCTCACAATCCGCGACGGCATAAATCGGCGACCAGGCGCCGCCTTCACGCATTAGTGCTGCCAGTAGCTCGTCGACATCGGTCCCGGCGTAGGCTCGATTGTCGTTCCGGTTTTCCAAGGGTGCCGACGGGGCGTCCCCGTGGCCCAAGCGGTCAAAGAGCCTACGGCCGCCACTTTCCACGACGTCCTCATAGCGGAGAATGTTCTGCGGCTTGAGATGAGTCCGGTAACGGTCGAAAAACCAGTTCAAAATCATGATCTGACGGCGAAGCACGTCATCTTCACCATGCAAAGCCTCGCGCAGTGCCGGATCATGCTGTTCTCCGGCGGGAATTCGGCCCCGGTGAATGGGAAGATCCACCGTCTGCCAGGACGCCAGCACCGCCAGCGGGTTGCGCACCAGCGCCAGGCAGGCCACGGTCGACGCAAGTTCCGGCAGGAGTGCCGCAAACAGGGCATTGTGCTTGATCAACAACGTGAAGTCGCCGGAAAGAGCCTTGTCGATCAGAATTTCTCCCTGGCCGCCCCGAGTGCGGCGCAATCTGTCCGTCCGGCCCCAGCCCGCGACCCGGTCGTCATCAAGCCGCCCATCCACCTGCACCGACGGCGCCCGTCTTTCCACCGGAATCCGCGTCCGCGCCCGACGTACGAATTCTTCGATGCGATTGCAGGCCTCCTGAGGGCTTTCAACTCCCACAAAAGCTCCTCGCCGCATCGGCTCCGAAAGCGCCACCGTATCCGCCAACTCCCCCGCCAGCCGGCAACACATCGACGTACCCGACCGAGGAATACCGCTCAACAACCAGGTGTCCGACACCATCTCCCAATTTCCCCGACGCCGTTGGCCGGGTTCCGCCGTCACTTAAGCCCAAAAGAAAAAACCAACGGGCAACTCGCGCCCGCCCACGACATTCATGGTATCCCAATCTCCATTGGGGACACCTACCTTTATCCATTGGGGACACCTACCTTTACGCTACGCTCTGAAGAAGGGACACCTACCTTGAAACCAGCCCCGCTCGGTCGGTGACACCTGTCTGGCAAACTCACTCAAGCAAAGCCTGGACAAGGAACGGTAATGCGCGCCTCGGCGGCGCACGGGTGCGGATTACAAGCGATCCTTCAGCTTGTAATAGAGCATCCCCAGCGCAATCAACTGGTTCCCAAACCAGCGTGAGCCCGGAATGCGCACATGTTTCATGCCCGCGAACAGGTCGAACTTCTCCAGGGTGCCGCCCACGGCATCCGCCACGATCTCCCCCATCACATGGGTGGAGCACACACCGTGGCCGGAATATCCCTGGCAGTAGTAGATGTTGCCATCGATGCGCCCGACGGTCGGAACGCGGTTCGGCACGATGCCGATCATGCCGCCCCACTGGAAATCGATGCGCACGTCCTTGAGCCTCGGGTAAACCTTGAGCATGCGCGGCAGGATGTAGGCCCTGATGTCGGCCGGGTCGCGCCCGGAGTAGTTGCAGGCGCCGCCGTAGAGCAGCCGCTTGTCCGCGGACAGGCGGTGGTAGTCGACGACCTCGTTCATGTCGCACACGGCCACATCGGCCGGATTGATTTCGCTGACGGTGTCCTCGTCGAGGGGTTCCGTGCCGATGATGTAGCTGCCGGCCGGGAAGATCAGCCCGGAGAGGTGCTGCTGCTCCAGCCGGCTGTACGCGTTGCCCGCCAATACCACGGCATCGGCCTGCACGGACCCTGTCTCCGTCCTTACCGTTGGCCGGGCGCCATGTTCGATGTCGGTCACCGGCGACTGCTCGAAGATCCGCGCGCCCAGGCCGGCTGCCGCCCGCGCTTCGCCGATACAGAGATTCAGCGGATGCAGATGTCCGTCGCGGTAACAGACGAACGCGCCGAGGTAGGCATCTGTGCCGAGCTTGTCCCCGACCTTCTCCCGGTCCCACACTTCGTACCTATAGGGCCACTGCCGGCGCTCCCGGTTCTCCGCATATTCCTGGATATAACCCAGATGCCGCGGCTTCAGCGCCACATCCGCGTAACCGGACTTGAGGTCGCAGTCGATGCCATACTTACCGACCCGCTCGTAGATGATCTCGTGGCCGCGCCAGTCCAGCTCCCACAGGAGGTCGCTGACGCCCCTGCCGTACTTCTTTTCGAGTTTCTCGTGCCCGTTGATGCCATTGATCAACTGGCCACCGTTGCGCCCCGATGCGCCCCAGCCCACCCGGTTCGCTTCCACGAGCGCCACCGAGTAGCCGCGCTCGGCCAGGGTCAGGGTGGTGGCGACACCCGTGAATCCTGCCCCGACCACGCAGACATCGGCGGCGACCGCACCGGTGAGCACCCGATAGTCGGTGACCTCGTTCACCGAGGCGGCGTAGTAGGAGCCGGTGTGTTCCTGCTTGCGGTGTTTCGCGTCCATTTCGTTCCCTGCCGGCGCGGTTACGAGCGGCGCACGCGCGGCATGCGCCCGGGCGCGCACGCGATGGGGAACCCGCGGAGTCTCGGCATCAATCCGGCGGTTCTACCGCGTATTGCTTCAGGCCGTCGGTGATCTCGTGCCACGGGGCCTTGGAACTCACATACTGGTGGTAACCTTCGGGGCGTGGCGGGTCACCTTGCACCGTGCTCATGCTCAGGTAGAGATAGTCAGGGTACTGACTGGACGCCACCAGGATGGCGGAACCGCAAATCCCGCAGAAAACACGGTCGTTTTTTTCGGAAGACGCGTAAACCCTGACGTCCTCCTCGCCGGACACATAGCGGAAGTTCTTCCGCAGGACGCCGGCGAACGTGGCGTAGGCGGCACCGTGCAGGCGGCGGCACTGGGAACAATGGCAGTGGCTGAAGTCGACGATCGCGCCGTCCACCTCGTAGCGGACACGGCCGCATTCGCAACGGCCGCTGATCATGCGGCCACCGCTTCCGCCTGCTCATCCACCATTTCCTTGCGCCACTCGCTCAGATTCATGTCGATGGCCATGAAGCCGCCGATCCAGAGGAATTCATCCCACAGGTAGAGCCAGTGGGAGAGCGACGCCCACCACACGCCCACGCCGAGTATCGAGGCATACAGCAGGTTCTTGCTCCAATTCGCCGCCCGCATCAGGGAGCCGCCCGTGATGCCCCGGTCCTGCAGGCGCACCACCACCTCGATGGCGAGGATCGCCAGGAGCCAGACCACCCCTTCGTAGAGGTCGGCCCAGGCCAGTTGCCGCTCCAGCGACAGGCCGGCCATGTCGGTCACCACCGGGTCCTTGCCCACCTTGTAGAACTCCGTAGCGGTGGAAAGGCCGTCGCAGGTTTGCCGGGTGATCTCGGTGTATTCGAGGTTGTAGACGTAGGACAGGTCAGCGTCGGCCAGGTCGCAGAGTTCGGCTGCGTCTGCCACCGGCTGTGTCGCCCGCAGGTCGATGATGTTGGTCGTATAGGCGAATATCGTGTGGGCCAGCATCACGTAGCAGGCAAGGCGCAGGCCGTGCACCAGGCGTTCCACCCATGGCTTCCAGGCCCTGTCGCTCAGCGCATAGGTTTCCAGTTCGAACATGCCGAGCAGGATGAACCAGGCCAGTTCGTCGATGGACGTGGAGAACGCCGTCGTCCAGTCGAGAACGGTCGACTCGGCATGCAGCGTATGGCGGGCCCAGCCGATGTCGTCGGCGATGTAGAAGCCGAAATTGACGAGCAGCAGCGTATAGACCGTCCATTTGACGGCCTGCTGGATTCTGTGCAGCCGAAGGTCGGCGCCAGCCGTCGTTGCAACTTCCATGGCTGCATCATACTGACGCCGTTCGAGCGGGTGAATCCATGCCTACAGGCTTGGACGCGGGCGAGGCCCGCAACCCCGGCCGGGGTCAATGTGCCCGGCGCAGGAGCCCTCGCCGATACTGGGCGGGGGCTTGGCCCACGCGTTTCTTGAAGGCTGTGTAGAACGCCGAATTGGAGTTGAATCCCACCGAGAAGGCGATGTTCAACACCGAGTCGCCGTTGCCGTCGAGTTCGGACAGCAGGGCCTTGGCGTGGTCGACCCGATAGCGGTTCACGTAGTCGAAGAAACTCATGCCGAACCCGGCGTTTATCACCTGGGAGAGGTGGTTGACCGAGCAACCCACTGCCTTGGCCAGTTCCGGCAAGGTCAGGTTGGGACGGAGGTAGACCCGCTCGGCGTTCATCACGCGCTCGAGCCGGCTCTTGTAGGTGGCCAGTTGCTCCTTGGTCAGGCCGGACTTTGCGTACTTGGCATCCGGGCTGCGGCGGGACGCCAGGCCGGCAAACCGGGAAACCTTCGCCGCACCCGGAATCTCATAGTAGTCGGTGATGGTCCTCGCCGAATCGCCGCGCAATGTCATGAACTCGGCGCCGTAAATGCAGCCCTCTGCCGCCTGTTGCGCCGCGCCGGGCGGATACATCCGATACTGAAAGGCGATCGTGTTACGACCTTCCAGAATGTCGCCGAGCAATTCGTAACGGTGGCGGTAGTCGGCGAAGAACTGGTGAAGATCGACGATCAGTTCGTCTCGGGAAACCTGCTCGTTGTCGGGAACGTCCAGGTAGGTACCGTCCGCCGCCAGGTGATGCGCCACGGCCTCCGGGTCCCGGTGATTCCAGGCATCGAAGTAACTCTGCACAAATTTCGCGGTGCGCACCGGCAACACCTCCCTCCAGAGTTACCTATACCCCCTGCCTCCGATTGTCAATCACCTTCGGAATGGGACACCTACCTTCTCGGAATGGGACACCTACCTTGGATCGAAATGGGACACCTATCAGCGCCGGGGCAATGAAACTGGGCAGGGGTGTACGAAATGGATCGAAATGGGACACCTACCTGGATCGATGGATCGAAATGGGACACCTACCTGGATCGAAACGGGACACCTACCAGCGCCGGGGCAATGAGACTGGGCAGGGGTGTACGAAAAGTAGGTGTCCCTAAATCACTTAATCAAAAAGTAGGTGTCCCTAAATCAAAAATCCGGAGCCGGTGTGGCACGGGCGCGCGCCGGCGCCCAGAACGGTTTGTCCTGCTTCGTACACCTGGCCACGCGGTCGTAGTGGCGCAGTTCCCTTTCGTAATAGATTTCTGCCCACAGCTCCCCCTTGAGGAATCGCGGCTCGATCATCGCCAGTGCAATATTCGCTTTTGCGGCCGGCGACCACATGGCAGACGTCACATACCCGATCTCCTTCGTGCAGCGCCTGTTACGGTAGATATAGGAGCCCTCCGCCGGCCGGTTGCCCTCGATGTCCAGCCGGGCAAGCCGGTATTTCGGGCCCCTTTCCTTCTCTTTCAGCAGGGCCCGGCGACCGCTGAAATGGGGCTTCCTGAAATCCACCAGCCAGTCGAGGCTCAACTCGAAGGGCGTCTGGTCATGCTCGAAGTGCACTGTCTTGAGCGCCTCGTTGAATTCCATGGCTGGCATGATGAAGCCGGCTTCGAGCCGGGCCATGTTGGTGGCGGACTCCCCGTACGGTTGAAATACCTAAGGCAAGCCCCCCCCCAAAAGTTCAAACCCCAAAAACCACGCCAGCTCCCGGT
>JAPPHD010000150.1:21441-25498 GCA_028821125.1 Gammaproteobacteria bacterium
GTTGAATGCCGTACGGCTCGCCCGCCGCATAGAGTGCATCCCACAGATCCAGGGCGAGCTCCGGTTGCGACCAGAGTTCGTAGCCCAAATCGCCGGTGAAACCGGTTCGCGAGACCATGAGATCCTCGCCGCGGAAGTCGAAGTGCCTGATTTCGAAGGGCCTGGCAGACTCCAGCCCCTGCAGGCCCATTTTTCTCAACACCGCACAGGAAGTGGGCCCCTGCACCGAAAGCGCCGCGAGTTCGTCGCTCCAGTCCGTAATCGTGACATTGTTGAAACCGAAGGCGCTTTGTTCCAGCCATGCGTTACAGGGGCTGCCGCAGGTGAGCATGAAACGGTCGGCAGCCAGTCGAAAGATGGTGCCGTCATCGATCAGACGGCCCGCATCGGTGCACCACAGCGCATAACCCACCCGATTGAGTCCGATTCTCGCAACGTCCCGCGTGACCATCCGGTTGAGCATGGCTTCCGCATCCGGCCCCTTTATCTCGTATTTCTGCATCGGGCTGATGTCGTAGGTGCCGACGCGGTTGCGTACGCAGAAATACTCGTATTCCGGGTCGTAGTAATAGTCGGCGAACTTGTAGCCGTTCCAGGCAGACCAGGCGTCGCGGATGTTCAGCGCCGCCTGCCGCTCATGAAAGGGCGACAGTTTCGGCCGCTCCGCGGCGAACCTGTCAGCGATTGCTGCGCTCATCGGTCACTCATCGTAGAAGTCGTCTTCCGGCACCGCATTCGGCCGTTTCAGGTCCATCAGGATCTCCCGGGCCGCATTGGCGCCGCAGGTGGCGGAGACGCCGCCTCCCGGGTGGGTCGACGATCCGCACATGTACAGGTTCTTCACCGGCATGCGGTACTGCCCGTAACCCGGGAACGGGCGGTTGAAGAAGAGCTGATCGAGAGTGAGTTCGCCCTGAAAGATATTGCCTTCGGTCAGCCCGATCTCCTGTTCGATCTCATGGGGGGTACGCACCTCCACGTGCTCGATCAGGTCGCTGAATCCCGGGCTGTAGCGCTCGATCTTGTCGATCACGGTCTGGCCGAACCGGTCCCGCTTCTCGGGCGTCCAGGGTCCGTCGGCGAGTTCCGGCGGGCAGTACTGGATGAAGTTCGACATCCAGTGCCCGCCCGGTGGCGCCACCGTCGGGTCCCAGGCCGACGGGATCACGGATTCCACGAAGGGATCGTCCGACCAGCGGCCCCGTTTCCAGCAGTCGTAGGCTCGTTCCAGCGTCTCCATCGACCCGCTGAAGGCCTGGCCGCCGCGATTGATGTATGGGTTGTCGGGGACACCCGTGAATTTCGGCAGCGCCGACAGGGCGATGTTGACCTTGCCGGACGAGCCGCGGATCTTGAAGTTCCGGGCCTTCTCAGGAATGCCGTCGGGCAGGTCTTCAGCGGCCATGATTCTGGTAAAGGTACGCCTGGCATCCAGGTTCGAGACGACGATGCGGGCGTTCAGCTCATCTCCGTTCTCCAGCACCACACCGGAGGCCTTGCGGTTCTTCACCAGCACCTGCCGAACACCCGCTTCTGTGCGGATCTCGCCGCCAAACTCCCGGAACGCACCGGCAATGGCGGTGGAGATCGCACCCATGCCGCCGCGCGCCAGGCCCCAGGCGCCGATGTTGCCGTCGACGTCACCCATGACGTGGTGCAGCAGGATATAGGCGGAACCGGGCGAGTAGACGCCGAGCGCGGTGCCGATGATGCCCGGCGTCGCCATCGCGGCCTTGATCAGCTCGTTCTCGAAATAGTCGTCCAGAAACTCCGCCGCGCTCATGGTGAAGAAGCGGATGTACTCGTAGATCTGCCGCTCGCCCATCGACCAGAACTGCCGGGCCAGGAACAGCAGTTCCGAGATGTCCCGGGGGCGCAGCCTCGCCGGATCGGGGGGCGTGCGCATCAGCGTCTTGCGGATGAGTTGCGAGTATCGGGTGAGATCGGCCTGGAAGCGGCTCATCGCATCCGCATCGTGGGGCGAGTGGCGCTTCAGTTCCAGGTAAGCCGCCGTCTCGTCGTGGTAGGAGATCAGGCGCTCGTCTCCATCGCCGAAATTGACGGTGCCCAGGTAGGGCACCAGGATCAGGCCGTGCCTGCTCAGGTTCAGGTCGCGGTGGATGGCCTGGCGCATCATGCTGCACACGTACGAGCAGTTGGAGTAGGTCCAGCCCTCGTGCAGTTCGCGCGACACGGCTGCGCCGCCGATGTAGTCGTTCTTCTCCAGCACCACCACCTTCAGCCCGGCCTTGGCGAGGTAGGCGGCATTGGTCAACCCATTGTGGCCGGCGCCGATGACGATGGCGTCGTAGGCGCTCATCGCAGGATCTCTTTCGCCGCGTTGTGCCCCGGCAGGCCGGTGAGATCGCCGCCCGGGTGACATCCCGCGCCGCACAGGTACAGGCCGGGGATGGGCGCGCGGTACTGCGCCGCCTCATAGGTCGGCCGCATCATCAGCATCTGGTCGATGGCGAATTCGGCGTGGTGCCAGTGGCCGCCCGTGACGCCGCATTCCCGTTCGATGTCGGCCGGCGTGAGGAATTCCGCTGCGACAATCTGTTCGCGGATGCGCGGTGCGTATTCTGCGATGGTGTCGATGGCCGTTGCACATGCCTTGTCGCGGGCGGTTTCGGTCCAGCCGCCCTTCAGGCGATACGGCACGTACATGACGTGAGCAGACAACACATGTCCGCCGGCTGGGGCAAGCGATGGCTCCCGAAGGCTGGGCACGACGATTTCCAGGACCGGATTTTCAGGACACTCGCCGTACTTGGCGGCATCGAACGCAAACTCGATGGCGTCCAGGTTCGGCGCGATGATCATGCGCCCGTCCGCTGCGTCGAGCCCGGTGAATTGCGGCGCACCGTCCAGCGCCAGGTGCAGTTTTGCAACCAGGCCCTCGCAGCGCAGCCGCCGGATCCGGTTCGTGAAGCCGATATCCAGAAATGGGACACCTACCATATCGAGGAAGGTACGCTTGGGGTCCGCGGCCGAGATCACGCAATCGGCCTCGATGCGTTCGCCGCTTTCCAATTCGACACCATTGGCAACCAGGCCGGGGGAAACGCCGTCCTTGCTTCCAGGGGCGGTGCCCATTCGTTCGCCGACCAGAATCCGGCTGACTGGAGCGTCGCAGCGAATGTCCGCGCCCGCCGCCTCGGCCGCGGCGCACAGCGAATCGACCAGGCTTCTGATGCCTCCCGCGGGCAGGACGTGAGTGCCGCGGGACACCTCCCCCATACGGTAGAGCATGGCGAGCACAGCGCCATTGGGCGATCGCGGCGCTAGCCTGGATCCGATCAGCCCATCCCAGCTCAGTGTCGCTTTGAGCAGATCGTCACTGAGGTGTTCATCCACCAGGTCGCGGGCAGGCAGCGTCGCGATGCGCAGGAACTCCCGCATCTCCTGCTTACCCAGCCGCCTCAGGCTGAACCCGATGCGAGCGAACGTCAGGGAACCGGCGAGGCCGGCGTTGCCGATGGTTGGCATGGTCTTGCACCAGAAGGGCTGCAGGGCACCGGCGAACTTCCCCATGCGCTGTCGGAAGGTGGCGAGCGCCGGTGATTCGTCCGAGGTTGTCCCCCTCGGCGCGTCCCCTTCAAGTACCAGATGTTCGCCATTGAGAGCAAGCCCAACGGTTCGCAGGCCCTTTGACGGGCACTCGAAACCGAACTTCTCGAGATTGAGTTCGCGAGCCACCTTTGCGGAGAAATGGTTCAACGTATGCGCGATGGGCGCAAAAAATCCAGGATGGAACTCCCGATCCCCAGCAAGCCCACCCGGCACCTGCCGCGCCTCGAGTACAAGTACGCGTCGCCCCGCCCGCGCCAGGTAAGCGGCACAGACCAACCCGTTATGCCCGGCCCCGACAACGACCGCATCGCAACGGCCCAAACTCGCTCCTTGCCCATCCAAAACGACGCGAACCCATAGGTTAGCCAGCACAATCAGCAAAGACTTCGCCGCCTATACGCATCCTCATCGGGGACACCTACCTTCTGTTCGGGGACACCTACCTTCTGATCGGGGACACCTACCTTCTGATCGGGGACACCTA
>JAPPHD010000111.1:0-23156 GCA_028821125.1 Gammaproteobacteria bacterium
ATGCCTTTTCCGGTGCCGCGCTGTTGCGGCGACTGCGCTCGAACCGGCCCATCTCTTCGCCAGTCCTCACCCCAGCCCTTCGGTGTGACCCGGTTGCGTCGGTTGAGAAGGCCGCCGCACGAGCCGGGTCGCATTCCCGGCATAGGACGTTCCACCACGACATGATCCGCTCATGGAAAGCCAAAAAGCCGTCTCGGCATCCAATCGGGCTTCCGCCTTCGGCCGCCTGTCCAACAAGCAGCCGCTACCATGCCGCCACACGCTTTGCGTGCCCTGCCGACGCCTGGTGCATCTCCCCAGTCCGCCAAGCATGTCCGTTCCAGACAGCGAAACGACGGTTGTCGGCCGGCGCTAACCTGCGCCAGGAGGGGGCCGGCTGACCGACCCAACGTTGCACAAGGGCAACAAAGGAACGCCGGTATTGTAGCGCGGCCGACAGCTCCAATCACGTCATCGGCCCGACCATTTGCTTAGCATCCGCATAAGGGAACCCCGCGGCGGCGCTGGCGCTCCGGGTCGCCACAGCGCCCGTCACTACCGCTGTTTTTGCGTGCGGCAACGTGCGCGCAGCCGGATTTTCCGACTGCGGCCAACCGTTTCCACGCGTAGTGACGGGAACGCCAACGCGCACACAGTACGGGCAGAGCGGCGGTTCGGGTAATGGAGTACACTCCACACCTTGGCGGGTCGTACCCGAAAATGGGAGGGAGCGACCGGCCGTCATCGACCGGACGGACGTCAGACGGGCGGAGGGAACCGTTGACGTCGACGACAAGCCAGGGAGGGGATGGAGGAAGCCTGAGCAGGTGGGGCGGCTGCTGCTTTATGCGAACAGCCGCTCCACTTCGCGGGGCGGAGCGTCATTGGATCTCCCCAACCGCACTCCGCCCCGCATTTTTTGTCGGTGGAGGCTCGATTCGATGACGGGTGAGGTTGAGACAGGCGTGACCGGATATCTGGTCTTCGGTACGCGACCCATCGATCCGTGCGGCGAACGGATTGCCGGTATGGCGCGCAAGGTCGGCGACGTCGGATTCGATGACCTGATGGCACCGATGACGAAATCCGTTGATTCCCTCGGCCGGCAGTCCGCCGGACGGCATTGGACGCTGGGTCGCGCCGGTCGCTTACTGGCCGAGAAGCATCGGGAAGCCGGCCGATCGAAACCGCGCTCGAGAAGGGAGAGGAAGCCATGAACAGACACGGACGGGAGCCCCGTCAGCTCGCCGCACTGGCGTTCTGGTGTACGTTGGCCGTTGCGTTGCTGATCCTTTATCTGCTCATCGAGTAGTCGCCGAAACCCGCCCCCGCCAGACGTTCGGCACCATTCGCAACGAGGCCATTGGGTCCGTATCGAAGATCTGTCCCGTTGCCATCGACATCCGCTGGAAACGCGCAGATCGGCCGTTCGATGCCGCATCGGCCAAGGTCGGGCTCGGCCCGAAATGAGCCGGAAGAGAACGCGACGCACGGCGGTTTCCGTTCACGCCCGGCCGACGCGATGCTCCGGGTACTTGCGTCCGCCTTCGTGGTCTCCGCACCACTCCTGTGACGCCCAACGGCCCTCTTCCAGAGAGAGGGCCAGATCGACACCGCTCGTTCCGCCGAGTGGCCACAATCCATTTCGCGCGGTTCAACCGATCAACACCGAAAACCGCGGGTGCGGTCGCGCGCTCACCTGCCGGTTGACGCGACGTGGGCCGCCCAGTCGGCCAGCAGCGCGCGCCGCTTCTCGAACAGGTCGCTGCGCCGGCAGGCCGCTTCCACCCGGTCGCTGTTGACCTGCTCCAGCGCCAGTTCGCACACCTCTCGGGGCGAATGCATGCACTCTGCCGCTCAGTCCCGAAAGCTTGACCGAAAGCCGTGCGGCACGGCGTCGATGTCGAATTCCTGCAACAGCTTCGCCATCGCCGGTGCCGCCAGCGGCCGGCCCGCCGGCGAGCGGAACACCAGGTCGCCCCGTCAGCCTCGCGGCCCGCTTCCGCGAGCACGGCCAGCGCCCGTTCGGACAGCGGTACCCGGTGTCCCCGCCCCGCCTTCATGCGCTCTCCCGGAATCGCCTACACCGCGCCATCGGGGTCGATCTCCGACCACCGCGCAATTCGCACCTCCCCGTTGCGGCAGGCGGTCAGCACGAGGAGCCCGAACGCCAGCGCGAGGTCCGGGTAGTTGCCAGAGTCCTTGACCCGTGCCACGGCAGCGCCGACTTCGGTGTGCGGCAGCGCCCGCTGGCGGATGACCTGGACGCCGTTCTTCGGCAGGGCGTCTGTGATGGCGTCGCCCGCCGGGTTGACCCGGTTGGCAACCATGCTGAATGGTGCAGTGACGACGCAACTCTCTGGTGCTGACCGCCCTGGTCGGTTCAGTCCATCAACAGCCACGAGACAAACAGGCCCACGGTGCAAACGAGCAGGAAAAGCAGCGCCCCGATCTGCCGGGAGTTCTCGTCGCAGGGCTCATTTCCTGCCCCTCCGGTTCATCCGTAAGGACTCCCGGTGCTTTGCCGCCAGAAAACGGCAGGCCGAGCGCACCGATCCGTGCGTCCGACGGGATTGTGTGCCGTAGCGACGGATCGACTTCGCGATGGGGACGACAAGGTCGTTCGGGCGGGCGCCATCTCCCATGCGCAAAAATCAGGGCGATTCGCTCTCCCGACGGCGCGAGCAGCCTGCTACCGACGACTCGATAGGCACTTACCCCGACCTCGAAGTCTTGCGACATTGCATCGGCCTCTCTCGATGACGTGACATCGGCATGATGCTCCTCCCGCACGGCCGTGAAGCCAGAAAGCGAGACAGCTCTACGCGCGGCACTGCAAACGCGTGAACTGCCCCGTACTCCAGGCAACAACCCGTGCCCAGGAAGGGAAGGACGCGGATTCAGCCATGGTATCCCAGGTTCGAGCGTGTTTGTTGACTTGAGGATTGTTTCGCGCCAGTTCGTGTCCTTTGCAGGCCCACGCTACCCGCGATGCGACTTCTCCGTAATGCCGATCCGAGGTTTCGAACAGGCCGAGCGCAGCACGGCGCTGACCGGTTCGGTCACGGCCCTCGTAGCTTGCGAAACCCCGACTTGCGGAAGTGTTCGAACAACAACCGCCGCGTGGTCATTACCCTACTGCCAGGCGCCGCACGACTCCTGTGCGGTGGTGTTGGCCGCAGCGGGGCGGCGACCGGTTACTCGAGTGCGCGGTCTGAACGTCACGATTTCGATGTATGCGCTGTTCTCGACGCGAACGCGAATCATGTCGCCGACCCGGATTGTCTGCTGAAACCAGTCCCGCAATCGGACGCCTCCGACGATTCGGGGCGTGCGGTTCAGGTTGGCTCTTCGGCTCACGGTGGCCTTGACCGGCACCCTGCTGCCGGGCAATCGGACTTCGACGAGGGCGCCGTCTGCCGCGAAGTGGTGGGAATGGACGCCCGGGACGTTCACGAATCCCTCCCGGTACTGTGCCTTCTCGACGGTGATGACGAAGCTAGGAACCGTCACTGGTGCTACCCCGGGTCCGAAATGGAGATCGTCACGGCATGCTTCCGGATCGCGCAAGCCTGGTGTGTCCGTTCGGCCAACGGCAGTGCAGTTCCGGTGGCCTGAACGGCGTCGCCGATCCCGTTCCAGGGAAGCCCGACGCCCCCAACCGACTCGTCTTCGAATACCGTCGGCAAGTCCATCGACAACGGAGCGGCGGGTCGCTAGGGCTCGGGTTCGCGGCAGCCGGGAACCGTCTCGTTGCGGCGTGGGCGCGGCGCTTGCCGGATGTCGTTGCGAAAACGCAGGTCAGGCTGCTCGCCGGAGCCTTTGAATAACCCTGAGAAGCGGCTGACGAGCGACGGTCGGGCTTTGTCTACGACCACGACCTATACGCCGATGGCGACCGCGTAAGGCACCGATTCGACGCTGGTCGCGTTGGGTCCGTTGTCGGACTTCTGGGAAAGACCCAATCGTCCATCGAGTCGGCGCCCCGGCCCGGACCGGAGTGATTGAGACTTCGCATGCCGCCGGCAAACGACCTGCCGGCGCGTGGCAGGTAACGCCGTTGATACCCCCAGGAACAACGTGGTGGCTGGGAAAACGACCGAATGTTCCCCAGTCATCTGACCGCCTCGTTCGTGCACCGTGCTTCGAGGATGTCGGCGAGTGCCTGATCGGTCACCGGACCGACTTTCCGCTCGCAGACCCGGCCGCCGGGATCGATTCGAAGGACATGCGCCTGGCTGGCATCGTCAACCGCCGCCAAGGCGCGCCAGAACGCGGCGTCGCGCTCGACGATGCGGTACTTGCCCTGATTCACCTTGGGGACGCCACTGCGGATTGCCCGTCGGATCATGCCGCGGACCAGCCGAGGTGCTTCGGCCAAAACGATGACGTTGTAAAACCGTAAGCCGCCCTGATGCTCTTGCGATGGTCGGGAGAGGATGGCGTTGAGCCGGTGGGTCCAGCTTTCGACCTGTCGGTTGGACTTGCGGCTGAAGGCGAGCACCAGTACCGCGCCGTCGACCGGATGCGCTTCGATGGGCGCGGCGGCGCCTTCCAGCGACCGCGTTGGCTGCGTGGTGATCGACGCGCCGGGGGGTTGTACGGCGGCGGCGACGCTGACAAGGACGACGGTGCCCCCGGCAATGACGCGTACGGTCTTCATGGCGACTTCGAGTCCTGACATACGGCTTAATTGTGGCGTCTGGCCGGCCCGCGTTCAACGCGTTCAGCCATGCGAGGCACCGTTCCCGGGACCGCTAGCTGCGTTGGGGCAATCCTGTTTGTAGCAGTGCCTGGAGCTTTGAATGCCGGTCGCGTTCCTGCCGTCAGCCGCGCGCCCGCTCAGAGCGGAGGCGTCGTAACGCGCGACGGCCGAACGCTTCGGGCTGGCTGGCTGTCGTGAGAATGGCTATATTGGTCAGGCCACCGACCGCCAGTACGGTTTTCGGTCAACGGCAACGAATTGAAGTGCAAAGGGATTGAGAACAGCAACGCAGGAGCCGCCACCAGTGGCGGTCACCATGGCCGATGTCGCCAGGCTTGCCGGCGTGTCCAAGGCCACGGTCTCGCGGGCGCTCGCGCACAGCCCCCTGGTCAGCGAAGCGACGCGGGAGCGTGTGCTGGACGTTGTGGCGAGGAGCGGCTACCGGATCAACAGGAACGCCCAGCGGCTGCGCGAACGGCGCACAAACGCCATCGCGGTCGTCACCGAGTTGATCACGGCGCCTGCGCACCTGAATGCGGCCCCGTCCGTGTCATACACGCTGCTCTCCGACACCGTCCGGGCTCTGGCCATGCGCGAGCAAGCGGTGCTACTGCTGCCCGCGGATGCGGCGAGCCTGCCGAAATGCCAAGGCCTGCTGGCGGAAAAGTCCGTCGACGGGTTCGTCTTCCTGAAGAGCCGGGACAAGGTCCTGTTGAACAGGCTGCATGCCCTCAAGATCCCGTTCGTAGCGTGGGACGACGATCAGGGGCAGGAATCCTACTGTGCGGTCACCGGCGCCGCGGGGCGGGCGGGGCGCCTGGCCGGGCGGCATCTTGCGGACCTCGGATGCACGTCAATTCTATTCATTCACGCTACGCAGGACACGCTCGCGGCCGCCCGCCTGACCGGGCTGTCGGCGGGACTGAAGAGCCGGGGGTGCAAGGAAACGTTACAGAACC
Organism: Gammaproteobacteria bacterium; assembly: GCA_028821125.1. Taxonomy (GTDB): domain Bacteria; phylum Pseudomonadota; class Gammaproteobacteria; order Pseudomonadales; family Azotimanducaceae; genus Azophilus. Next base: position 5,644 of record JAPPHD010000111.1, read on the forward strand.
TGGCGGTCGAAGACAGCAGCCCCTTCGGCGTCTGCACGGTCGTTCGCGAGCAACGCAAGACGCTGGCCGCGGTCGATGCGATCGTCGCCAGCGGGGAGTCCTGCACGCTCGGCGTTGCGTGGGCGGGGGATCTTAGCGGGCCGCCGTTCGGTAATCGCGTCGCCGTCGTGGGATTCGGCACGGTCGGGCTCTCCGAACGGATGCCGGCGCGGGTGGTCGCGGTCGAGCAGGGCGTGGCGGAAGCCGGCGGTCTGCTCGTCGAGAAGCTGATGGCGCGTTTGGAAGGGATCAGTCCGGTTCGGACGGCATTGCCGGTCTATTTGCGGCGAGGCGCCATGAACTGATGCGTGAGTCGGGTTCTCGTGGATCGGCATGCGCAGCCGCGGGTGCGATCCGGAGCGCCCGTATCCGAGGCCATCCTGTTCAACGTGACCGTTTCACGGCAAATCACGGGATTTGAAGGCGATGCGACGGCGCACACGGCGATGGAGGGGCCACCGACGCACGCCCGTGACTCAAGCCGCTCAGCCGGCCGGCCCGAGCGATGCCGAAGACGACGCCCCGCCGCATCCGCCGACGGAACGCGGCGCCTCGGAATCGGTAACGCATGCGCAACCGCTCGAGATCGAAGCGCGGTTCGGAGTGCCGAAGGGGGCCGGCAGTTTCTTTCGCATCGAAGCGGCATCCGGACGCTCGTTCGCGGTGTGGGCGGCACCGAGGAGATGGCTCAGATCGCGGCCGAACGGATTGACCGGATTACGTTTGCAACGCCACGCGAGACGTTCCGGATCGCAGCGGTGCCGGTGCGCCGGGGGGAAGGATCGGCGGGCTCCGGCGTCATCGCGAAGGTCCTCGAGATCAAGTCGTGAACACGTTTCACCGGCGCCGGCCCCTCGTGGTATTCGCGGGAAGCCGGATTTGGGCGAAGCACCAGCCGGGGCGCCAGATGCTCGCCATCGCGTCCGTGAAAGGCGAAACCGATTGAAGACCTTCCGCTGCGCGATTGCAGGCAAGGCGGGTCTCTTTGCGGTCCCGGTCCGCACCTCCGGCGGCTATGCGGCCTCAACGAAACCGCCGGGACGTCTGGCAGGCCGGCAAGACCGAATACCAAAGGTACTGTCACTGGGCACGCCGGATGCCGTCGGATTGCGTCGACATGTATCCTGAGACCCAGCGTCCAAGCTTGCCAGCGACCGGTCATTTCGGCGTCGGCGTAGAGCCGGAGGCGGCGCGCACCGGGGAAGGATCTCGGGACGGCTCTTGACGGGGGTTTTCGATGACGATGCGGGCTTGTTTCGCGTTATTCAGTTTTGGGTGTCCGCGCAGACGCCGGTAGCGCTGCACGGCGGGTGTTGCGGGTCGGCGCAAACGGGTTGGCGGTGGCCACCGAACCCAACCCGGACGGCGATGCGGCCCCGTTTGCCGTAGTGCCGCTCGGCCACGTTGGGGGGCGGGGCAGTTTCATGCCGCCGCCCGCCGCCGGTACGAACGGTGATCCGCCGCAGTTTTGCTACCGTCGTTCCATAAAAACCCAGCGGCACAAGGTCATGGATGTCCTGCGGGCAATCGGCCCGCGCCCCCTGTGCGACGGCTGCCTGTCGGAACTCCTCGTGATCTACCGGGAGAACGTAAACCGGATCGCACACGCCATCTCCGAATCGCACAGCGCCTTCCAGCGCACCAGGGGCTACTGCCTCCGCTGCCACCGGCGCCGGATCACCGCCCGCTTCCAGGGATCGTTGCGACCGATTTCATGAGGGGCACGGTAGCGAAGGTCGTCCGCAAGGAAGGGATTGTTCGCTACCTCAACGGTACGTGCCCCGGGCGAACCGCACTCGAACGCACCCGCGCGACCTGGGGACCGGGCGGACTGTACTGCCGGATCGATCAAGTCCGCCGTGATCTGGTCGACGAAGGCCTGCTCACTCGTATGGGATCCGGCAACAGCGGCAACCCCGTCCGCTACTGGCCCGCGCCGGAATGAATGCGGTCGCGCTCCTGTCGCTTTTGTCGGCGCTTTCCGGACTTGCGGACGCCTACGCGGACGGCCGCAATCTGCATGTCGCGCTGAAGGCGGACGGCAACGATCGCCCTGGCGCATCCCTGCGCTTTTATTGCAATCGCAGGAACGTGATCGTCGCCTTGGTCCTGGGCCCGAACGACGGTCTCTCGCAAGTCGACCTTGCGTGGCAGTTCGACGACGGACCCACGCATCGTCGGCGCGTCCACTGGATGGACGGTGCCCATGGAATCAATCTCCCGGAGTCGGGCAAGTGGCTGGCGCCCTCCCTGTGCTCGGACATTCTCGCCGTCCGCGTCGACGACACAGCCACGCTGAACTTCGACCTGAAGGCCGCCTGCGAGGAAATCACTGGCTTCGAGAGGGATTGCGATCCATGAAGAACTCGGAACGGCAGCAGGAAGAACTTGCGTGCTCGAACTGCGGCGTCCGGATGCCCGAACAGTGCCGCCATGAAGAGCGACCGCCGTGCGCGCCAGCGGCCACCGCGGATGAAGCTGCGTCCCTTCCACTTGCCCGACTCGCGCGTCACCGGCGCCAGGCCGGCCAGGCTGGCCGCGGCCTTGGCGTCGAGGCGGCCGAGTTCGGGCATCTCGGAGATGAGAGCGGCGGCGGTGACCGCGGCCACGCCCGGTATGGACGTGAGTATTTCGGCCCGTCGGGACAACACGTCGTCCGCGGCGATCAACTTGCCGATCTCCGCCGTCAGGGCCTTGATCTGGCGTTCGATCTGCTCCAGCCGCAGCTTGAGCTGGCGCTTGAGGAGCCGATGGCGCGCCGTGTCGCGCCGGTGCAGCACGGCGGTGCGGTCCCGCGACAGCGCGTCGCGCGCCGTTTGCAGTTCGGCGAGGTCGCGTTGTGTCGTCGATCGCGGCTCGACCAGCGGCACGTCCAATGCGGTACCCATTTTTGCGAGAACCTTCGCATCCACCGCGTCCGTTTTCGCCTCCTGGCCCATCGCATGGGCGAAGCGTCGCGCATGTGCCGCATTGACGCGTGCCAGTGGCAGGGTGCCCGCGAGCGTCTCCTCGAGGGCGCGGTGGTACGGTCCGGTGGACTCGTAGACGACGCGGTCCACATCCGGCGGGATCCACTTGCCGAACTTGGTGATCCCGGTGGCATTGTTTTCGAACTGCGCCGCGCGTCCGGTGGACAGCTCGTGCGCATCGAGATGCGCTTTGGAGATGTCCACGCCGATGGTGTTGGGGGTATGATGATGCATGCTTTCCCTGCCCCTTGTCTTGTCATTCGAGCCTTGACGCTCAACTATCCATACAGGACGTCTGGGAAAGACGGTGGCGACCTAACTCGGCCACGGCCCCATACGGCCAACCCGCTTTGTCGGACCGACCACCGCCTCCGGGGCGCTTCTGCAGGAGCCCCCCGGATGGACCCTCCCGAAGGTCCGACAAGGAGAATTTAAACAGACAAGACCCGCCCCGCGGGGCTCGGTTGGCCGAAGGCCAATAGGGCCCGGCCGAAGGGACGCCCACTCCTCCCCTCCCCAAATTCCGCTGCCGCCAGGGAGACCCGGCATCCGCAATCCGGACCCACGATAGCCCTGCCGAATCCGGTCTGGAGGCGGCGGTTGCGCTGCCCCGCCGGCCCCGCCCGTGGCGGGGCCGGCCAAGTGGTGGCGGCCCGTCGTTGGAACGGCGAGTCCCGAGTCGGCCGGCGAGCCAGCGTTCAGTTGCAGGACGCGGTGACGTACTTAGCCCAATCGGCCATCAATCCGCGCCGCTTCTCGAACAGGTCGCTGCGCCAGTAAGCGGCTTCCACCCGATCCCGGTTTACGTGCGCCAGCGCCAGTTCGCACACCTCGCGCGGCACATCCGTGCACTCGGCGGCCCAGTCCCGGAAGCTGGATCGGAAACCCTGAGCCCTGGGCGGCAACGCGCCGTTGGCGGCGCTTGAGAATGGGTCTTGTGGATTGTGGATTCAACCGGATCATTCCCCCGTGCCGGTTGCAACGATGCGAAGAGGGTGAGCGGGTGAAAGCTGCTGTTGTGCAGTGGTCGAACGGGTTTGTGGTTCTGTTGATTGGATTGGCCGTCGCCGGATGCGGAGGTGGCGGAGGCGGAACTGAAGATGGGGAAGGGGACGAAGCACCGCCGTCACCCCCCTCCGGGATGCTCTCGGCCGAGCCGGAGTCCTGCGTGATTCCCGCCGACGCAGCGCATTGCGAAACGACGCTCTCCTGGTCGAGCAGCAACGCCGATACCGTTTGCCTGTTCAACGATGCGGGAGAAGAACTCGCCTGTGGGGAAAGCGGCTCGCACGATGTATCCGACATCGTCTCGGGCGTTAACACCTTCCATCTCAAGGACGACGACTCATTCGACGGCCAAACCCTCGCCTCCGTGCAGGTCACCGGCATCGATGCGCCCACCGTTTCGGTCGCGTTCGACCCACCCACCATCATTCAGGGCGAACACTCGACGCTAACCTGGAATTCCGAACACACCGACAGTTGCAGCGGCATCCCGGAAAGCGACAGCACCGCAACGAACGGGTCGAAGACCTACGTTCGGGAGGAATTCGCCGACTGGACGGTGTCGATCACCTGCGAGGGGCCGGGCGGCACCGCAACCGGGTCCGCCACGCTGCGGGTCGAACGGCCGCCCGTCTGGTCGCTCACCGATGACGAACGACGCGCCTATCTGGCCTACTACGCGCCCGTCATCTTCAAGCGTTCCAACGAGAACGATCGCGACGAACGCGGCCTCGACCTCATCACAAACTTTGATTTCGACCAGGACGGCGTGTTCTCCAACAACAAGCGCAATTGGGAAGAGGTCTACCGCTTCGTCGAGGGTCACGCCGATGTGGAACATTGGCGCATTCGGCCCACCCTCTACACCGCCCTGATCGAATTCATGGAGCCGGACGAGACCAAGTCGCTGTTGTTGCTCTATCACATCTATCACGCCAAGCAGCTTGGGTCCATTCACGATTGGGAGCGCATCGAGCTTCGCATAGACGATGTGCAGGGTACCCCGGGGCGGGGCAGTGAACGGTTGCGTTTCGTCGTCATCACCAAACACAGCGAACACAAGGCGCGCAACGACCCGCATGCGGATCTGAATTTCATGGAAACGGCCAACGGCAGGCACCCGATCATCTGGCAGGCGGAATGGTCGGGAAGCGTTTTCGACCCGAATCGCGCAGAATTGCGTTTCGTGCAGGACGCTTGGCGGGTGCTCAACGAACGGGTCGATGGGGAGGACGACGCCGAGATCGACGTGACCGACTCGGACGGCGAGAAAGACGTGAACTACGTGTTCGTCTGCGAGTGTTCTCCGGGTGCTCGGGAGTACTGGGAAGCCGAGGCCATCGGCTTCGACAACGCGGAAGCACTGACTGCGGGTGTGCGCAAGCGGGTCGATTGGGACGAGGTGCCCCGCGTCACCTATGAGTTGCAGGATCTCGCCGACATTCTGCCCACCCACACGGCCGCCGGCGGCTATGAGAAACACTGGAAAGCACCGGCACACACCATTCTGTTGGAGTCGCCCCTGCGCGGAGAGGGCGGCGCGGTGGAACTCGCGGCGGGCTGGCACGATTTCTACTACTTCGCCAAGGACGACGAGGATCCGTTAGAGAATCGGGAAGGCTATCCGGACAAGACCTGGTTTTGGGGGGCCTACGACTGGGACGGCAATCGGGCGCTGAAAGTCAGGGCCTATCAGGGCGATGCGCTGGCATTTCAGGGCGGAAGCCGCGGCGAGGCCAGCGGCCGGTTGGATTCCCATGGGTCCTATTGGTGGCAACACGACTATTTCGCCCATGCGGGCCGGCAGGGTTCGGAGCAATTTCAGTACGGGCGCTGGCTGGCGAGCGATTGGTATACCGAAACACAGGGCGGTTTTGACGGTCGGTGGGTTTCCTTGTTCGAGGATTAGGCGCTCTAGACGCGGTGTCTGTTTGCCTTTGGGTTGCGTTATCGGCAGTGACCAAAGAAATCAAAAGGTTGAAGCTGAGTCACATATCTTGGGGGCAAGAGCTTTTCTGCGTCGCCGACAACTGTGTGCCTGCCTTCGGAGGTGCCCGCTGCAAGAGCGCGCGAACTCCGCGTTTTTCTTGATGGCGACGGGTTTTGAGCATCCGCGCTGCACGTTGGGAGAGCCTGGCTGAAGGAATCGGGGTGCGGGACGTCTGTCGGAAAGGTGCCACGCGACTGGGCCGGCATGTGATCGAGGTTCATTGTGGTCTCCGATTTCGACGCGGAGTGCGTCGGTGCTTGTACGCGGCCTCGCACTCGGGCGAGTTGCTTCGAAAATGGAAGGTGCGGGGGTGCCTGTTGGCTTGCCCCACCGCCGGGATCAGTTCTCTGGACCGTCTGCGCTCACTCCTCATCCGAATCGACCAAGCCCTGATCGACCATCGGCCGGGCGATATCGGCGGCTGTCAGGCCTCGTTCGACCCGCGCCTCCTTGTCTTCGTCCGACGCTGCTTGGACCAGGCCGGGTACTCCTCCGACCCGGAATTCGCATCGCAGGTGGGGATCGGGATCGGGGAGCGTCATGAACAGTGCGCCCGGTTGAAAGCGGTTCCCTCAGAAGCACGGGCAGGCCTCACCCACTTTCGTTGAGCAGCCCCGTGCTTTACCTTGCGTACGGCAACTGATGGTGCAGTAAGTGGCATTGCTTGGCTTCCTGGCGGACCGCGTGGCCGCTGACCATGCCGATGTGACCGACGCAGAGCGTCGGGTACTCGTGGCCTGTATGTTCGAAGACGCAAAGCGCGTGTGGCAGATGATCGACCAGGCGGTCACGCTGGGCTGCGACGCGGCGGATCTGGGGGACGCCGCGGCCATGGCGTTTCGCCAGGGCGACCTGGAAGCCGTCCACGTCGCCCTTGCCCTACTGGAGAATGACGCCGGGAAAGAAGGCTCGGACGAATTCCGTGGTGACCTCGGCGTTGCGGTTCGCGAGGCTCGAGCCGAGACCGCCATGCTGCAGGGCAGGCCCGATGAGGCGATCCATCATTGGAGCGCTGGCGCAGCGTGCTTCGGGGAGTCCAAGTCCGAGCAAGACCTTATCGAGGTGGCGAAGTTCCGGAGCCTGGCCGTGCACCGGCTGATGCAGTTCTCGGAGGTGTTTGGCGGGGACGGCGGTTGGCTACCCGGTGCCGTGGATCTGTGCTACGCGAACATGCGTGAGGCTGAAGAAGATTCCTGGGACGCTGCTGCCTGCCGGATGCAATTGGGAGGGGCTCAGCTCACCGCCGGCAAGCTCAAGTCGGGCACGGATGCGCAGCAATTGTTCATGGACGCGGAGTACACGTTCCGGATCGCGACCTGGGAGTTCGACAAGGATCTGTTCCCGGAAGACTGGGCAGAGGCACGGAACGCCCAAGGGCTCGCGTGCGCACACCTTGCCTTCGAGTCGATCGAGGATGACGCCCACACCCCGGGAAGGACCGGAGGGTATTGGAGTCTCGCTGAAGGTTACTACGTCGAAGCCCTGCAAATGCAGGCCGATATCGAGCTGCGCCTGCCATGGGCCAAGACCTCCGTGAACCTGGGTTTCCTGCTGTTGCACCGTGCCAGGGTGGAGACCGGCGAACGGGCAGCGGAGTGCCTTGACAATGCCGTGATCTTCTGTGAGCGGGGCCAGGAGATCATGACACGTGAAGCGCATCCGTCGGACTGGGTGGGGACTCAACGGATCATCATCGAGGCGTTGATCGCACGAGGGGATCTTGGTTCAAGCGAAACCGAGCCTTATTCCCCACGGGCACTGAAAGAACTGAACGAGGCGCTTGATTTCCTGGAAACGGTCGACTGGCCAGTGGTTGTGGAGGAGGTCGAACGACTCCGTGCGATGCTCGAGGACAGCGGTTTTTCGGGATGACTCGACAGCGCGAATTTCGCCGATGGGCAACAGGGAGTATGGCAAGATGCCGAGCATTACAAGAATGGCAATAGATGTCCCCCAGCGACAGCACAACGAAGATCGTCTGCGGCGCGCCAGGTCATGGCACGAGCGCAGCCAGTCCGTCGCGTCCGATGATGAGAAGTTCATATTCCTGTGGATTGCGTTCAACGCCGCGTACGGTGGGCACGCCATGATCGACGACTGGGATCAGCCGGCTCCCGAGGCAGAGAGGTTCGACCGGTTTCTCGTCGAGGTCGTCAAGAGAGACACAGCAGGCTTGATCGAGCAACTTTTGTGAAACACCTACTCCGGTCCCATCCATGTGCTTTTGAGGAACCAATACGCCTTCGAGCCGTTCTGGCGGGCGGTCTGGGATGCCTCGCGAGTGGAAACCTGGGGACGGCGATTTCGGGGGGCAAATCAGCGCACCGCCTCCGATCTCGGCAAGCAACGCGTTGATCGTGTGCTGAATGAAGTGTTCCGCCGGCTCTATACCCTGCGTAACCAGATCATTCACGGCGGTTCAACGTATGGGAGCGGTTGGGGGCGGTCGCAGCTCAGGGACGGCTGCGCGATCATGGCATCGCAGGTGCCGGTCATCCTGGAGATCATGGAGTAAGACATCGAGAGCAACCCGGAGTCCACCACTTGGGGCAAAGTCGCTTATCCGAGGATCAACTATGAGCCGGACCATTGAGCCGCATCGGCTACGTTGAATTCGAGATCACTCCACCCACAATCCAACCTTCGAGCGCGTCCACCTCGCCCGACGCGCCATAGCGGTTGTCCCGGTCACGCCACGCCCAGGCCGCCTGCACGGCGCACAGCAGCGCATCGAGATCATCGCCGGTCGGATCGTCGGCAAGGGAGGGATCGGCTTCCACCCGGAACCCCAATTCGTTTCCAGTCTCTTCTGAAGTCACCGCCTCGAGAATCTTCCGCCGGGCGTCGAAATGATCAGCGGTCTGCTTCTTTCGGGTGTCGTTCTTGTAGCTTCGACGCCTGATCAGGTTTCGCGCAAGGAGCCCCGGATAGGCTTCCACCACGATCCGATCCGGATCCCCGGCCCGGAGGTGCGGGATCGTGACATCGGCACGAATCAGCCGATGCGCGCCCTCGAAGAACATCAGGCCGACAGGCACGCCGTAGAGTTTCTGCGGGCTGATGGCGCCGGCCTCGATGTCGGTCTGGCGGCGGTGTTCCTTGTCGCCCTTGGGCCGGGATTCCTTATAAGCCGTTAGGGCCTCCCGAAAACCCTCGCGCCCGAGCGACGCGGCGTGCAGCACGTAGCCTTCCCAGTCCTGCGGCCAGCCGATGTTCTCGATGAACTGCCGAGATTGGCCGAACGGGAAGTCCAACCCCGCAATCCAGGGTCCCGGTCGGCGCAACACCTCGTCGAAGGCGTCGAACTCCGGCAGATTCTCGATCTGGTCTGCCCGGAGGTTCTCGCCGTCGAATGCGCAGTGGAGGCAGGTGATCGGTTTCGACCGGCGGGGGCGGCTCGTGAAGTCCAGCCCAAGGACGTTCAAGGACGCCCCCGTCTTGCGTTCAGTTCGTCGCGGGCCGAAAACCGCCAAAATGGCATTCGCGCGATTGCCTTCGGTTCGATTTCGCGCGCAACAGCCCACTGTGACTGAGTACCCCAAGCATGTCCAACTTGACACATCACGCTCTTATTCGTCATCAGGATCCAGAATTTTAAAGTCGGAAGGCAACTCAAACGGTGGCGGCCGCTCCGGCTCGTCTTCCCAAACGACATCTTTTGTCTTCCGTAGACCGTCTTTGATTCGTTCGACCAACATGAGCGCGTGGGTTTTTGGCAAGCGACCCGCAGGGTGTAAATGGCCGTGACTGTTGAACGCTGGCCGGGCCGTTAAACGGGCCGTATACAACGGGTACGTCCGACTCGGCAACCTCGGCCCAACGGACAGGACGACCGCAATAGTATCCCGATTGCAAATCCGGGAGATTCTCTTCCGTGCAGTCGCAACGCCACGCCGGATGGCGCACCGCCACGTAGGCGTCGAATCCTGATGGGACGATACCGGACACATGGCCCCAATTACCGTCACCCAGCGCCTTGGAAAGCCATTCGGCTTCGACTGCGCTATTCGCTGCCTGAAAACTCATTTCAACGTCCAATGTTGCGTCATTCGATTGCCGAGGCCAACGAGAATTCCGCAGATTGCATAGATCAGCCTGTTCAACGGTTGGGACCCTTCCGTCACGGGACGACAGAACGGTCACCAACCCCCACCATACCAATGACGGGCTGAACGCCGAGCATTCATTGGGACCGGCGGTGGGACTGTTGCCGGGTTTTCTCACGGCTAACGTACCTCCGCGCACACGGGGACGCCTACGGCGTTCTGGAGACGGTCCTTGGCCCTTGACGGGGAACCGGCTGGAAGACGACCATGGTGGCTAAGCTCGGGGGTTCTCGGCTGGCGGTCTGGCAGTTCTTCAAGATGTCGAGGTACAGAGTGGCCAGGAAACCACGAAGCCTTGGGCGGCTCCGGCAATGCAGAACGAGTGTCCGATGATGGAGCGAGCCAGCAGACCAAGCGAGCACGCGTCAACCGCGCGGGCGGTGATACGTGGCTTCGTGCTGGCAGTTGCGCTCGCGTCGTCCGGCTTGCTCCTCGCCGACCCGGGCATGGCGCGCGGCTCCGGAGAAGTCCACGACGAACCGATGTCGCTCGCCTGGCCCGAAGGTGGGAGCGTCATCGACGAGGTGCGCCGTCGCGGCCTGCTCAAGGTCGGCGTCGGTTTGTTCGAGCCCTGGGTGATGTGCGGCGCCAACGGAGACCTGATTGGCTACGAGATCGACGTCGGTCGCGAGATGGCCGAGGACTGGGGCGTGCGTATCCGGTTCGTTCGCACGGACTGGTACTACATCGTCCCCGCGCTCATCGAGGAGGAGTTCGACCTCATCGTCAGCGGCATGGGCATCACGCCCAGGCGGAGTCTGCTGGTGAATTTCTCTGTTCCGTACTCCGAGTTCGGCACGGCTATCGTCGCCAACACCGTGCGAACCGCAGGATTGCGGAGTCGGAGCGACTTCGACAATCCGGATGTCGTGTTCGGGGTCCGCGCGGGGACGGTGCCTGAACAAGCGGTCGCAAACCATTTCCGAATAGCCGAGTTGCGCCCGTTCGACACGGACACGGACCTGTTGGGGGCGCTTCTGGCCGGGGACGTGCATGCCGCCGCGGCAGACCAGGTCAAGGCTACGCGATGGCTGGACGGTCACCCGGCGTTGCTGCATCGACCGTTCGAGGAACTGTTCAACAAGGTTCCGGAGGCGGTCGCTTTGCGTAAGGGGGACGTCGACGGTCTGAACGTCGTGAACAGTTGGGTCGCGCACCATCGTACGAGCGGCTGGCTCGGTGAGCGGCGCCGGTATTGGTTCGAGACCCGCGATTGGGCCGGTCGTGTAGCCAGCGATCCCGATGTCGTCCAGCGGTGCGAGGAGTCGTTCGACCAGAATCCGTATTGAAGGCAGGAGAAGCCGGCGCCGTCAATCTTGCGCCGCGACCCTCTGTTTTGCGTGCGGACCGCAAGGAGCTTAGGAGAGGCCTTCGAGATGCGTGCGCTTGCCGGTGGCGATTCTCGACGCGGCATCCTTCTCGCTTCAGGCGCCGGACGTGGCCGGCAGGCGGTGGGATTGGTAAGAGCAGCGGTACATTAGGCGAGGCCGCCGTGTGGCCTTCGGCGAAGAAGCTGATGCCCTGGGTCGGTGTGTTGCTGATCGGGGACGCACGGATCGGTACGCTCGGCCTGCCGCTGGCTGGCCCGGAAACACCGGGAGTCCCCGCGGTCGAAACGGGGCAAGGCGATGAACCGTGGCCCGCGGAAAACCGCTTGCGTTCCGCGGGAAGATGTGATGGTCGTCTATCCTTACCCGATGCCCGTCTCGGAGGAGGCTCAGGCTACGCGAACCGGGGATAGAACCGGCGGGTTCCGGTCGCGGCGGAAATGAAACGTCTGGCGAACTGCGAAGAAGCGGACTGCAGCGATCCCGATCCCAACATCGTGTCCAGAGTACGAGGTTTTGCAACCGAGACCGGACACGGCCATCCTCACTACGAGCGATGGGATCGAGTCCTGTGCACGTTCGGCCAGGAAGCCGAGACCTACGACTGCGCCGAACTGGAACCGATGACTTCCACCGAGGCCCAGACGTATGTGGATCGGGGCTGGAACCGTCGGATCGAAGTCCAGAAAGAGCTTGAGCGACTGGAGGATTGTGAAGAGGCTCTTCCCAGACAACGTCAACAACAGGACAAGCCGTTTGGCTACAGCGCTAGATGCGACGCCACTTCAGCGCATGTTCTTTCAATGGAAATCAAACACATCGGGGAGAATCACTTGCGGATGACGTTTCATGAGAACGGCGATTGTGGCTGCTCCGGCCTGCCGGCCGTTCTTGGCATTCAGCAGGACCATACGGGCCGGAACTTCCAGTTCGGCAGTACCTGGAGCGGGACGGGATTCGTTTTCGATTTGTCGGATACGGACCTGACCGTGAAGGCGGACGCCTCGCTCGATGACGACGTGTTTACCGGTGACCGCACCGCCACGGTCTGCCGGGGATCGAATCCCGACGGTTCGAATCGTGGCAGTGCCCAGGCCGTGGATCCCTGCGTGATCGAAGGCAAACTGAAAGTTGAGGTTGTCATCCGTGAGGACGAGCCGTCTCCGCTGGCGCTGACGTGCGGTGATGCAACGCATACTCCACTGAATGCCGATCCTGTCTATCCGTTGCGGATCCTGCAAGTCAGCGGCGTCAAATTAGTTCGGGTGGTGCCGGAAGTTTGCTGGCCAACAAGTGGATATCCAGTGAATCTGGACACATCGGGCGAGACGCAGGGCAGCCAGTTTCCCTTCCGCGGCATGGCCTGTGTCGCGGGGCGTAACAACCCCCGAGACACCGTCAGCGCAGACCCGTTCGCTGGTTTCGCCTTTCACGTGGATACGAATGGAGTTGTTTTCCCCTTAACACTCGGCAAAGTAGACGCCGACTGCGAGAGCGAGGAAATCACGTTTGCGGGCCAGCAACGGAAGATGCAGGCGTACGGCCGATACGACACTGGATTGGCCATTCAGGGCGCCGGATCGAGTCGCGTATGCAAGCTCCGGCGTCCCGATGGGTCCTACTACGTCGAGGGCGACAATATCTACACCAATGAAGGCAATCATTTTTGCCTCTATACGGAGGGGGCTAATTCCGGGTTGAGGTTCCAAGATCCCAATCAGTTCCAGCTTTATCTCACCGGTCTGGGCGATCTGGAGGACGCCGGGGTCTGGATTGCGGAGGGACCGCCTGACGGTGTGCTCACCCCGTTTTACATCGAGCGGAAAGGAGTCTGCGCGTCGATCGGCGCGGGCATCCGCGACGGGCTGCATTCGGACGGAAAGCCATTCGGCAACTGTGTCTGGAGAGCCAAGGGGTTGCGGCTGCGGGGAACGTCACCCGACGACAACGTCGTGTCGAAAGATACGGTCCTGGCCACGCTGGGATTCGACAAGAATCGGTCCATGAGCACGGCCTTCAACGAGCGCCGCGCCAGCCATTCCTCGGTGAAGATCGTGGTAGCCGACGACGATGCGACTACCCATTACCTGCGCCACCGGAACGGCCGATGGATACTGGAACCGGCCGGCAGATCGCGACCGATGCGGGCTGGTAGTCGATCGTGGCGACGAAGACCGGTTGCGCCTGGGAGAACAACGGACCGGGTTGTGACGATATTGAGGACGCCGGAGAGTATGATGGTCTCGCTGGTCGCGGAGTCAGCTATCTGCGGATTCAGAGCGGCGACTACGGCAATGGCTCCAGTGAGAAGTTCGATTCGCTCAAGGCGAAATACCAGAAGATTCCGGTGGATGTCTGGTCGCGGAACGCCCGCGATTGCGGCGCGAGCGAGGCCTCGCTGAAGAATTTCGAGCTGCTGCCGCCGTCAGGCGAGAGGGGTCAGGGCCTGGAGGACAGGGTCGCCGTCAAGCCCGATCGGGTCGACCTCTGCGATCCGGCGACGGGCCATTGAGGTAGGAGCCGGTGCGGAAGCCCGTCCATGGCAGGGACGGCCAGCGCCAGACGTCCGGGGGGCGTTGCGGTTTTGCGCGATTCGGCGGCCGGTCCCGGGCGTCGTGGGCAAACGGGTGCGCCGCGGGCTTCTCAGGCGGTTCGGGCGCTGAGGCGTGGCCCGGGCGTTCAGACCTCCGCCGTGAACGCCACCGGCATCCGGACGATCGCATTGAACCAGATGCTCTTCAGCATCTCCATCCCGCCCGCGGGACGGATGTCCGGTATGCGCGTGACGATCTCCTTCAGGAGGGCCCGGAGCTGGTAGCGCGCGAGCCGCGCGCCAAGGCAGAAGTGCGGCCCGGTGCCGAAGGCGAGATGGCGGCTCGCGTTCTCCCGCGTGATGTCGAAGCGGTGCGGATCGGCGAACACCTCGGGATCGCGGTTCGCGGCCGGGTACGACAGGTAGATCTTGTCGCCCTTCGCGACCTTCTGGTCGCCGATCTCCGTGTCTTCCATGACCGTGCGCCGGAACTTGACCACCGGCGGCGAGTGACGCAGCACCTCTTCTATCGCGTTGGGCAGATGGCGGTCGACATCGCTCCTCAGCAGCTCGTACTGGTCGGGATGCTCGTGCATCAGGCGCACAAAGTGCGCGGCAGTGCCGCGCGTGGTCTCGTGTCCGGCGATCGAGAGCGTGACGAAGAACCGCTGGATGATGAGGTCGTCGAGCTTCCCGCCGTCCACCTCGCCGTGCACCAGCCGGCTCAGCATGGAGCCGTCCGGGTCGGCGCGCTTCTCGGCGGCGAGTTCCCGTGCGATCGCGAACAGCCCGTAGAAAGCGGAGTTCGACTCGTCGCGGTAAGCCGGATTCTCCGTGTCGGCGGTCTGGTTGCCGAGGGTGAACACGGTCTCGCGCAGCCGGTCCGGCACACCGAGGAGCCTACAGAACGTGTACACGGGGAGCGGCGAGGCAACGTCGAAGACGAACTCGCACTCCCCCCGGCCGGCGACCGAGTCGACGATGGACCGCGCGACGCGGTCGATCTCGGGACGGAACGCGGCGAGTTCCGCCGGTGCGAACGGCGGCATCACGAGCTTCTTGACCGCCATGTGGTCGGCCGGCTTCATGTCCATCAGGCCGGCGCGCATTTCCTCCAGCTGCCGGGGCTCGAAGTCCCAGATGACCGAGGTGCCCTCGTGCGAGGAGAACAGTTCCTGGTCGCGCGAGACGTCGACCACATCCTGGTAGCGGGTGAGCACCCAGAACCCCTTGTCCAGGGACGCGTGCCGCATCGGCGTGCGGTAGCTTGCCGAGGGCGGGTTCCAGTGCACGGGGTCGGACGCACGCCACGCGTCGAACAGCTCGTGGGGCGGACCGCTGCAGGCGGGGATCAGGTCCGGGTCGATCAAGTTGTCCGCAACGGACATCGGCGTGCCTCCTCGCGCGCATCGCCAGTCTGACCGGAGTGTAGCCGTCGAACGGGTGGCCCGCCAACCGACCGATCGCCGCGCCACGCCGGCGGCCGGTTGCGGATCGCGAAGCGTCCCTCACGACAAGGGACTGGGTGCGGACGCCGGACCGGGTACGCTACGGGCTTCCCGATCGGTTAGGGCGCGCCGCGGGCGTTCAGCCCTCCGCCGTGAACGCCACCGGCATCCGGACGATGGCGTTGAACCAGATGCTCTTCAGCATCTCCATCCGGCCCGCGGGACGGATGTCGGGGATGCGCGTGACGATCTCCTTCAGGAGTGCCCGGAGCTGGTAGCGCGCGAGCCGCGCGCCGAGACAGAAATGCGGCCCCGTGCCGAAGGCGAGATGGCGGCTCGCGTTCTCCCGCGTGATGTCGAAGCGGTGCGGATCGGCGAACACCTCGGGATCGCGGTTCGCGGCCGGGTACGACAGGTAGATCTTGTCGCCCTTCGCGACCTTCTGGTCGCCGATCTCCGTGTCTTCCATGACCGTGCGCCGGAACTTGACCACCGGCGGCGAGTGACGCAGCACCTCTTCTATCGCGTTGGGCAGATGGCGGTCGACATCGCTCCTCAGCAGCTCGTACTGGTCGGGATGCTCGTGCATGAGCCGCACGAAGTGCGCGGCGGTGCTGCGCGTGGTCTCGTGTCCGGCGATCGACAGCGTCAGGAAGAACATGCGGACGGTCGCGTCGTCGAGCTTCTCGCCGTCCACCTCGCCGTGCACCAGCCGGCTCAGCATGGAGCCGTCCGGGCTGGCCCGCTTCTCCGCAGCGAGGTCCCGGGCGATGGCGAACAGCCCCTGGCGGGCGGAGTCCGCCTCGTCGCGAAAGGCCGCGTTCTCCGTGTCGGCGGCCCGGTTGCCGAGGGTGAACACCTTCTCGCGCAACCGGTCCGGCACGCCGAGGAGCTTGCAGAACGTGTACACCGGGAGCCTGGAGGCGACATCGAAGACGAACTCGCAATGCCCCGTGCCGGCGACCGAGTCGACGATGGACCGCGCGACGCGGTCGATCTCGGGACGGAACGCCGCCAGTTCGCCCGGTGCGAACGGCGGCATCACCAGCTTCTTGACCGCCAGGTGGTCGGCCGGTTTCATGCCCATGAGGCCGGCGCGCTGTTCCTCGAGCCGGGCGGGTTCGAAGTCCCAGATGACGGGGCTGCCCTCGTGGGAGGAGAACAGCTCCTGGTCGCGCGAGACGTCGACCACGTCCTGGTAGCGGGTGAGTACCCAGAACCCCTTGGTCAGGGATACGTGGGGCGCCCGGGTGCGGTAGCTCGCCGAGGGCGGGTTCCAGTGCACGGGGTCGGAATCGCGCCACGCGTCGAACAGCTCGTGGGGCGGACCGCCGAAGGCGGGGATCAGGTCCGGGTCGATCAGGTTGTCTGCAGCGGACATCGGTGTGCCTCCTCCCGGGGAATCGCGGCATCGCGAATCTTGACGGAGTGTAGCGGCCGCACCGGCGACCCGCCATGGCTGAGCCACCGATGCAGCGATGACCGGTGGCGGACCGCAGCGCGCGACGCGTCCCGTCACTACCGCCCGACAGCAGTCGCTGGACGTCTCGCCACTTTCCGGCGGGCGGGACGGGCGTGGCGACAATCCGGTAGTGACGGAGCGCTAAATCGGGCTGGAGCGCAGGCACTTAACGGGCTGCCAAGTACGCGGCATGCGGTCGAGAGGGAGCGCGTGTATCATGGTGCCGGTGATTCGCAGCTTCAAGGACCGGAACACAAGGCGATTCTTCGAGGGACGGCGGGTGGCGGCATTCCAGGGGTTCGCGGACCAGGCGGCCCGTCGGTTGACCCTGTTGGCCAGCGCGGAGACGCTCGGCGACCTGGTCGCCCTGCCGGGGAATCGGCTGGAGCGCCTTCGGGGGGACCAGGCCGGTCAATGCAGCATACGCATCAACGTGCAGTGGCGGATCTGCTTCACATGGCTATTTGGGTTAGAGTCGGCCTCCGTAGGCCAACACGCGACGGCGCACAGGGCCAATTGTTTGAAACTGCAAGAGTCGAAGTCGAGCGGGAGTTGCATTGCCGACGGCACGGCAGCACCGGACGGAGGATGAATATGCAATGGGGGGGGGGGGGGGGGGGGGGGGGGGGGGGG
>JAPPHD010000111.1:23166-25391 GCA_028821125.1 Gammaproteobacteria bacterium
CGTGCGGGTCTTTTAATTGCCCCCGGCCCGGCCCACCGGGGGGGGGGTTTTTTTTCAAAACCCCCCCCCCCCCCCCCCGAGATAATGACAAAGTGAGGCACCGGCACCCGGCGGCCGGTGTTCGCAGACTGCTGGCGGTCTTGCTGCTAATCGCTGCCGGCCCCGTCGCTGGGGAACCCGCCGTTTCTTCCGCCGGCTACCTGCGCGTCTCATCGACGGCGACAGCACTGTCGGGTTCCGGCGCCGCCGCCGCCGTTGCGCGCGAAGCGCACACCATTCCGTTCTTCCCGTCCGCCTCGGACGCGCTCGGACGCCAGGGGTTCGCGCGGATCGTCAACCTGTCGGGCAGCGCCGGGACGGTCTCGATCGTCGCATTCGACGACGGGGGCCGCAGGCACGGGCCCGTTACGCTCAGCATGGACGCGCGGCGGACGGTGCATTTCAACTCGGTCGACCTCGAGGACGGCGAGGCGTCCAAGGGGCTTCCCGAAGGCACCGGGGCGCCATCGCAGGGCGACTGGCGGCTGGAGCTCACCAGCGAACTGGACATCAACGTGCTGTCCTACATCCGCACGCCAGGCGGCTTCGTCACGTCGATGCACGACGTGGCGCCGAACGAGGGCAACACGCACCGCGTGCCGTTCGTCAACCCTGGCAGCAACACGGCCCAACAGAGCCTGCTGCGGCTGGTCAATCCCGGCGATTCGGCGGCATCGGTGACGATCCGCGGCGTCGACGACCGGGGTGCCGCCGGTCCCGGCGGCGCGGTGACGCTCACGCTTCCGCCCCGCGCCTCCCGGACGGTGAGCGCCATGGACCTCGAGGTCGGCGCCTCGGGACTGAACGGCTCGCTCGGCGACGGCGCCGGTAAGTGGCGGCTCGAAGTGCACGCGGACAGTCCCATCATGGCCGTCAGCATGCTGTCCACGCCCACGGGTCACCTGACGAACCTCTCCACGGACCCGGGAGGCGCGCCTTCGGACGATCGGCTTCCGGCTCCAGTGGTCGAGGTGACGGGCGACCGCGAGTTCAAGTTCAGCTGGGAGTGGTCCGGCAAGGGGGGCGAGACCTACGCCTTCGACTACGGGCCGCGCTTGAACGGGGGCGACTGGAGTGAGGATTGCGCGAGCATCTCCTACAGCCAGACCGTTGAAGACACCGTCACGGCAACCTACACGACCAACGCCGACCTTGCCGCGGGCACTGTCATCGAGGCGCGCTACCGCTACCGGAACGGCTCCTCCTGCGACAGCGGTTCGCCCGGCGACTGGTCCCACGTCGGCAGGACCACCGTGGCCGGTTTGGCACCGCCGGACCAGGCGGCGTTTGACGCCCGCTACGTCGGCAAGCGTGTACTCACCGACGACAGCGCGTACTCCCTGGACATCGTCTCGGCGGGCCGTTTCCGCGAAAACCTGGGAGACGCCTCTTACGCCGGAAACTACACCTATCGGTATGTCGGGCCAGACGCCGGGGAGGTCGACCTTGCCTTCGACGACGGTGACCGGTGCGCATGGGAAGTCACGTTCGAACAAACCACGTCCGGCACGGCGAAGTATTCGTGCAATGACGGCACGCAGGGCACGGCGAACTGGCGTATCGTGGATATCCCCGCCGCCGCCGGCGCGCCCGATCTGGTGGTAGACGCCAAGGTGGATGACAGCACGCCCGAGGTCGGCCAGACGTTCGAAGTCAGCGCGACGGTACGCAACCGCGGCGACGCATCGTCCCAACCTACGACCGTGCGCTACCTGCGCTCGAGCGACTCGACGATTTCCAGGAGCGATACGGAGACCGGTACGGATAGCGTCACAGGTCTGTCCCCGTCGGGCAGGGTCACCGAGATCAGTCTGTATAGCTATTCGAATCCGGCCACATACTACTTCGGCGCCTGCGTTGACTCGGTGTCCGGCGAGTCAGACACCGGCAACAACTGCTCCGCCGGCGTCAAGGTGGAAGTAATCGACGGCGGCGGCGGTGGAGGTACGGATTCATACTGCCGCGACGGCGACACGATTGACCCAGGCAAGAACTGCGACATCTACAACACCAGCAACTCCTTTGAAGTCGAGTCATCGGGACGTGCGTGTGCAAGCGGGATCTGCGCCAGCCGCGGCGGGAGGTACAGCGTCAGTTCCGGGAGCTGGAGGATGGTGGCCGACGGCAATTCAGACGGCAGCTGGACCATCGAAGATGTCGAACCCGAACCGTCGGACTAGCGCCAA
>JAPPHD010000003.1 GCA_028821125.1 Gammaproteobacteria bacterium
TTCAAGCCCCGGACTCGCATGATATTCGTCCAATCCTGTCCGGTCGGGATGGCAGCCGTGAGTATGTTTACGTTGAACATTTCTCGGATCGACCCCCGAGACGCAGCAATGTTTTCGGTTGGGCGCTGAGGGAAGGGCAATTCAAACTGGTTCAAGCGGACGGATCAAAACCCATGCTCTACGACTTGTCTACTGACCCGCTTGAGGCCATGGACTTGCTAGCCGATGACACGTCGCCAGAAGAGGCCGCAATCGTGGCAAACCTGGAGGCGCGTTTTACCCGGATCCGGGGGCAATAACGGGGGTAACTGGGACATGATTGTCTTTTCCAACTGCAAATCTGTCGAAGCCGCGGCTCTCGCGTTCGCAATGACCATCGCTCTTTCCGGGGGTGTGCCAGCGCAGGATACACCCTCGTTCACGACGGGGCCGGCGGAGACCACCAATCCCGGCCTGTTCGCGTGTCACGGGGCTCGCGCGCGCGTCAGTCCCGTCGGTGCGATCAGGTCGGACGATGGCAGGCTGTGGGTGGTGCCCGCAGACACGCATTTTCAGACGGCAATGAAGGCCGCTGACCTCTACAACCAATGCAGCGGCGTTCGACTGCGTCAGCTCTCGGACCTCGATCACCAGAAAGTACCGGTGATCGACGCCGGTGGTGAGGAGACCTTCGCGGCATATATTTTCGCCGACAACTATTTCGAGCTCTACGTCAACGGCAAGTTGCTCGGCGTTGACGCAATTCCATTCACGCCGTTCAACTCCAGCGTGGTTCGTTTCAAGGCGAACCGGCCCTTCACGATCGCCGTGATGGGTGTCGACTGGGAAGAAAACCTGGGGCTTGGTTCAGAACGGAACAGGCGCGTCGCCTACCATCCGGGTGATGCCGGGTTTGTTGCGGTCATCAAGGATGAAAAGGGGCGCACGGTTGCCACTACGGATAAATCCTGGCGCGCGCAGACGTTTTACACCGCGCCGCTCAACGATCGATCGTGCTTGATGCTCGAAGGCCCGGTTCGCGACAGCTCCCGGTGCGCGACGGCTGGCGTTCAGGACGGAAGCGCATTCTCCGCTGCTCACTGGCCGGTGCCCGGCAACTGGTTTGCGCCCGGTTTCGACGACAGCGGCTGGCCGCTCGCCACCGTCTTTTCCAATGACACCGTCGGTGTCGACAACAAGCCGGCGTTCATGAACTTCCGCGACGTGTTCGACGATCCGGCGGCCGACGCACAGTTCATCTGGTCGTCCAATCTCGTCCTCGACAACCTGGTCCTGATGCGCAGGACGGTTGAATGATGAGGTGTCCGACATGAGCATGCGCACTCAGGGAAAGCGGTCGATTGACACGGCGGCTCGAAACCCGCCCCTACATCGGACGGGCCAGCGGCAGCGGGCGAATTCGATTTGACAACCCCGGACGGATTCGGCCATTTGTAGGGTGTGGGCAAAAACCCCCACCCACAGGAGGTCACCATGGCTTACAGCGCAAAAGGTCGTACCAAGGACTTCCCCGTCTTCGACTGCGACAGCCACATCTACGAGCCGCCGGAGGTCTGGGACAAGTATATTCCCGAGCGCCATCGGGCGTTCGCCAAGACGCATTTCTACCGTGACGCCGACCAACTCGTGCTGGTGCGGAACTCACGCATCAGCTTCCGGAGCCCCAACGACTGGAAGTACCCGGCCGAGACGTGGCACCCTGGCCTGACCAAGGACGAGATCGGCAGCGTCCAGCCGGGCACCAAGGAATGGGACAAGAAGATCGGCCGCAACGCCAGCGCCCGGGACCCCCATGTGCGGCTCAAGGACATGGACGCCTCCGGCATCGACCAGGTAATGATCTTCCCCTCGACCTTCGTCTACCTGCCGCTGGTGGAGAACGCCGAGGCCGCCCACCTATGCGCCCGCGCCTACAACGACTGGGTCTACGACTATTGCGGCGCCGACCGGAAGCGGATGTACCCTGCGGCGGTGCTGCCCCTGCAGGAGGTGGACCGGGCCATCGACGAGTTGCGGCGCGTGGCCAAGCGGGGATTCAAGGCCGCGCTGGTGCGCCCCATCATCGCCCTCAACCGCTACCCCACCTTTCCGGAGTTCGACCCGCTGTGGAAGGAGTTCGAGGAGCTCGGCATGGTGCTGGGCATGCACACCTTCCCCTCCCGCGGCGAGGCCATGTCGCCCGGCCTGGCGGAGCGCATGGGCGCCGACCGCAGGCGGCTGTTCGGCGACGAGGACATCCTCGTCTACTCGCCCGGCCAGTTCGTCGCCAACATCATGCAGGCCATGGGCTCGAAGCAGGCCGGCGACGCCGCCTACGGCTTCATCGCCGAGGCCATGACCTGGACCGGCGTGGTGTTGATGACCGGCTGGCTGGAGAAGTTCCCGCGCCTCAAGGTGGCGATCCTGGAGTCCAACTCGAGCT
>JAPPHD010000114.1 GCA_028821125.1 Gammaproteobacteria bacterium
CGGCACCTTTAAAGCACCCCTGCGCCCGCGAATTCCACCACAACGCGTCCGCTTGGCGTGCCGGATGTCCGTACCGCATGCCCACTCTCGGAGCCGGATCGAAGCGCCTGTTCCGCAATCCGATAGGTTATAATAAACCTAATAAAAACAATTAGTTGAGATTTGTTCCATGCGAGCCCGGACCGACGCCGATGCCCCACGCGGCAAGTTGATCAGAACGACGCCTGCCGACCAGGGCCTCGTGCAGTTGCCCACGCTCTCGCCGCACCTGCAATTCCGCGACATTGGCGAACAGCGGATGCTGCTGGTTTCCGAAACCTTCAATACCCTGCTGCACGGCAAGCTGTACGTCGATCTGCTGCCTCTGCTCGACGGTCGGCACCCATCCGCTGAGATTGCCGCCGCCCTTGCCGATACCCATGCTGCCGCCGATGTTCTCGCGGCCATTGTCTCGCTTTCCTCCAGGGGATATGTCGTCTCCGCCGATCACGGTATGGAGCAGGGCCGGGCGGCTTACTGGTCGTCGCTCGGTGCAACGCCGAGTTGGGTCGAACAGCGACTGGAGGAGTCGTGCATCGAGGTTGTCGGCGACGATGGCCGCCTTGCACGGCACCTGGAAGCGTGCGCCGCGAACGTGGGCACCGAAGGGCCCGGGCTCACCGTCGTTGTCTGTGACGACTATCTCGAACAACGACTTGCCGAGGTAAACCGGTGTCAAATGGAAACGGGCGCACCCTGGATGCTGGTGCGGCCGCGCGGCATGCAGCCGCTGTTCGGCCCCGTCTTTCGCCCCGACAGGGAAGGCCCCTGTTGGGACTGCCTCGGCTACCGGCTGCGCAGTCACCAGGAAGTTCACAGTTTCCTGCGCAACTTCGCCGGCGAGGAGGCGGCCTTCAAGCCGTTCGCGGCGGACCCGACAGTGCTCGACTCGCTCTATGGGCTGATTGCCGCGGAGATCGTCAAGTGGGTGGTGCTGGACGAGGCAGCGCCGATTCACCGGCAGGCGGTTGCGGTGGACATCGGTACGTTCCATAGTTTTCTGCATCCGGTGATGCAACGTCCGCAGTGCCGAACGTGCGGCGACGAAGCGTTGCATCGTCCGGACAGGCCCCCTGCCCCGCTCCGTCTGAAATCGAGCCCCAAGTCCCATCTCTCAAGCGGCGGCGCGCGAAGCGTGGCGCCGGAGGTCACCCTGGCGAGGTACCGGCATCTGGTGAGCCCGGTCAGTGGCGTCGTCACCTGGCTCAAGCGCACCACGGACGAGGCCGACTCCTGGCTGCACGTCCATTGGGCAGGAAGCAATCTGGGCATGAGAAGCCGGTCCTTGAGTTCGCTCAGGCGCAGCCTGCGCAGCAAGAGCGCCGGCAAGGGCAGCACCAGGGAGCAATCCGAGGTCAGTGCGCTCTGCGAGGCCATCGAGCGCTATTCGGGCGCCTTTCATGGCGACGAAATCCGGGTCCGCAAGCGATTGATCGACTTCTCGGGAGGAGAAGAGGCAATTCAACCCAACGATGCGCAGTTGTTCAGCGACAGCCAGCTTGACAACGCGCAGAGCATCAACGCCAAGGGCCATCCGTATAACATCGTCCCGCCGCGCCTCGCTCCCGACGCTGAAGTCGACTGGACACCGGTGTGGTCGCTGACACAGGAGCGGCATCGCTTTCTGCCGACTTCCATGCTCTACAGCATGCCGGCCGAACAACGCGGCCCCTCGGACCTGGTTGCCGACTCCAACGGCTGCGCAGCGGGCAACACGCTGGAAGAAGCTATTCTGCAGGGCTTCTTTGAACTGGCCGAGCGCGATGCGTTCGCGATCTGGTGGTATAACCGGCTGCGAGTGCCTGCTGTCGATCTATCGAGTTTCGATGACGAGTACCTGGCGTCGGCTACCGGCTATTACGCCCGCCACGAGCGGGATCTCTGGATGCTGGACGTTACCTCAGATATCGGCATTCCTGCGTTCGTGGCGCTCTCCCGCCGACCGGGTGCGACGACCGAGGACATCATTTACGGCGCCGGCGCCCACGCCGACCCCCGCGTCGCCGCTCTGCGCGCGATCTGCGAACTGAACCAGTGCCTTACCTGGCTGCCGCGCCCGGGAAGCGGCGACGGCAGGCCCATGATCGACGATCCGCTGGCGCTATGGTGGTGGAAGACCGCGCGACTTGCCGATTGTTCCTGGTTGGCGCCCGCCACGGACAAGCCGCTCAGTACGGCTGCAAAATACACGGTAGTCGAATCGGCAGACTCGCGCGATGACGTTGAAACCTGCCGTGCGCTGGTCGAGGCAAGGGGCCTGGAATTTCTGGTGCTCGACCAGACCCGGCCCGACATCGGCATGCCCGTGGTGCGGGTCATCGTGCCGGGCA
>JAPPHD010000126.1 GCA_028821125.1 Gammaproteobacteria bacterium
CGTTACCAGCCCCAAAAGCTATCCGTCACGGGACGACCGAACGCTTACCTCGCGCAAAATCCCATTTCGGAGCGCGGCGATGCTCTGGAACTCGTCGTCAAAGGGCTGCGAAAAGCAGTACCGCCTCTCGACTCCTGCTCAAAAGTCCATTAAAATCAATAGGTTGATTGGGGTGCGTCGTTGACGTGGAAGGAACAACGCCGAATCTCGGGAAAGAGTTCGCATGCGGGGCTTGCCTTTCGGCGCGTTAAGCTCGTCCAATGACCTTGCGTACGGCAGGATGATGTGGCCGTGCGCCGAAAGGGAAGCCCCGTATGCGAACTCGCTAGTGAGACTGACGATATTATGTTAAATCTAAATTTCTTTAAAATCAAAGACTTGTGATTTGTTCCATGAAAGTCGGGAACCCGGCGCCCTGGGACGAGGACGTGGAAGGAACAACGCCGAGTTTCGGGAAAGAGTTCGTATGCGGCGGTTCCATTTCGGCGCGTTAAGCTCGTCCGAAGGCCTTGCGTCCGGCAGGATGGTGGGGCCGTGCGCCGAAATGGAAGCGCCGTATGCGAACTCGCTGCTGGGAGAGAGCCGGTGTGCGGTAATGAATTGAATTTTTGATCTATGCAAACCCCTGGTCCATGCCGCCGCCAGTGAAACATCCCGGCGACCGTTCACTTGAGCATTTCGGTCGCGCCCGCCAAACTCGCCCGTTCCATTCGCCCGCAGGGGAAATCCCGTTGTTCGAAAAGCTGATGACGCTGGCCGACCTTGGCGGCGGCGAGTTCGAGGGCCCCGCATCTCCGGAACGGGCGGATACGCTCTTCGGGGGCCACTTGATCGCGCAGTGCCTGGCCGCCGCGCAGACGACCGTTCCCCAAGACCGGCACGTGAACTCCCTGCACGCCTATTTCATGCGGCCGGGTGAGGTGGACCTGCCGGTTGCCATAACCGTGAACCCGGTGCGCGACGGGCGCTCGTTTTCCTGGCGGGAGACCGCGGCAAGCCAGGGCGGCAAGGAACTGTTCCGCATGTCGGCGTCTTACCAGGCTCCGGCCGAATCGCCCGAATACTCCCGCCCGGCGCGGCCGGAGGCGCCCCCGCCCGAACAGGTCCCGCTAACCTACGGCGAGTTCACCATGCAGCAAACCGGCGAGGATACCTGGGACGGCATGGGGAGGCCGATCGACATCCGTTACATCAATGCGCCGGAGACACCTCGCGGCCACGCCGTCACTGAAAGCCAGTTGATGTGGATGCGCATCCCCGAAAGGTTGCCGGATACGCCGGCCATCCACCATGCCGGCCTCGCCTACCTGTCCGACGCCACGCTCGTCGACCACGTCATGCTGCCCCACGGCATGCGCTGGCAGGACGCTAATTTCCTGGGAACCAGTCTCGACCACGTCATGTGGTTCCACCGCTTCGCCCGGGCGGACGAGTGGCTGCTGTTCGAGCAGACCGTCGACTCGACCGGCGACGGGCGGGGGCTCGCCCGCGGATATTTCTTCGACCGGGGCGGCGCGCTGATCGCCACCTGCATGCAGGAAGGCCTCATGAGGTGGGTTCAATCCTGAGTTCCCGACGGACGCAAAGGCCGTCACTGTGGACAACCTGTCATCTTCCTGTGGAAAACTCGCTATACTCGTGACGGAAGCAGGGAGGTGGACCAGTGAGCGAACAGCCGCTACGTGTCGTGCAGGCGCGGGCAAACGGAGACAATCTTAAACCCCTGCGAGCCGGCAAACGGGTTCGCTATGTCAGGCGCATCGACCAGATTCCCCAGATACCGCCGGAACTGGCGGCCCGCCTCGGGCCGGTTGCCGAGCGCTACGTCTTCCGCGCCAACAACTACTACCTCGGCCTCATCGACTGGGAGGACGAAAACGACCCGATCAGGCAACTGATCATCCCCCGGGAGGAGGAACTGCGCGACTGGGGCCGGCTCGACGCCAGCAACGAGGCCGCCATCACGCCGGTACGCGGCGTGCAGCACAAGTACACCGACACGGTGCTGCTGCTCTGCAATGAAGTCTGCGGCGCCTATTGCCGTTACTGCTTCCGCAAGCGCCTGTTCATGGACGAGAACGACGAGGTGACCAAAGACATCAGCGAGGGCCTGCGTTACATCGAAAGCCATCCGGAAGTCTCCAACGTGCTGCTCACCGGCGGCGACCCGCTGCTGATGAGCACGCGGCGGCTCGTGGAGATTTTCGAGGCGCTACGCGCCATCGACCATGTACGCGTCATCCGCATCGGCTCGAAGATGCCCGCCTTCGACCCGTGGCGCGTAAAGAACGACGAGACGCTCCTGGCCGCGTTCCGAAAGTTCTCGACGCCCGGCAAGCGCATTTACCTGATGGCGCATTTCGACCACCCCCGGGAGCTGACCGAGCCCGCCATTGCGGGCATCGACGCCTGCATCAGGAACGGCGTGATCTGTGTCAACCAATGCCCCATGATCCGCGGCATCAACGACGATCCCGGCACCCTGGCCGAACTCTATTCCACCCTGTCTTACATCGGCTGCCCGCCATAC
This sequence comes from Gammaproteobacteria bacterium, assembly GCA_028821125.1. GTDB lineage: Bacteria > Pseudomonadota > Gammaproteobacteria > Pseudomonadales > Azotimanducaceae > Azophilus. Next base: position 2,531 of record JAPPHD010000126.1, read on the forward strand.
TACCTGTTCCAGGGCCGGCCGACGGCAGGTAATGAGCCCTATGAAGTGCCCATCGTGCAAGGCTGGCGGATATTCCAGGAAGCGCTTAACCGCGGCTCCGGCCTGGCCAGGCGCGCCCGTTTCTGCATGTCGCACGAAACCGGCAAGGTCGAAATACTGGCCGTGGACGACGAGCGCATCTACCTGCGTTACCACCAGGCCAAGGACCCCACCGACCTGGGCCGCTTCTTCGTGCGCCGCCGCAACGACGAGGCGTACTGGCTCGATCAGTTGGAACCCGTCTAACGACCAGTGCCGGCTCCTACGCAGGCGCCAGCCCGATGCGGTCGTCGCGGCGCCGCAGCATCGCGATCAACGGCAGTACCAGCACAACCATCCACGACTTGCCGATGATCTGGCCGGCCAGGAATTCCAGGCTGCCGAACGCAAGGCCCAGAAACAGCATGCTGTCGACGGTCAGCCCCACCATGCTGCTCAGGAACACCGCGAACACCAGCCGCCGGCGCTGCAAGGGCGTGTAGACCAGAAGATCGGCCATTTCGGAAAACAGGAAGGCCGTCGCACTGGCGATAACGAGCGTCGGCGGCGCCACCAGGGCGGAGAGCGCCGCGCCGAACAGAATGGCGGCAATCGCCCACTGCATGCCCAGGCGCCGCTGCACCAGGTCGCGCAGCACGAACGCCAGACCGACGAGCAAGACGCTGCTCGGGGCCAGCACGCCCGGCAGCACGGGAATCACGCAGAGCCCGTTGGCTGCGCAGGCCGAGCCGACGTTGCCGATCATCCAGTTGGCGATTGGAATCGACAGGATGAAACCCGCAAGGTAGGCGAACCCTTCCATCTGCCGGCGTGAACGCATGGGCCGCTCGAATTCGAAGCCGGCGTCGGTATCGCTTGAGGCTTCCGACTGCAGCGAATTCCAGACCCGCTCGCGTAGCGATTCCGTATCGGGACGCCACTCGCCCCGCATGGCGGCGCCGATCGAATGGTAGCGCGCCCAGGCGGCGCGCAGCTCGGGGTCGTCGCCGGATTCCTCGAGCAGTTGCCTGAGCTCCGCCTCGCTGGCTTCCCCGTCGACCGCCGCGGAGACCCTCTCGAGCCGTTCCTTCGACGTCATCGGCGATCGGCTCCGCCGGCGCGGCGGATCTCCCCTGGTGATTCGATCAGCATAGTTTCAACCCGGACATCGACGGCCTCTTCTTGTTCTTGTCACCCATCATACGGCAATGCAGGGTGCGTTCGGTTGGAAACATTATGGAAGCGATCAACGACTAGCTCAATTGATCAATTTCTGTAAGTGGCACGATCCGTCGCAATCGTTCCGCCGTTGCCGCGACCAGGTTCCATGCCTTTTCGACATGTTCGAGTTCCGTGCGGGCCTGACCCACGCACAGCCTCAATACGAACCGGCCGTTCAGCCTGGTGTGGGTAAGGAAGATCTCGCCGCCCTCGTTGAGTTCTTCCATGATCCGCTGGTTCAGGCCGTCACTGCCACGGTAACGGAAGCAGACCAGGTTGAACGGCGCCGGGGCGACGATCTCGAAGTGGGGGTCGGCCTCGATCCAGGCCACCAGTTTTCCGGTGAGCTCGATGTGCCGGCGAATGTGATACCGCAGGCCTTCCACACCGTAGTAGCGCAGCACGAACCAGAGCTTCAGCGCCCGAAAGCGGCGCCCCAGCGGTATCTGCCAGTCACGGTAGTCGAACACCGCCCCGCTCCGGGTCGCCTCGTTGGCCAGGTATTCCGGAAGAATCGACAGCGCGCCCACCAGCGCCGCCCGGTCGGCCACCCAGAAACAACTGCAGTCGAAGTTGGTGAACATCCACTTGTGGGGATTGAAGCAGTAGCTGTCGGCGTATTCGACGCCGTCGTTGAGATGCCGGTATTCGGGGCAGATCGCCGCCGTGCCGGACATGGCCGCATCGACATGGAACCAGAGGCCTTCCTCACTGCATATCCTGCCGATGTCGGCAATGGGGTCCACCGCGTTGGAGGAAGTGGTTCCGAGCGTCGCGCAGACGAAAATCGGGCGCAGCCCCGCGGCCCTGTCGGACCTGATCTGCACGGCGAGCCTCTCGGCATCGAGGGCAAACCGCTCGTCCACCTCGATCTGCCGCAGATTGGCGCGCCCGAGGCCGGCAACGCCCATGGCTTTTTCAAGCGATGAGTGCGTCTGGGTGGAACAGTAGGCGACCTGGGTACCGTCACAGCCAACCCGGTTGGACCGCTGCCCGGAGTCTCTCTCCCGTGCGGCGATCAGGGCGCAGAGCACGGCGCTGGAGGCGGAATCCTGTATGACGCCCCCGCCGTTGCCGGTTGAGCGGTACGATTCCGGCAGGCCAAGAAGCTCCGCGAGCAGGTCGAGCACCCGGGTTTCAACCTCCGTGCAGGCGGGGCTGGTGGACCAGAGCATGCCCTGCACGCCGAGGCCCGCCGAAAGCAGTTCGCCGAGAATGGCGGGCCCCGATGTGTTGGCCGGGAAGTACGCGTGAAACCCGGGCGATTGCCAATGGGTCAGGCCGGGAAGAATCTTCTCGGTGGCATCGCGCAGGATTTTCGAGAAGCCCTCGCCATGAACGGGAAGTTCATCGCCCAGAGAGGCAGCGACCTCGCCCGGCCTGGCCCTGGCCAGCACGGGATAACTTTCAACGGTCTCGTAGTAGTCCGCGATCCAGTCGATCATTTCCTTGCCGTGTCGACGGAAGTCGTCTGTGGACATGTGGTAGCTCTTTGTATTGGACATCTTGGCGTTTCATCCGTTCCGTATCGGTCGGCCCGCCGGCGGCCGGCCGCACACGAGTGTCCATGCCGGTGCGGGCATAGGCAAATCCGGACGCGGTGACCTGCCTTGCGCAATTTCCCCGAGAAGCAATTCGCAAACAAATGAGCGCGTGTGCAGGGGTACGCCGAATACGCAATAATGCCTGTCAGAGACTGCGATCAAATCGCAGCGTTCAAACAGCAGCGCTTGTCGATGACGGAAGGGGGGTCCATGCCCGGTCTTGCTCGGAAACTGACAACGCTCGCCGTATCTGTTGCCGGGGCGGGCGGTTTTCTGTCAGCCCCCACCGTCGCGGAGGAATCCACGGCGCTCGAGGAAATCGTCGTGACCGCGCAGCGGCGCGAAACCGCGCTCCAGGACACCCCCATCGCGGTGACGGCAATCACCGGCGAGAAGATCGCCGACATGAACATCTTCGACATCGCCGACCTCTCGAGCCTCGCGCCCAATACCGCGATGCGCAGGCAACCCGCATCGAACTCGAACGCCGGCGTCTTCATCCGCGGGGTGGGCGCCGGCGAAACGTCGCTGATGGTCGACCCCAAGGTCGGCGTGTACATCGACGGCGTCTACATGAGCAAGACCGTCGGCGCCGTCTTCGATGTGGTGGACCTCGAAAGCGTGGAGATACTACGCGGGCCGCAGGGCACGCTGTTCGGCCGCAACAGCAGCGGCGGCGCCCTGAACCTCACCACGGCGAAACCCACCGGCGAGTTCGGGCTCAAGCTGCAGGCCTCCCTCGGCAACGACGGCTACCGGCGCTACTCCGGTTCGGCGGACCTCCCCAGTATTGGCGGCGTGCTCTCCGCCAGGGTCTCGGGAATGCTGATGGACTACGACGGCTGGGCCGTGAACGACTTTCCCGGGCAGGCAAGCAAGCTCGCCAGCGAGAACAATGGCGCCTACCGCATCGCGGTGCGCCTGCAGCCGGTAGACAGCTTCACCGTCGACTACGCCTACGACAGGACGGACAACAAGGGCGTGCCGACGCCTTTCCAGATCACGGAGGTGAAGAGCAGCCTGTACGACGGGTTCAACGTCATACCGTTTCCCTTCGCGGTACTGGGCGGCCCCCTTTATGCGGGAATGGCGGCCACAATCGGCGACCCGGACGACCGCCGGGAGCAATACACCCTCGACCACGTCGGCCCTGAGCATCTGGACGTGAGAGGGCACACCCTGACGGCGGAGCTGGAGGTTGCCGCCTTCACGCTGAAATACATCTTCGCCGACCGGCAAACCGACCAGACCGCCGGCAACACCGACCTCGACGGAGGCGCGCACATCGCTCCCGACGCGTTCTATGCGCGCGGCGCCGAGGTGCCCACACCGGGTTTCCACGCCAGCATTCCAGAGCACTTCGTCGACATGAGAACCCACGAGGTGCAGCTCTTCGGCGAACTGTTCGACGGCCGCGCGAACGTCACCCTGGGTTACTACAACTACGAGGAGGAGGTCTACCAGGACAATCCGCAGACCTTCTCGCTGCCCATCGCGGCGCTGGTGCAGGCACAGCCGATACTGGCGGGAATCTTCAGGTTGAGGGGCTTCTGCGACATCGTGCCCGATGTGGGGCCGGTGTGCGTGGGCAGCCAGCGTTTGCCCATTCCGTTCCGCTTTCCGGGCGCAGACCCCAACCTGAACGGCTTCGTCGACTTCGTCTACGGCCAGGACTCCGAATCCTGGGCCGTCTACGGCCAGGGCACCGTCGAGTTGACGGACAGGCTCGGCTTCACCGGCGGCCTGCGCTACACCGACGACGAGAAAACCGGTTTCCTGTTCAACGAAAACCTGTTCCACGAATCCATCGAAGACCGGCTCACCAGCACCGGCGAGTGGGACAACCTCAGCTACTTCCTGAACCTCAGCTACGCCGTCAACGCCGACCTGAACGTGTACGTCACCCACTCCACCGGTTACAACAGCGGTGGCTTCAACGCCCGGGCGCTGTCGGTGACCGCATTCGTCGAGCCGGTGCGGGAAGAGGAGATCTCCGCCATCGAGGTGGGCATGAAGGCCGATTGGTGGGACAGCCGCCTGCGCACCAACGTCGCCTTCTTCCACAACGAATTCAAGGACGTGCATATCGGCCAGTTCGAGGCCGGCAGCGGCGGCGCGTCGCTCAGGCTGCTCAACGCCGGCAAGGCGTCGTTCACCGGAATCGAACTGGACATGGTGGCGCTACTGACGCCGGGGCTGATCGCGGACGTCACCTACGGCTATACGCACGGGGAGTTCGACGAATACCTTGCGGTCGATCCCCTCACCGACCGGGAAATGGACATCGCCGATGTGACCACCATGCCCGGTATGCCGGAGCACACCGCCAACATCGGCATTCAGTACGACTTCAACCCGTTCCCCTGGGGGCGCCTGTCGATGCGTTTCGATGCCACCTATACGGATGAGTTCGCCTTTCACCCGTTTCTGAACCAGCACGACAGCGCATCGGATTTCTGGTTGCTGGACGCTCGCATCAGCCTGAACGACATCGGCCTGGGCGACGGCGGCCAACTGCGAATCTCGGGGTGGGTCAGCAACCTGGCGGACAAGGAGTACCGGGAGTGGGGCATCGACTTCGCGAGCCTCGGATTCACCGGGAACACGTTCGGGCGGCCGCGCACCTATGGCATCGATCTGGTTTATTCGTTTGACGAATGAGAATTGGTCCCCGATTTTTGAACAACGCGCTACGGTGTGGTCGATTAGCCGTCAGCCGCACCGTTGATCCGGCCACCGCTCCTTGGGCCACCCGACCGGCATCACGTGCAGCGTGGCATGGCGCAGCCGGCCGGTTGGGCTCAGTGGCGCACGAGTCGGGTGGAGAGGTTCGTCAAGTGCCCGGTCGGGCTCTCAAGCAGGTTCATCACGATTAAAGACTGCTCGCACGTCACCTGCAGGCGCCACTTCCCCTTGCCGTCTCCCAAGGCTCCCTGCATTGCGGAATCGCCGTTCTCGAGTTGGACCGCGGTGAGCGGGCGCGCGGCGCCCGCGGGAATCGAAACCCGAACGTCATCTACAGGCGATTCGCCGTCATCGTCGATGCCGGCAATAAACACTTCGGCAGGCTGCGAGGCGACATTGACGACCCGCAGGCTGCTCGATTGATTGCGATTGCTGGCCGGGTTGAAGACCGGCACGACATAGCCGTCCTGCGTACGGGGCACGATGTCGTGCACGGCGGTGAGGAAGCCGTCTTTCGTGCGCATATAAGCCAGCACTTCGAAATCCAGGGAGCTTCTCAAATCCAGGCGCCAAGCGCCGATCCCTGCAGCCACGGCCCCGTCCAGACCCTTGACCCGATTGCCCGTTTTCAGATCGTCGGAGTTGAAGTGAACGGCCTCGCCCGCCCCGACCGCCAGCGCACCCGTTCCACGGTGCCGCCCGGCATCGTCAAAGGCATCGATCTGGATCTCTCCCGAATCTTCGCCATGGTTGACGATGCGCGCAAACCCCTGACCGTATTCGTACCCGGGAGTCGGGAAAAAGGGAACCATGCGCGCCGAGACAGCTTTGTCCGAGATGGTTCCAAAGGCCAGCCAATTCGGAAACCGTCTGAATCCGCCTGAACTGAGTGTCACGCCCACCGGCAACCCCGTCGACGGGCCGGACAAATGCACCCTCAGGGTTTCGGGCGCTTCCTCCAGATCGTCCGCCAGGGTCTGCACACTGAAGGTCGAGGATGTCTCGCCAGCCGCGATTTCGATCGTTCCCTCCCTGTCGGAGTGAAAATCTACGTCTTCCGTGGCGGAACCCCCGGCTGTCTGCCAGCGCACACGCACCGGCTCTTCCACCGGCGCAGACAGCCGCACCGTGAATTCGAGCGCTTCCCCTTCCTTCGCGAATGCATCTTCTATGGATACGCTCGAGAGGGCCACGTCGACACCCCGGTCTCTCAAGGCCTGTACATGAATTTCCCCCGACGCCCGGCTCAACGGGTTTCCAGAAAAGTTCACGACATCGCCTGCTCCCAGCTCCGTTGCAGACAGCAGGGGTTCGATATCGACGATCGCGTTGCCGGCAAGATCCAGTGCACCGATGCTTGCAAGCTCCACCAGCGGGGCCGGGTCCGAAATCGAATTGTCCGACAGCGCAAGCCGGTACAGGCGCGTCAGCCTGCTCAGGTCCGGCACACGCTGTATGGCATTGCCGGACAAATGGAGCGATTGCAGCGCCACGAGATTCGATACGTGCGACATGTCGGCCACGGCGTTGTCGTACAGGCTCAGGTTCCACAGCTTGGTGAGATTACCCAGTGCAGCGATGTCCGAGATCGCGTTTACACCCAGCGAGAGATACTGCAGGTCGGTCAAGCGTTTGAGCGGTGACAGATCGGAAATGGCGTTGTACGCCAGTACCAGTTCCACAAGACGCGTCAGCTCGCGCAGCGGCGAGATGTCGCTTATCTCGTTGTCGAACAGATTGAGAATCTCCAGGCGAGCCAGCCCGCTCAGCGGGGACAGGTCCTCGACATGATTGCCGATGAGGTAGAGAACGCGCAGTTTGGTCATGCCCGAAAGCGGCGCCAGGTCCGTTATCGAGTTGTGGGACAGGATCAGATTTTCCATAGCGGACAGACCAGTCAGCGGAGACAGGTCGCTGACCGCGTTCCCCGCAAGACCCAGGCGCTGCAACTGCGTCATTCCCGCGAGGGGAGACAGATCCCAGATGAGGTTGTCCTCAAGCCCGAGCCGAGTCAGGTTGTGCAGTCCCGCCAGCGGCGACAGATCCTCCACCCGATTTCTTTCGACCGAGAGGATTTCGAGGCCTGCCGCATACTCAAGCCCGGTGAGGTCTGTGATGGCGGCGAAGTCAAGGTCCAGCTCGGTGACGCGCTGCATGTGTGCGGAGGTTATCGGGCGGCCGAACAATGGGCCGAGCTCGATTCGCAGCCGGCGATGTAGAAACGGGTCGGGAAAATCGATCACCACCTGCTGCGGTTCGGAACTGAACGCAATGCCCCGCGCCTCGAGCGCCGGAACATGCATTGTGCGCGAGTCCGCGCTCAAGGGGTTGCCCGCCAGATGAAGGGTATCGCCCAGGCTGAGCCCCCTGTTCGACACGAGCGGCGCGATGTCCGAGATTTCGTTGTCGCCGAGATTCAAGTAAATCAGACGGGTCAAGCCGGACAGTGACGCAACATCCGCTATTGCGTTTTCCGCCAGGCGCAGCTCGGTCAAACCGGTCAGGCCCGACAGCGGCGCAACGTCGACGATCGCATTGCCCGACAGGTCCAGTTCCACAAGCGCCGTCAGGCCGGCCAGGGGCCCGATGTCGGACAGGCCCGCATCTGCTAGTAACAGGTGGGTCAGGTTGTGCAGGCCGGCGAGCGGGGTGATTTCAGAGAGCGGGTTGCCGGACAGGTCGAGACGGAAAAGCCCCCTCAGATCGGTCAATGGCGTCAGATCGGTGATCGCGTTGTCCGACAGGTCCAGCCATGCCAGGTACTCCATGCCGCGAAGCGGCCCCAGTTCGGCGATTTCATTACCGCCGGCGTACAGGGCTTGCAGTTCCGTCAGCGCGGCCAATGGGGACAGGTCGGAAATCGAATTTTCTGCGACTGACAACGATCGGAGGCTGGAAAGGCCCGCCAGCGGAGAAATGTCACGGATCGCGTTTTCGGCCAGAGACAGTTGCTGCAGGCGCGTCAGCCCCCTCAAGGGAGTCAGGTCGGAAATCGAGTTGCCGTTCAGATCGAGAAAGCGCAGTTGTTCCAGCCCCGCCAGCGGCGTCAGGTCGGATATCGAATTGTCCCCCAGGGTCAGTCTCTGCAGTGCCGTCAGGCCGGACAACGAGGCAAGGTCCGTTACGGCGTTGCCGGCAAGGGACAGGGACTGAAGTCCCGTAAGTCCTGCCAGGTAAGATACATCCGAAATCCCACATCGACTCAAGTACAGATATCGCAGCCCGGCCTGGCCTTCGAGCGAAAGGCCGGATTCGAGCGGATTGTCGGAGAGATGGAGGACCTCAATGGCGGTCGGGTTGCCCATCGACGCCGGATGCCTGATCGCGTTTCCTCTCAGGTCAAGCCAACGGAGGCCGCTCAGGCCCGTCAGAGACGGCACGTCCTCGACGGCATTGTCGGACACGTCGAGCCTGTACAATGCGGTGAGTCCCTTGACCGGTGAGATATCCGACACGACGTTCCCCGAAAGGCTCAGGCGCGTCAGTTGCGTGAGATTCGAGAGTGCCCCGATGTCCTCGATGGCATTGCCGTCCAGATCGACATCCTGCAGATTGCTGAGGCCCGAAAGCGCCGTGATGTCCTCGATGGCGTTGTCGGCGAGCGACAGGAATCGCAAGCCGGTGAGGCTCGCAACCGCGGAAACATCTGAGATTTCATTTCCGCTCAGGTACAGGCTCGACAGGCCCGTGGCGAACTCGAGGCCGCGTATGTCCGCGATTTCGAGGTCCGCTGCGTCCAGGGTGGTCAGCGCTTCCATCCGTTCGACAGTGACGGGAGCGCCGAGACGATGTTCCAGCAACCGTTTGAGATTGGCGTCCGGAATGGATACCGGTTCGGGTTCATCGACGGCGGGTTCGGCGCTGACGGCCGAAGGGATTGCTGTCGAAAGGAAAATACATAAGCAACCCACCACCAGCCACCTCGGCCGGCGTCTACGCCTGGCAAAACACTCTCCGAAACAGACAAAACGGGCGGTAGCAATCATGGGGTGGAACCATATCCAAAAAGTCGACCGGCACAGCCCCACGCGAAAACCCTTGAACGCAAAGGAAATTTCGGGTGGCGGCCTCCACAAGTGCCCTCAAATTCCAAACGGATATGGGGCGGAGAGGGTGACCGCCGAAATACTGATTTCCGCTGTTCCGTAATACCCCCCTTAGTTTACTTAACAATTTGATAAATATACGTTTTTCGTTCCTTGACGTTTCGGAGCGATGCGCGCATACTTCCCATAATTGTGATAACTGAAGTGATAGCGATAACCCCCATGAAGCGCCCGAAGAGACTCTCCGCCACCTTCGTCAACACGGTCAATGTTCCCGGCCGCTACGGCGACGGACGCGGCGGACACGGCCTGAGCCTTCTTGTGAAACCCGCCTCCGCCGGCGGCTTCGCCAAGTCCTGGGCGCAGAGGATACGCCTCGACGGCAAGGCCGCCAACGTCGGCCTCGGCGCCTACCCCGTGGTTACGCTGGCACGGGCGCGCCAGAAGGCGCTCGCCAATGCGCGGGTCGTCTCCGAAGGCCGCGACCCCCGTGACCGGGCGAGCCGCGCTCCGAACTTCGAGCAGGCCGTCGAGAAGGTCATCGAGATCCACGCCGAGAACTGGAAGGACGGCGGCAAGTCCGCCGCCCAGTGGCGCGCCAGCCTGCGCGACTACGCCGTGCCGAAGATCGGCCGCAAGCGCGTGGACCGCATCAGCACCAAGGACGTCATGGAAGTTCTGCTGCCGATCTGGTCCGCGAAGCGGGAAACCGCGAGGCGCGTCCGGCAGCGCATCGGCGCGGTGATGAAGTGGGCCGTCGCGCAGGGTTACCGGGAAGACAACCCGGCGGGAGACGCCATCTCCGCCGCGCTGCCGAAGAACAGCGTGCGCCGCCGGCACCAGCAGGCCCTGCCGCATGCACAGGTCGCCAAGGCGCTTGGGCGGGTGCGCGCGTCCAGAGCGCACCGAGCTACGGTACTCGCGTTCGAGTTTCTGGTGCTCACTGCCTGCCGCTCCGGCGAGGTTCGTGGCGCGAAGTGGGACGAGGTGGACGACGCCAACGCCACCTGGACGGTGCCGCCGGACCGCATGAAAACGAAGCTCGAGCACCGGGTTCCTCTTTCCCCACGCGCGGTGGCCATTCTCGACGAGGCGCGCGGTGTTGCCGACAAGAGCGGGTTGGTGTTCCCGTCGCCGACCGGCCGTGTTCTGAGCGACAGCACGCTCTCGAAACTGCTGCGGGAACTTGGCGTCGGCGCCGTGCCACACGGCTTCCGGTCCAGCTTCCGGGATTGGGCAGCCGAGAAAACGGACGTGCCCCGCGAGGTCTGCGAGCTGGCCCTTGCGCACGTCAACAGCGACCGCGTGGAAGCAGCGTATCGACGAAGCGATCTCTTTGAGCGCCGACGCGAACTGATGGACGATTGGGCAGCGTACGTAGCGGGCCAACGCGAGGCAGACTGACCGCCAGCCGCTCGCCGAGGTCTGTCCGCGCCGTCCGGAAACAATGATCGTCGACGCTGACGACTCGCGTACCGAGACGGTGACTTGGAACCTCGTCCAATTCCCGCGCCTGACCGCCATGTCCCGCAGAGCGGTGCCAGTTACCCGGTTCCAGCGATGGCCTGTTCGGGCGCTGCCGCGCGATACGGGCAAGCGCCCCGGTCCAAGGGGAGGCCGCCGCGATTCGACCGGTCGACGATCGAACCGGGCGTCTTTCCGGTCGAACCGCAGGCTCACCGGGTTTAGACTATGCGGTTCGGCCCGTCCGGCACCGATCGACTTACTCCAACGGAGTTCCACATGTCCATCTGGCAAGACCACGCCATCGAGCAGCGCATTCGGGAAATCCTGGCGTCGGTTCCCGACGAGGGGCATCACTTCGGGCTGCCCTTCCTCACCGCCTATCAGATTGCCATTGCCTTCGATCAGCGGCATCCACGGGAGGCGGACCTCATCGCCAAGCCGGTCGGCGGCAAGGACACCGGCCGGCATGACTCCCTGGCCAAGTATTTCGCCAACCAGCTCTCGCGGCGCATCAAGAAGGGTGACCTGCCCGGCATCGAGGGCCGCTTTCTCAATGGGCAGTTCCTGCGGTCTCTCGAGTACCACAACCGCGGCGAGACCGTTGCCTCGTCGCTCGGGCGTGCGGACATGGCGATCTTCCGGCTGGCCCGGACCTGAGAGCCGCTTGAGCCGATCCGCCAGGGATGTCGTCGGAGGGGCGCCTGCCTCCGGCACCGCGCTCTATTCGCCGCGGGCATCTGGCGGAGACCGGTTTCCGTTGGGTTCCACCCGCGGCGAACCGAGCCCGCGAAGCGGTCTCGGCCCATGCGGGTGACGATCGCTGGCGCTTCCGCCCTCCGGGCGGCCAAGCGGCACCGCCCGCCCGTTCCTTGCCGGCAGGTCGGCCCGAAGGCCGTCCGTGCGAAGGTTCGTGTCTCGAATCCCTCCAGGAACTTCCGGGCCTCCCAATCCCAATGCCTTGGTCGCTGTTCGCCAGGCGCGACCATCTCATTCCAGCTCTGCTCGCTCAAACGCACTCGGTGGGATTCGTTACAGGCACCGAATTCGGACGCCGCCGATTGTCCGCTCGCTGGACCCCCAGTCATCTGGATCCGAACGCGCCGGTTTGCCGTCCCTGTTCATGGCGCGCGTTCAGTACGGGTCACGGCGAACGGGGAACGGTCGGACCCTCCCCGAAGAGGGAGGGCCGTTCCGCGTTACAAGAGCGTCGCGTGGACTACGTAGGCGGCCGCCAGCGCGGTCACGATCACGGCGACGAGCTTGGTGGCGTACCACCAGTCCCGGTCCATCTTGACCTCGCCATCCAGGACGTCGTGTCGTTTCAACATCGTTTCCTCCTATAGCCAGCCCATGCCTTCGGCCCATTCGAGGGCGGCAATGCCCAACGCGAAAAGCGCCAGTCCCAGTTTCGCAAAGTCCACCATGGCGCTTTGCCGGAACCTGCGCACCTCCGCCCGCAGCTTCGTCGCCTCGCGCCGGAGCTTCAACGCCTCCGGTTCGAGTTTCCTCGCTTCGGCCTCCAGTTTAACCGTTTCCGCTCTGAGCTTTCGCGTTTCCGCGGCCGCTCGCTCTTCTTCCGGTACCATCGGCTTCTCCTTTCGGGAACCCGCCGGGGAACCGAAAGTCCCGCCGGGAATTCGATTACCTGCGGGAGTGTCGGGCCGAATCCGGCCCGGATTTGACGACGCCGGCTTGCGCCAGCTCCGTGCTTCACGCCCCGGCATCCGCCGCGGCAACGCCGAACGGGTCGGCGGCAAAGCAGACTCATCGTAACCCGTGGGCAAGCGCCGGGCGAGGAATAAACTCTTATCAAACAGATAATTAGACGGCTCGTCCGTCCATTCGCCAGCTCGCTGCGCCCGGTCTAGGATTGCCCATGACCGTTTTCACGCGGCACCGGCCAACGCCATACGGAACAGGTCCTGAAGAACGGGCGAGGCCGCCGGCGCGAAGGAACCTCCGGAGAGGTTCCCCGCGCGGCGGTCCGTCAGATCAGGCCGCGGGCGGCCATGCTGACGGTCTCGGTCCGGGACACGACGATGTGATCCAGGAGCCGCACCTCGATCTCGTCGAGGAGATCCTTGGTGCGGCAGGTCAGGTCCACGTCGCTCGCGCTCGGCTCGGCCGTGCCCGATGGGTGGTTGTGGTAGCAGATGAGCGCGCTCGCGTTGTGCTTGAGCGCCTTCTGCAGGATCACCCGCGGGTGGACCGTGGCCCGGTCGACGGAACCGTAGAACAGTTCCTCGTCCCTGATCAGGCGATGCCTGGTGGTCAGGAACAGGCAACCGAACACCTCGCGCTCGCGGGCGCCCGTCTTGAGTTGCAGGTAGCGGACGGCGTCGGCCTCGCTCGTCATGAGCGGGCCGTCCGCCACATCCTTCGCCATTACCTCAAGCGCCAGTCTCACCACGCTTTCCCTTTCCGCCTCGTTGAGCGCCTCTGCGCCCAGGCCGGCGAACCTGTCGTCCTTCATGGGGGTTCCTCCTTGGAAGACTCCCGCACGACAGGACCGGCCTCCGCAGGGGACTTCGGTCCCCTGCGGGAGTGGGCGGGTTACCGCCCGGTCTTGCGTACGCCGGTCTTGCGACCGGCACCTTGCTCTACGCCCCGGCGAATCGCCGCGGCAACGCCGACCGGAGTCGGCGGCTAAGCATCCTTGGATTAAAACCCCATGCCCGGGGCGCCATCGCCGCGTGCCCGGAAACCGCTGCAACGGCGGGCGGCGATGGCGAACCGGAGTTCTTTTTCGCGCCTGCCCACGATGCGGCAGGGAGCGCGTGCGACGGGGGTGGCGACGGTTTCGTACTCTTTTCGTCGGCTGCATCCGGGGAGGATGGGCGAGCCCCCTTCGGGGTCGGGCTGTCGTGAACCGAGCCTCGCGGGGCGAGTCTCGGCCCTGGTGGGCTTCCATCCCTCTCGCGGGCGCGCCGCCGGCGCTTGTCGGCCATGCATGGACACCATGCTCCGGTCCGTCAGCGCGTGCTCAGCGCAGCACCGACTTCGATGCGGGCGGGGCATCCCTGTCCCAGAACAGCTCGCCGTCGAAGAGCATCCCGTTCACGCGGCGGCCGTCCGCGAGTTCCGCCGCGAATGCGTCCGCCCGGCCCGCCAACGACCGGCGCGTGCGGTGCCGGCCGAGCTTCAGGACCCGGTTGCGGATCGACTTGGGCGGCAGCGACTCGGCGGCCGCCAGCGCCTCGAAGCAGTCGGGGTCGACCACGAACGCCGCCCCGTCGATGTTGTGCAGCCAGCCCCCCTCTGCGTTCGGCACGACGCTGCCGTCGCGCAGCCCCGCGCGCACCCGGTTGAACCACTGCCAGCCGACCCGGCCGTCGCCGATGTCCGTCGGCGCGGATTCCGGCGCCGTCGCCGACTCGCCGGCGGACTTGTCACCCGGGGTCTCCGCAGACTCGGGCTCTGCCCCCGCTTCCGCGGCCGATGCGTCGCCGTTCGCCTGGCGTTCCGCTGACGGTTCGTTTCCGCCGCCCGTCTCGTGCGCGGGCGCCGGGGCAACGAAGGGCAGGCCGATCCGGACCGCCGCGTCGTGGCCGATCTCGCGGAGCTCGCTCCGACCCTCCCCGAAGTAGGCGGCCGCCGCCCACAGCGCCTCGCGTTCCTGGGCGAGCCACTCATGCCCGGCGTGGCCGACCAGCCTGATCAGGAGCAGGGCCCCAAACGACCGGGGAACGGCCATCTCCAACAGCGTCGCCGCCGCCGGCACGTCGCCATCAAGCGGGGACCACCCCGGCGCGACCGTCCGCCCGAGCAGTTCGGCGAACCGCTCGGCGAGCACGCAGGCGGCCAGCGCGAAGCTCATCACCTCGGTCAGCCGGGAAGAGTCCTCGGCCGCGGCAAAGCGCGGCAGCACGTACGCCTGGCGCACCTTGAGCGCGGCGATCACGCACTTGAGCGAGCGTTCCCGAAGCGCCGTCCACTCCCCGCCCGGCGCCTCGGCGATCGAGCGCCAGCACCGGCGCAGCAGGTCCCCGTAGGTGGCGTCGAATTCCTCGCGCGGCAGCGCCGTCAGCCGCCACAGCGCCTTGACCGCGTCCGCCTCGTCGTCATCGAACGGGCTGGCCGGTTCCACCGGCGCCGTCTTTTCCTTGTCCTCTTCCTTTTTCTTCCTTCGCCCAAACATGACCTTGTCCTATCGATTGTTTCTGTCCGTTCTGTCCGTCGGGCCGGCCTGCACCGGTGAAGAGTGCGGGCCGCCCCCCGGAAGTCGGGGGACGGCCCGGCGCGGCGGCCAGCGGCCTACGCCAGCTCGACGACCACGCTCGGCGACAGGCTGCGGTGAATCCGCGCCGTCGCCACGGCCTCCCCGTTGAGGGGGAACACCGCGCGGTCGACGCCGGCGGCGGTGCCGGCATGGATTTCCGCCATGCCCAGCTCCAACTCGACGGCTTGCGCGGCGCGGCGCAGGACCTCGTCCTCCGCCAGGCCGCAGGCCGCGAGCACGTCGCTGCCGACGCTCGTCGTACACACGAACTCGGTCGGCAGTCCCGGTCCGCGCACGTCGACGATCTCTCTCAGGTCCGTCATGGCAGTACCTCCTAGGAAGTCCCGCGGGACGAACCTCCCCGCCGGGAAGACGTCCCGGCGGGGGATCGGTGGGCCTGATCGGCCCGGTAGTCAGACGCCGCCCGGGGGCGGCTCCAGTGCCCACGCCCTGTATTCCGGGCGACGCCGGGAAACCCGACTTGAAGCACAGAAAAGTCTAACATTTTCAGCTAGATAGGCATAACACGGCCTGCTCCCAGGTGGCGCTTCCTGAGTCACGACCCGGCGATTGAACGCCTTCAGAATCGCAAAATCCGCCCCGCAACACCCGACAAAAAAACGGTTCTCCGTCGAGCCGACCGGCGCGGTTGAGCCTTGGCCGCCGGTGCCGTCCGCCGCAAGGCAGAGCCCTTACGGGCGGCCGCCGTCCCCTGCGGTCCGCCGTCCGGCCTTGCCCCGGCCGGCACCGGCGTCCGGCCGCTGACGCCGTTCGCTCGCATCGAAGGAGAACCGGCCATGGCCCGCACCAATGAACTCTACGAGAAGATCGCCGCGGGGATCGTCGCCCAGATGGAAGACGGCGTGCTGCCCTGGCACCGCCCCTGGGCGGTCAACCCGAACGCCCGCGTCTCGAAGCCGCTCCGGCAGAACGCCGTGCCCTACCAGGGCATCAACGTGCTGATCCTCTGGGGCGCCGCCATCGACGCCGGCCACGCCTCCCCCTTCTGGATGACCTACCGCCAGGCGCAGTCCATCGGCGCCCAGGTGCGCCGTGGCGAGCGCGCCACGCACATCGTGTTCGCGAAGACCGCGAAGAAGCGCGAGCGCGACGAGACGTCCGGCGAGGAGGTCGAGGCCGTCATCCCGGTACGCCGCGTCTACGCGGTGTTCAACGCCGACCAGATCGACGGCCTGCCGGAGAAGTACGTCCCGGAGGTCCCCGACGTCAACCCCGACGAGCGCGACGCCGCCTGCCAGGCGTGGATCGACTCACTGGGCATCGAGATCCGCTACGGCGGGGAGCGCGCCTACTACGCGCCGGGTCCGGACCGCATCCAGATGCCGCCGTTCGAGACGTTCGAGTCCTCGCAGACGTTTTTTTCGACCGTGCTGCACGAGGCGACGCACGCGACCGGCCACCGGAACCGGCTCGACCGCCTCCGGGGCCGGCTCGACGAGAAGGCGCGGGCGCGCGAGGAGCTGGTCGCGGAACTCGGCTCGGCGTTCCTCTGCGCGGATCTCCGCATCGCCTCGTCACCGAGGGCCGACCACGCGAGCTACATCGCCTCGTGGCTCGAACTGCTGACCGACGAACCGCGCGCGGTGTTCGACGCCGCCACCCAGGCGCAGCAGGCGGTCGAGTTCCTGCATGCGCTGCACGACGCCAACGCGAACCCGTCCGGGGCGCAAGCGGCCTGATCGTTTTCCGACAGCCGACTTCCGTGCCGTGACATCACCACCATCACCACCGGCGGCAAAGCCCCGCTTGCGCTCCAGGGCCTGATCGTTCAGTCTGCCGCGAACGGAATCCGGGGGGTGACCGCCAATGGATCGGCATGAACGCCTCCTGCAGACCATTCTCGGAGGACGATCCGATGCGAACATACGATTCGCCGACCTGCGCGCGCTGCTGCTCGGCCTCGGCTTCGCGGAGCGCGTCCGCGGCAGCCATCACCTGTTCCACAGGGACGGCGTCGTCGAGATCGTCAACATTCAGAGCCGCGGCGGCCAGGCCAAGCCGTATCAGGTCCGACAGGTCCGCAACGTCATCCTGAAGTACCGGCTTGGAGGAGCAGACTGATGTATCGCTACGAGATCATCCTCTACTGGAGCAACGAGGATCGGGCGTTCGTCGCGGAAGCGCCCGAGTTGCCAGGCTGCACGGCACACGGCGACGACCAGGAGACCGCATTGGCGAACGTCAAGGACGCGATGCGATTCTGGATCGACACCGCACGGGAACTCGGACGCCCCGTCCCGGAACCCAAGGGCGAGCGGTTGATCTACGCCTGACCGCGGTTCGCAGGCGCGCCCGAGGCGGCCGGTCGCATCGCGTGTCGGCCACGCCGGCGAACGCGCCGCTAATTGACCGCACCCCGGCGCGACGATTCGCACCGACCGCACTGACACCGGCAGTCCGAACCGAATCCAGGCGGCCTTGAACCGTCCTTGAGGTCCAGGGCTGACGCCACGCCGACGTTCGCATGCGTCCGCGAATTCGCCCTTGCGTCCCCATGACGCAACGCCACCCCGCTTTCATGCCTTCCCCCTGCGCCTGCCGTCGATTCCCTTGAGCCTAGTCCGCGCCGCCGGCCGTCAAGGCCGGGCCCTCAAGGGTGCCTGGCGGCAGCCTTGACCGCCGGCTCGTTGCGCGGACTCCCATCCGTCGAGGAATCGACAGCAGACCATCGGAGGAGGTCGAAATGCCCTACAACAACCAACCGTCCAGCACCCGGGTCCCGCAGGCGTCCGCCAACGGCGGGTCCTGCGCCCGCTTCGTCAAGGTCCGGGGCCGCTGGCACATGTCGCTGGCGCCGAGCCTGGCGGAAATCGTAGAAGTCGGCACCGCCGTCACCTGCGACGTGGAAACGAAGGCCGGCAAGCGCACCACCCGTTCCGGCACCGTCATTCGCGTCCAGACGATGCCGGACGGCACGCCGACGGCACTCTGCCGCATCGAGGCGTTCCGGGCCGGGCGGGCCAGCGACGGGCGCAACACGTTCGCGCTGCTGCCGGGCGGCGACTGGGGCGTGCGGCTCCACGCCTCGGCGTCGCGGCGGGTCCGCATTGGCGACACAGTCGAGGTGGCGGTGACCGCAAAGTCGGGCCGGGTCGCCCACGTCAAGGCACGGATCATCGACCTGGTCGAGAACGAGCAGGGCGACCGCCAGGCCATCGCGGAGATCCTCGAACGGGATGCCCGGAGGTCACCTGAGCCCGCGTTCGAGCCTGTTCACGGGGTTACGGCATCCTGCCCCGTCTGCGGCACCACCGCCTGCGACTCCGGCATCACGGGCCGCTGCACGATCTCTCCCGAGCAGCACCCCAGCAGGTACGGCAACGTCCCGCTGGCGGACACGCCCCGGGAGGACCTCGACACCCACATCGAGCCGATCTCCCGCGCCCAGGACTGGGACCACTGGTCCGCGCGGATCGGCCGCGGCGAGTTCGTCCGCGCGCCCGCGTAGCGCCCCACATCGCGCGGCGGTCTCGCCAAGCCGCCGTGCGCGTTCATTCACCCGCCCAGACACGCGAGAACCCCGATGCCGAGCCGAAACCCGCAGATGGACCTCTGGCGGCCGGACGAACTGCCGGTCTCGCACCGGCGCTGCCCCGAGTGCCTCGGCGTCTACCGCGTCGACAAGGGCTGCCTCTGGTGCGCGTCGGGCGGCCACGCCCGCGCCGAGGCCGTGCGGTTCGCCAACGGCTGGCTCGTGGCGCAATTCCCGTGGAAGGCGCGGACCATGCCGCGCGCCGCGTACGCCGGCTGACCCCAATCCCACACAACCACGAGGAAATCACCATGCAGATCCGCAAAGTCACCACCGAAGGGCGCGTCGTCTCGCGCGTGCGCGCCTTCCATCCCACCGCCGCGCCGCACGCCTGGGAGGCCACCGAAGGCATCCGCCTGACCGCCCCGGCCGAAGGCGACCACGGTACGCGCAACGGCGAGACCGTCGAGGTCTGGCTGGACACCCGGTCGCTCGCCGCCATCGACGCGATCCGCACCGCCCGGTCCGACGACGAAGCCGCGATCCTCGAAGACGCAGCGCGCTACCGCAGGGCGTGCGCGGCTGTGAACGCCGCCAGACGAACACACGACAAGGCGCCCACCACCGCCTCCGCCGCCGTGCTGTCGAACGCCTGCGACGAGCCCCTCGCCGCGGAGATCGCGCTGAAGCTCACCGCCCGCGCCGGCACGGCCGGCCGCAGCCGGCCCTGACCCGATCCACCCAACTGCGGGATGCACCTAGCGCATCCCGCCCCAACCCAAGGAGATAACCACCATGCGCATCGCAGTCAAAAGCACCGGCGGCATCACCGAGTCGTTCGTCCATGTCGACAACGTCGAGGAGGGTGTCCGGGAAGCCGCCAAACAGATCGTCGAGGACTACAGCCTGCCGACCGACATCGAGCTCTGGTCCGACAACCCCGACGCCGGCCAGCCCCACAAGCTCTGCGAGTTCCGTTTCGTTGCCGTCACTTCCGGCGGCGACGTCGTCGAACTCGACTGAACCGCACGCGAAACGACTCGCCGTGCAACCTCGCACCCGGAACGCGGACGGCGTCAATGCGGCCCTCGCGGGCGACGCGCTCGACGCGCGTCGGCATGTGACGCCGCCGCGCCCGGGCGCGGCAGCCGGGCTCGGCCATTCCGCTTTGCAACCAAGGAGACATTCCATGCAGAAGGCAACCCCCAACGCCGCATCCCCCGAGACGCGGCTCATTCCACTGAACAAGCTCCGCGTCGACGAGCGCAACGTGCGCTCGGCCTCCGGCGACCCCGCCAGGGCCCAGGCCGACGCCGAGCTCGTCGCCTCGATCCAGGCCCACGGCCTGCTGGAGAACCTCGTCGTCGTGCCACGCGGCAAGACCCTTTACGGCGTTGCGGCGGGCGCAAGGCGCCTGCGGGCGCTCAAGGCCCTCGCCGCCGACAAGGCGATCCCCAAGGACCACGCCGTGCCGTGCCTCGTCGTCGACGGGGACGCCGCGGTCGAGTCCTCGCTCGCCGAGAACGCCGTACGCATCGCCATGCATCCCGCCGATCAGGTGGTGGCGTTCAGCCGGCTCGCCCGCGACGGCGCCACGGCCGAGCAGATCGCCGCCCGGTTCGGCGTCGCCGAGCGCACGGTGCAGAAGCGCGTGCGCCTGGGCGGCCTGCCCGCCGAGATCGTCGACGCCTACCGCGACGGCCGCATCAACGCGGACACCGCCGAGGCGTTCGCCCTGACCGCCGACACCGGGTTCCAGTCCAGCCTCTTCAAGGCGCTTACCGAGTCCGGGCAGCTGTACGGCCACGCCGTGCGCCACGCGCTCGCCAATCGCCAGGCGCGCTCGGATTCCCCGGCGGCGCTTTTCGTCGGCCTTGAGGCTTACCGCACCGCCGGCGGCAGCACCGAGGATCCGCTGTTCGAGGACGACTACGTCACCATCCTCGATCCGAAACTCATGGAGGAACTCGCACAGCAGAAGCTGAACGCGGTCGCCACCGACTACGCCGAGGACTGGAAGTGGACCGCTACGCAGATCGAGTTCACCTGGGTGGACCAGCAGAACTACCTAATCGCCGATGCGGAGCGCCGCGCCGATTTCACCGATGAGGAGACCGCGGCGCTCACCGAGGCCGAACGGCGCATCGAGGACGCGGGCGTCCAACTCGACGATGTCGACATCGACGCCGAACGGCGCCGCACGCTGTGGGACACCCTCACCCGCGAACAGAACCGGTATGCGGAGATCGAGCGCGCCCGCGCCGACCGCGACGGCTTTGCCGAGGCGATCCGCAGCAACGCCGGCGTGATCGTGGCGCTCGACCGCGACGGCAACCTCGAGATCCACCGGGGCTTGGTGCGCGCCGAGGACGCCGCCGCCTACCGCGCCGCGCGCAGTGGGGACAGCGGCAACGGCGCCGACGGAAACGTCTCCGCGCCGAACGCCCCGGGCGCCTCCGCCGGTGCGCCCAACCTGCCGGGCGGCGCCGATCCCGCCCCGGCCGGCAGGAAGAACGGCGGCTACACCGACGCGCTCCGCAACGACCTGCGCATCATGCGCACCGCGGCCGTGCGCCGGGTTCTGGCCCGCAACCCCGCGGTCGCCACGGACCTGATCGGGTTCGTGCTCGCCCGCATGACCGGCTTCGGCCGCCGCCACCCGGGCTACGAGCCGCCGGTGCTCGCCATTCGCGGCGAGTACCAGGGCGTCTACGCCTCCGACGCCATGAAGGCGAGCGAGACGATGAAGCACCTCGACCCGGTGCCCGCGGTGGATCTCGGCTGGCTGGCCGAGGTGGACGCCGCCGCTTCGTTCCGCGCCTACCGCGCGCTGCCCGACGAGGACCGCGCGAGCGTCCTCGCGCATGCGGTCGCCTCGCTCACGGTGCCGCACCTGGCCGACGACCGCGACGTCTCCGGGGCGCATGAGGAGGCGGTGTGCAACCTGGACATCGACTTCCCGGCGGAACTCGCCGCCATCGGCGCGCAGCCGTTCGATACGGACCTCGTCTGGAACCGCATGAACAAGGGCCTGATCCTCGGCGCCGCGTCGGAGACGCTCGGCGACGACTGGGCTTCGAAGCACAGCGGCCTGAAGAAGAAGGACCTCGCGGCCGCGACTGCGGAAGCGTTTCGCCACGATCCGGCGCGGGACAACGCAGTAGATGCGGCAGCGGTCCGTTGGCTGCCGCCCGGATTCGCCCCAGTTGCGGACATTGCCGAAGCGACGCCGGAGAAAACTTCGGACACCGTTTCTGAGTCCAACGCTGACGCACCACGCGACGGCAACGGCACCTCCGCCGAAGCGTCCGGCAACGGCCAATCGGCAGAGGGTGCGGCCACGGTCGCCAGCGGCAACGCCGAATCCGCCGAACCCCCGCTCACGCCCGCCCCGGGCAACGGCGCCGCCGAGCTCCTGGACGGAGACACCTCGCTCCCCGCCTTCCTCACCTCCTGAGGCTCCTCCACCCGCGCCGCAACGGCGCGGGACCTTTCGGCCCGGCCGCCATCCCAGGCGCGCCGGGCCGCTTTTTTCACTCATCTCCCGCCGTGGACGGCCCACCACAAATACGGCCTTGACCCGCGCCATCCGCGCCGATCCGCCGCACGGAGGCGGAAGCGCC